>JAQBUE010000151.1 GCA_027624045.1 Acidobacteriota bacterium
CGTCGCTTGCGCCGTCCCATTGCCATAGAACAAGTTTATCGACTCTTGTTTCAATGTGGGACTTCCACCACAGGCTGCTAAGTTCGGTTGCGGCCGTGGTCTTTGCGGCTCATGCACAGTGCATCTGGACGGGCAACCGGTTCGAAGCTGTGTCGTGCCGCTAGCGAAATCGGCGGCCCGCTCGGTGACAACGATTGAAGGGCTCGGGATCGACGAGGACCACCTGGTTCAGCAGGCTTGGATCGAGGAAGACGTCCCGCAGTGCGGCTACTGTCAGCCAGGCATGATCCTGTCAGCTAGTTCGCTGCTGGCCCGGAGCAGCGCGCCAACCGACGAGGACATCAATCAGGCCCTGGCAGGTCATATTTGTCGCTGCGGCACCTATCCGCGCATTCGGCGCGCGATTCATCGGGCCGCCGAGGCGGCGCGTAACCGATGACGATGGGTGATCCGGATTCAGTTGTCCGAATCAGCCGGCGGCAGGTGCTGCGCGTGTTTCCGAAGACTGGTGCGGCCCTGGTGCTGGGGCTCTGTTTCGAGCGTTGCGGGATTGAGAGCGAAACGGATGCATGGCTGAAAATCGACGCCGCCGGAAACATTGACATCGTCGTGGCGCGTTCCGAGATGGGTCAGGGTGTGCGGACAGCCCTGCCGATGATCGTGGCTGAGGAACTTGAGGCGGACTGGTCGAAGATTCGTGTCCTTCCCGCCTTGGCCGATCGGGGGCGCTATGGAGACCAGACGACCGGCGGCAGTCTGAGCATCCGAACTTCCTGGAAACGCTTGCGACGCGTGGGAGCGACGGCGCGAACGATGCTCGTGTCCGCCGCGGCGGGAGAGTGGTCGGTCCCCGAAAAGGAATGTCGCGCCGAAGTTGGTTATGTGATTCACGCCGCGTCCGGACGGCGGCTTGGCTACGGCGAACTGGCGAAGGCGGCTGCGCGACAGGGCGTTCCTCAGCGGGTGAGGCTCAAGGAGGCCTCTGAGTTTCGACTCGTCGGCCAGCCGATCAAGCGCTTGGATACACCGGCCAAGGTGCGGGGCCGCGCCAAGTTTGGAATCGATGTTCGCATTCCGAACATGGTTTTCGCGGCTTTGGCGCGCCCCCCCCCGGTTTGGCGACCGTCTCGTTGGCTTTGATGGAGCCGAGGTGAGAAGGATTGCGGGCGTGGTTGACGTTCTTGAATGTGACGGGGCGATTGCCGTGCTGGGGCGCACGACCTGGGCGGCATTGTCGGGCCGTAACGCCCTGAAGGTCGAATGGGAGCGCTTGCCGGAGGAGGGCTTTTCCTCGAACTCCCTGCCGGATAGCTTCAGAGAGCAGTCACGTGGGCCGGATAGCGGACACCGTAGTCGCCCAAATACCTGTTCAGCGGAATTTTTCTCTGTGGGGAGTGCGATTCGCGAAGCTAGTACTTACCACGAAGACACTCCCTTCGGGGCCCGTTTTCGAGTTGTCTGGCTCGATGGACCCCTTGGGGAGGCAGGATGTAATGCTTGTGGTGGCGAGGGACGGAATCGAACCGCCGACGCCGGCCTTTTCAGGGCCGCGCTCTACCGACTGAGCTACCTCGCCGCAATCTTCGATTGTAGGAACCAGCGACGAGGGTGTCAAACTTGGCGCTTACGCCCGCGAGCTACTTCGGCGGCGTTGCGCGGATCTCGCGGTAATAGTCCTCGTAGAGCGGAATGATCTTGCTGGCGCAGAAGCGTGTGAGCGCTGTCTGGCGGGCAGCCCCGGCGACGGTTTTGTAGCGTTCCGGATCAGAGAGCAGATCGCGGCAGGCCTGGGCCATGGTGTCGATATCACCGACGGGGCACAGCATGCCGTCGACCGAGTGAGTGATCAGTTCCGGCACGCCCCCGACGTTTGAAGCGACCGTGGGAACGCCGCAAGCCATCGCCTCCAGTGCCGCCAGGCCAAACCCTTCCATCTCGCTGGGCAAAAGAAAGAGGTCGGCCAACGCCAGCAGCGGCGCAACCTTCAGTTGTTTCCCGAGGAACTCGACTCTGTCTTCGACGCCGAGCTCGCGGGCCAACGACTCAGCCGCGCCCCGCTCGGGTCCCTCACCAACGATCAGCAGGCGCGCTGGAACGTGCTCGACGAGGCGCGCCAGAATGCGGACGCAGTCCAGCGGGCGCTTCACCGGCCGCAGGTTCGACAGATGCATCAGGATCTTCTCATGCGGCGACGCGTAGTCGGCCCTCAACGCAGCATCCTCGACGACCTGGTAGAGGTCGCAGTTCACGAAGTTCGGGATAACGCGAATCGCGTTCTTGACGCCGAAAACATCGATCGTGCGTTTGCGGAGGTATTCACTGATAGTCGTGACGCCGGGGCTGCGTTCGATCGCGAACTTCGTGATAGGAAAGTAGGACGGGTCGTTGCCGACGAGAGTAACGTCCGTTCCGTGCAGAGTCGTAATGAACGGCAACCGTCCCTCGAACATCTGGCTCGCCAGCAGGGCGCTGATGGAGTGCGGGATGGCATAGTGCACGTGCAGCAAGTCGAGCTTGGCCGATTCAGCCACTTCGGCCATGCGCGAGGCGAGTGCGAGGGCGTACGGCGGGTACTGAAAGAGCGGGTAATTCGTGACCTCTACCTCGTGGTAGTGCAGCCGCGGGGACTCGGCGCTCAGACGGATCGGGTTGGCGTAGGTAATGAAGTGGATCTCATGACCCCTCTCGGCGAGTTCCATACCGAGCTCGGTGGCCACGATGCCGCTGCCGCCGTAAGTGGGATAGCACGTGATACCGATTCGCATTCTGTTTGGTCCGCGGACTGAGTTCTAGGTTTGGTGCAAGCGGCCGGCAATATCGTCGGCGATGGCAATTCCGTGGAAGCGTCCGTTCTCGATGAAAATCTCGCTCGTATGCATGCCGGCGACGATCACGCCCGCCAAGTAAATGCCGGGGCGTTCGCTCTCGAGCGTAGCGGCATTTGTGCGTGGTTTGAGCGTTTCGGTTTCGAGTGTAATGCCCACCCGCTTCAGGAACTCCAGGTCGGGTGAGTAACCGGTCATGGCGAGCACGAAATCGTTTTTCAGGGTCTCCTCGCCGGCGGGGGTTGCGATGCGGATGCTGTCTTGGGTGATCTGGAGAACGCTTGATTCCGGGTAAGCCTCGATCTCGTTGTTCTTGATGCGGTTCTCGATGTCGGGCAGAATCCAGTATTTGATTCTGCTGCTCAACTCAGCGCTACGGTAGATCAGCGTGACACGTCCGCCGGCTCGGTAGACTTCGAGGGCGGTAATCGCCGCTGAGTTCTTCGAGCCGATGATGGCGACATCACAATTGTAAAAAGGGTGCGGCTCGGTGTAGTAGTGCAGGACCTTCGGCAGGTCTTCACCCGGCACGTTCATCATGACGGGGATGTCGTAGTAGCCGGTGGCGATGATGATCTTGCGCGCGCGATAGCGGCGGCTTTCAGTGGTGCGATCCGTTGTGAGGATGGAGAATTCGCTGTCAGCGCCCTGCACGTCGTCGACGCGTTCATACTGCCGGATGTCGAGCTTGTAATGCTCGGCGGCGCGGCGGTAGTACTTCAGAGCTTCGGCGCGTGTCGGTTTCTCGCGAACGGCGGTCATCGGCAGGTCGCCGATCTCGAGCAACTCCGGCGTCGTGAAGAACGTCATGTGCGTCGGGTAGTGATAGAGCGAATTGACGACGCAGCCCTTGTCGAACACGACCGCGCCGACGCCGCGGCGCTTGAGTTCGATCGCACAGGAAAGGCCGGTTGGACCGGCGCCGATGACTGCTACCTCCAAGGATTCGTGCGTCTGTGAGGCGGAGGTGGACATCAAGGGCAAACTCGGAAACCTTCCATTCTACCGGGTCACCTTGGAATGACAGGCTGAAGGCGGAATGAGACGGGCCGATCCGGCGCGGATTCAGCCGCCGAGGCCGTGGCGAAGGGACGCGGCGCGGTAGCCGCTGTAGAGCGCCAGCATCAAGACGATGTGCGCCAGATCGTTCTGACTGAAGTGCTCGTGGAGTGGAGGGCAGGCGAGCGCGATCAGGCCGGCAATGGCGGCGGCGGCGGCCATCGTCCATAGCCACCGCGCAACTAGCATCCACGGGAGTGGATTACTTGGACCGGGCTGCCGGGCGGATTCGAGCCCTGCTTCGAGAAGCGAGAAAGCGCCCGCGGTCAACGCGACAACCGTCGCGAGCAGCAGAAAGATCAGCGCGGAACGGCTCATCATGAGCTGGAAGCCGTGCAGGGTGCCGCCCGCAAACGCCCCGACTGCGACGGCATAGAACCCGGCGATCCACTTGTTAAGCGTTTCGGGGGCATCTTCCCCGCCCTGACGCCGCAACGCCCGGCCGTACAGCCAAGCCTGCAAGAGCAGCATGTAGTCGGTGAGCATCGTCACCGGTTCGCTGATCGCGACGCCGCCAGTTTCGAGGAACATGCGCTAGCCGGTGCGAAATGTCCGTCCGTCGCCGACCGGGTTTAGACCAGCCCGATGGCGTGCAGAAAGATGAGGATGATGGCGACCGGCACCAGAAACTTCAACAGCAGCAGCCAGATTTTATAGAAGTGGCGCAGCTTGGATCCGGCCAGGAAGTGATCGTGGCGGATGGCCTCGTTCATGCGCCAAGCCGTGTAGACGGCGATACCGAGTCCGCCAAGCGGCAACATCCAGTTCGTGGCCAGATAGTCAAACGAATCGAACCAGTTTTTGCCGACCAGCCCTTCGATGTTCGAACCAAACAGCGCCGTGCCGCCACTCAGCGCCGAAGGGATACCGACCAGAAAAATGAGCCCGCCGGCAAGCAGGGTCGCCTTCTTGCGGGACCAGCTGTTGCCGTCAATAAACGAAGACGTCGTGACTTCGAGCATCGAGATCGCGCTGGTCAGCGCCGCGAAAACCAGCAGACCGAAGAAAATTGGGGCCAGATAAGCGCCTCCGGCCATCTGAGAGAAGGCGATCGGGATACTGATGAAAACCAGGCCTGGACCCTGTGCCGCCTCCATGTTGTGAGTGAACAGGATCGGGAACAGAATCATCGATGCCGCGATCGCGACGGCCGTGTCGAGGGCCGTAATCGTGATCGATGCACCCATGATGTCATCGTCCTTGCGCAGGTAACTGCCGTAGGTGAGCATCGCGCCCATCCCCAGGCTGAGACTGAAGAAGGCATGCCCGAGCGCCTCCAGCGCGCCCGCGCCGGTGAGCTTGTCGGTGCGAAAACCAAACATGAAGTCCACCGCCCGGTCAAAGCCGTCCAGAGTGAAGGCTTTGGCGAGCAGTATGAGCATCATCACGAACAACGCGGGCATCAGGATGCGAGACCATCGCTCCACGCCCTTCGAGACTCCTCCCAACACGACCGCCATCGTCAGTCCGATGAAGACCGCATGCCATGTAAGATTCAGACCGGGCGAAGCGTACATGCTTTCAAAGAGCGGCTCAAACTCCGCCGGGACGAGGTTGACGAGGTTGCCTGTCAGCGATAGGTATGTGAAGTGCAACGACCAGCCCGCCACCACGCTGTAGTAGGAGAGGATCACGAACGCGGAAGCGACGCCCAGCCAGCCCATCGAAATCCAAGGGCTGCCCTTGCCGGCAAGGGTCCGAAAGGCACGAGCAGGAGAACCTTGCGTCGAGCGGCCGATCAGAATCTCCGCCACCATCACCGGCAATCCGACCAACATCACACACAGCAGGTAAACCACAACGAACGCGCCGCCGCCGTTTTCACCCGTGATATAAGGGAACTTCCAGATGTTCCCCAGTCCCACGGCTGAACCCGCCGCCGCCAGGATGAAGCCTAGCCGTGAACCCCAATGTGCCCGTTGTTCCAATGCCCCGTCCCCTTAGAACAGAATTTTCGTAGTCGCGCCTGTTAGAGCCGAAGTGCCAACATACCACAACACCAACTCGGTCCCTCCGCGAACCCAAACGCCGCGAACTCCTGCTGCGGCATGGGGCTCTCGTTATCGCGACGATCTTCCGATACCCACAAAGGGACGCGTTGCACTAGTTTGAGGCGATCTGGTTGAATGAGGGTCATTCACGTTCGCTTAGCAGCGATCCTGTCGCGGCGTGACCCGCAACGCGACGCGACAACAGGCCGTCCACCGACCAGGCGCGGCCGAAGGCAGGTGCCCTAATTGGAAGATCAACTCAAGGAACTGATGCAGCAATTGGGAAATGCCATCAACGATTCCCTTTCGGAATCCGACCCGATCGCGGAAGCCATCGGTGAGATCAAGAAAGAAGGATATGATGTCTTCCTCGTTCTCGAGGCAACCATCGGCTTGAACCGCAATGAGTCAAGCAGCGTTGATGGCGTGGTCCCCAAAAGGTTTGTTGCGTCCGAAGTGTCATTCAGTCAGCAGGACCACGCCTTTCTCAAAGCGCTGAAGATCACGATGGACGAATAGCGCACGCGGCGTCAGCACGGGTTAGTCGTCGAGATCCACCGGGGCGCCGGCCGGCCGGCGTGTTGACATTGCGCGTTCGACGGGCGCCGGGCGTTTCACAGGTTCCAGGTGTTCGGCGGCGTGCTCAGTAGTGCCAGCGTGTTCAGTAGGGGCTGCGTGTTCAGCAGCAGGGGCCGCGGCAGGCTTGCGAGCGGCTGTAGAGCGTCCGCGAGAGCCTCTTCGGCCGCGGCTTCGCGATGGGGATCTGGCCGGAGGCTTTGGCTTTGGCTTGGGCGCTTCGTCGACCGTGTCCGGTTCGGCTTCGGCGTCGCCGGATTCCGTGACCTCGGCAGGACTGCCAGCGGCATCCGAGGCGCTCCTGGAACTTGATGGATTGAGCAGTTCGTCGCCGGGATAGTAGCGCAGCCCGTGTTCCAGATCCGCTTCCACACGAACAATGCCCTTATCGCGGGCATAGTTGAGGAGTTCGGCAAACTCCGAGAAGCCGTAGTCGGTCCCCTTGAAATCTGGGTCAGCCGCCTGAACGACCGCTTCCACCTCGCGGGCCGGGATGCCCAGATTGAGGATGTCGACATTCGTCTCCAAAACCTCGGCGAGCATCCGAATCGCGTCTTCGTGATCCCTCGTGCCGCCGTTGGTGGATTCGTCGCCGTCGCCCGATCGCTCCACCATCAGCTGACCTTCGACGCTTCGGACGGACAGATGGCCCTCTTTGACGAGTTTGTCGATGAATCCCGAGAATGACGACGCGCCGTAATCCCGCTCGGTAAAGACGGAATTCAGCTGCTGCATCGTGCTTTTCAGCAGACCAAGCTGCGGCTGAACGCCGCGCAAATCGAGTGAGTGAAGCGCGCGGTCAATCAGCGGCATGGCGCGATTGAGCGGTAGCAGTGAACGGCGCGGGCGCCCTCGCTGTGCCGGCCCACCCGCGCGGCGCGATCGTGAAGGTTCCGTGTCGATCAGCGATTCGTAGCTAACGAACTCGTGACAGTTGCGCTGCAAAATCGTGCTGGTGAACGCCTTGCCGCCGACGATGTAGACGCGCTTGTTGAACTGCTTCAGCTTGTTGACGAGCGGCATGAAATCGCTGTCGCCGCTGACGATAGCGAAAGCGTTGATATGGTCACGCGTGAACGCCATCTCCAGGGCATCAAGCGCGAGATTGATGTCTCCACCGTTCTTGTCGCCCATGGGCGTGGTGTCGCGCTGGACCATCTGCACGCCCTGCTCGCTAAAGGCCCGCGCTGCTTTCCCGTGACGGCTCCAGTCGCCGTAGGCGGTCTTCGACACCACCTCGCCACGCTCCTTGAGGCCGTCGAGCACGCTGCTAACATTGAATTCGCGGTGCAGGGTCGTTTTGACGCCGATTTCGATATTGTCGTAGTCGATGAAGACCGCGATCTTAAGTTGTTGTTCTTCCACGGCCTCATTATATCCATGAGGGCGGCACTCCAAACCATTTTTTTCAGAAAATGTTTCGGTCGCTTAGAAATCGCCGCGGGGGGGGGGGGGAGCGGCTCGCTTCCAGATACAATGGCCCCAGGATGGGCCGGGCTCGAAGTCGGCTCGCGGGAGAATATCGATGCGGTCAACCACTTTGCGAAATGCCGTTTGCGTGCTTGTTGCGCTGGCCGGGCTCGGCGGCGTCAGCTATGCCGCCGAACCTCACCCCACCGAGCCGCGCGCCCCGGAACCCCGCCCGATGGAACCGCTCGACATCCTCAAGATTGACGAGCTAAGCAACCCCGAGATATCCCCTGACGGCCAGTGGCTGCTCTACGAGCGCTCGGTTCTCAATTGGAAGCAGGGCAAGCGCTTCAACGATATCCACGTCTCTCGCATGGATGGCGGCGAAGCGCGCCGCATGACCTTTACCGACGACAAGAGCGAGACCGGCGCGGCCTGGTCGCGCGCTTCCGACGCCATTGTCTTTCTCTCGGACCGCGACGGCCCGCGGCGGCAGGTCTACTGGCTGCCCTTGCATGGCGGTGAAGCCCGCAAGCTCAGCGATGAGAAGTCCGGCGTGCGAGGCTTTCAGTTGAGCCGTGACGGGCGCTGGTTGGCGTTCATCACGGCGGACCGAGACAATCCTCAACTGCAGCTCGTCGACCTCGGCCACCCGGAGCAACCCGCTGCCAAGCTGACAAGCCACGCCACGCCTGTTGCCCAGTGGCTTTGGCATCCCGACAGCAAGCGCATCTTATTCGCCGCCCCTGACGAAGCCGACCCGGCCGATCAGAAGCGCAACAAGCAGGGGTTCGACGTCAAGATCAACGATGAGGAGCATCCCCCAGCTAACTTCTGGGTGATTGACATCGAGTCGAAGGAAGAAAAGAAACTCACCCAGCACACCGACCGCGGCCCCGCCGGCATCAAAATATCCCGCGACGGGAAGTACCTGGCCTATGCGGCGGCGAGCACCGCGCGTTTCGCGACAACTTGGGACCGCGAGCTTTTTCTGCTTGACATCGACGCGGGCGAGACGCGGCGCATCACGAATAACAAACAGGAAGAGACCGTGTTTGAATTTTCTCCCGACGGCGCCTGGCTGGCGTATGTCGCGCCCGACCGCGGCGAGGAGTTTCGCGCGGGTAAACTCTTCCTGGTCCCAACCGCCGGCGGCGCGGAAAGAAAGCTGCTCGAAGGCTGGGATTACGACGGCGCCATCAGCTTCTGGACGCCCGACGGCAAAGCGATCTACTTCGCGCCGACGCTGGGTCTGAACCGTCAGATGATGCGCGTCGCGGTGACGGGCGGCGATCCCGAGCAAGTGACAAGCGGGGAGCAAGTCGTCAACACGAACTACAATCACGACGCCCACAAACTCGTTCTGCGGCGTTCCACTCCCGACGAGCCTGACGAATTCTTCACGGCCGACCTGGCCCATCTGGGGGCATCCGATCAGTGGACGCAACTGACCGATTCATCGCCGCAAGTGGATGAGTTCAAGCTTGGCGCCTACGAACGCGTGCGCTGGAAGAGCACGGACGGCAAGCAGGTGGAAGGCGTCCTCGTAAAACCTGTGGACTACGAGCCGGGCAAACGCTATCCGCTGGTGGTGCAAGTTCACGGCGGGCCGGCCGGCACGTCGACGAACGCGTTCTCACATAACTGGGGTACTTACGCGCATGTATTCGCGGGGAGAGGGTATGCCGTGTTTCAGCCGAACTATCGCGGCAGCAGCGGCTACGGCGAATCGTTCCGGCGCGAGATCGCGGGCGACTACTTCCGGCAAGGCTTTGAAGACATCATGAACGGCGTCGATTATTTGATCGAGCAGGGCATCGCCGACCCCGACAAGATGGTTCACATGGGATGGAGCGCCGGCGGTCACTGGTCGAACTGGGCGCTCACTCACACCGACCGTTTCAAGGCCATCGCGTCGGGCGCGGGTGCGGTGAACTGGATCTCGATGTGGGCTCAGAGCGACATGCAGATCAATCGCGAGTTCTATTTTGAAGGGACGCCCTACGACAACCGCGACCACTACCTCGAAGTCTCACCGCTCACCTACATCAAGAACGCCAAGACGCCCACGCTCATCATGTGCGGAACGAGCGACGAGCGCGTGCCGAATCCACAAAGCCGCGAACTCTATATGAATTTGCAAAAGCTGGGCGTCCCGGTCGAATACATCGAGTTCCCCGGCATGCCCCACGGCATCACGAAGCCGCGCTATCAACTCGTGAAAATGTACGCCGAGCTAGCGTGGTTCGACAAGTGGCTGAACGGCAAAGACAAATGGCTCGACTGGGAAGAGTTGCTGGCCACCCTCTCCGACGCACCGCCGAAGGATGAGAAAAAGGCGGAAGCCACCGACGGTGGCAGTGCCCCTCAGTAGCTTCGCCCCTGGGGCCTGCGTGTCAGCTCAGCGCAGGGGCTCATCAATTTCAGGGCTTCGATACCGTCGCCCCTTTTTCAAGGTTACAAGGACGACACATCAATGCAGCGTTTCGCAATTCAGTGCGACCACCCCTGCTGTGCGGCAGGAGATGGTCGATCTGAAAATCGGTCCAATCGAGCGTATCTCCGCAGTTGCGGCATTTCTTCTTCTCGTCGCTGTTCCACAGCATTCGACGTTGCTCTGAACTGAAGGTTCGCCGGTCATCCTTACGCTCGAAGATTCCGGCGAACAGGCTGGCAACAACCTCACCACGCCTCGTCCTTTGAGAGAGAGCATCGGTAGATTGCTGGACCAGCAGGAGGTAGTCCGCAAACATCCGTTGACTGGCTTTTGCGCCCCTAGCCTTGCGTTGGCGCTCACGAACCTCATCGACACCGTCGGAAAAACGTCTCAGTAGTTCCATCGCGGTTCGATTGCGAGTACGGTCGTTGAGGATCAAGCCCTTTTGCCGAAGATTCCAAACTACAAGAAAAAGCGAATAGAACTCGGACTGATTCTTGAATCTGGTGGTTCCGAGATCGGGAAACATCTTCTTGACGGTCTGAAGTGTGCCACTGAACTCGCTCACGATTCTCGCCAGAGTGTGAGCATTAACGGAAAGTCCCCCGATGGCTTTGTCAACAGCCTGTTTCTTGTGAATGGGACCCCCGACCTGAATGGAGGCCAGCAGTTCGCTAATGAGCTCAACATCCTTCATACGCTCGATTCCCGTCGTCAGGACGATTTGCTGTTGCTTCAAATACTCTCGATGCCTAGTAGCAAGCTTCTCGGCTTGTTTGAGGAACGAGCTGGTATAGAAACGTGCATGGCGCACCTCGCTCGATGTCAATGCCTTCCCGGTTGAGTTGATTCGAACGAACAGTTCGACGATGTCTCCTAAATTGCCGCTTACTTCGGCGACCTGTATCTTGTACTCAAGAAGCGGGACCGTCCTTCCGTAGCTCTCCAGATCTTTCCAGTCCCACCAGTCCCAGTCCCCGTCCTCCGCAAATTCATGTTTCACCTGGAAGCGGTACCTTTTGAACGGTCGTACGCACGAGAACATGAAGATGGTCTCTAAGCGTTGCTTACCATCCAAGACGTCATACACCAACTCGTCATTGTCCGTCCGACGGTATAAGAAGATTGATGGAACAGGAAAACCCTCAAGAATGGACTGGACGAACTTGCGACGGTCCGCCATGGTCCAAACGCTCTTGCGCTGGAAACCGGGTTCCAGATTGAGGTGTCCTCGCTCCTGGAGGCTTCGGAGGTCGAGAATCGTCTTCGTGCCGTACTCTACGCGTAGTTCCCCCGCCATGGCGCTTTCTCCTGGAAGACTGATGATCGAAACTGAGTCTAGTCCCAGCTTCGGAAGGACAGTTGTGCCGATTCCGACGCGACTGACTAGCCATTTGAGAAACAGAGGGTCATCCGTGTTTGACGGCTCGCCTTAGCGGCTCAAGGCATCGGGCAGCCCCTTGCCAGTCAGCTGCCGTCAGATTCTGGTCAAAAGCTCGGTAAAGATCCGAGCTTTTGTCCTCCATCGCCACACGGAAAAGACCGAGATATGCAATGAGCGAGTTAGCATCGTTCAAGCTGAGCTCAACAGTCACCTTCTTGGTTTTCATCATGGCTGTGGCAAGTATATCAACAACTTCGGTAGCACCTGA
Organism: Acidobacteriota bacterium; assembly: GCA_027624045.1. Lineage (GTDB taxonomy): Bacteria > Acidobacteriota > Terriglobia > Bryobacterales > UBA6623 > JAPPLB01. The sequence goes on from JAQBUE010000151.1 coordinate 11,951, forward strand.
TCCATACGACGGGCATAAGTAAGAAACGGTCGCGGCGCAAGGCCGCCGGGATTTCGTAGAAGGGAATGCCGAGGTTGCGCTCGCTACGCCGGAAATCGCCGGCCCACCGCCAGACTTCGCCGAGCATCCGCCGGTGCATCTCCTTGATGAACTTCTCGCTCAGCGTGTCGCGGCGGCGGCCCAGCGCCCACTCCTGCCCCCGCGTGATGTTCTCCTGCTCCGCTTCGTTAAGGTCGCGGCGGTCGGCGATATGCGCGGGAATCAGATCTCGCATCTCTTCCGGCGTGAGGGGCGTCGCCGCGTCATCCGGCTGCTCGAAGACGTCGCTCACGTCAGTCCCAGAATTTGCGCGGGTTGGTCTCGCGCAGGATTTCGTCGATCCTCGCGTCCGCGTCCTTCTTCGTTACCTTCTGATCCTCAAGTATCATCGAATGCTCGACCGGTTCCAGGCGGTGGCGCGCGAAAAGCCGCGCCCTGTCACGGATCGTCCGCTCAAGCGGCTTGTTCGGCACGAGCGCATAAACAAGGGTGCAGTCGAGCGCTTCAGCGGCGCGCCGCAGGGTCGCGAGTTCGATTGTCCCTTTCGCTTCGGATTGCTCGATGCCGACGACGGAAGGCTGCTTGACCCCAAGCCGTTTCGCCAGCTGGGCTGTGGACATGCCGAGCGCCTCGCGTATGGCTTTCACCCATCCGCGCACCGGCTGTGCGTAGCGTGCGGCAGGCCCCATTTCCCTAAAGCGTTCATCAAGGCGAGCGCGGGCTCGGGCGGCAAGGCGGGACGTTTTCATAGGTTACAACCTATTTTTATGAAATAGTTAATAGATTATAGCCTATTGTCAAATTGAATGTCAATAGCTTATAACCTATCACAGATTCGCGAGGGAGCTCGCGCTTGCCGTGTCAGGCGAGTAACCTCTACGTTCAGCCTAAACTTACTTCTCAGAGGGACCACGAGGGGGTGCACTCCAGACTGTCCCCGTGTCAAGGTCCCGCCGCCCGCCGTCTTCTCGCAACCCGCCCGCAAAAATACCAAACGAACCCACGGCCCCAGCCCCACGGCGGTTGTCTAAGGCCCAACCGCTCAAAGTGGTTCACGAATCACGAATCACGCGCGGTCACAGCCAACGAAAGTATATTCCGCCCAATCCCCACAACAACTTAACG
>JAQBUE010000003.1 GCA_027624045.1 Acidobacteriota bacterium
CCAGGTAAGGTTCTTCGCGTTGCGTCGAATTAAACCACATGCTCCACCGCTTGTGCGGGCCCCCGTCAATTCCTTTGAGTTTCAGCCTTGCGACCGTACTCCCCAGGCGGCATACTTAACGCGTTAGCTCCGGCACGGACTCAATGAAGAGCCCACACCAAGTATGCATCGTTTAGGGCGTGGACTACCAGGGTATCTAATCCTGTTTGCTCCCCACGCTTTCGAGTCTCAGCGTCAGTCGCGATCCAGAGAGCCGTCTTCACCACCGGTGTTCCTCCTGATATCTACGCATTTCACCGCTACACCAGGAATTCCACTCTCCCCTCTCGCACTCTAGTCCACCAGTTTCCGCCGCACCCTCCCAGTTAAGCCGGGAGATTTCACAACAGACTTGGTGAACCGCCTACACTCGCTTTACGCCCAGTAATTCCGAACAACGCTTGCTGCCTACGTATTACCGCGGCTGCTGGCACGTAGTTAGCCGCAGCTGCTTATGCGGGTACCATCATTATTGTCCCCGCTGAAAGAGCTTTACACCCCGAAAGGCTTCATCACTCACGCGGCGTCGCTGGATCAGGGTTTCCCCCATTGTCCAAGATTCCCCACTGCTGCCTCCCGTAGGAGTCTGGCCCGTGTCTCAGTGCCAGTGTGGCCGTGCGCCCTCTCAGGCCGGCTACCGATCTTTGCCTTGGTGGGCTTTTACCTCACCAACTAGCTAATCGGCCGCGGACCCCTCCTCGAGCATCCGAAGACTTTCATCCCGAAAGATCGTATGCGGTATTATCCCCAGTTTCCCAGAGTTATTCCCCACTCAAGGGCAGGTTATCCACGTGTTACTCACCCGTCCGCCACTTTACTCACCCCCCGAAGGGAGCTTTCTCGTTCGACTTGCATGTGTTAAGCGCGCCGCCAGCGTTGATTCTGAGCCGGGATCAAACTCTCGAGTAAGTTACTTTCTCTCCGACCCCCCGAAGGGTGTCAGAGATAACTCATGGAGTTTCGTACGACTCAGAACTCGAAATTTAGTTCGCTCGCAGACTTCACGTTCAACCAGATTTTCAAAGATCTGGACCACGAAAGATCGTCTCCCCTGCTCCCCGATGGGAACAACGAATCCCTTCCGCGACCGGCCTCAAACTTGTTTTGACGACGGTCCGCCCCACAAAGCAGTTCAGCTTTGCGTGCGACCGCTGCGTCAAGATGTCAAAGGGTTGGATGTTAGAGCCAATCAGCTCACCCGAAAGACTCTACCGGGATGTTTCCCCGGCCCATCCTTCACAAAGTGTATCACCTCGGCTTCTGGTTAGCAAGCGGAAAGCGCGGCGCCACTCTTTTTTTTTTCGGGGAGTATTCAGCGGCACCACCGAACGGTAGGGAATCGCTGCCACAACTGACCTCAAAGGCTCTGTTAGACTGTGGTGTTTTATACCATATCGGCACCCCGGTGGGTGCCTCTTCCATGCGCAAACGGGCGGTCTATTTACTTCTTATCGTTCTCGTGATCCTGCACCAGGACTTCTGGCTGTGGGATAACTCCACCCTCGTCTTTGGCTTCTTGCCGACAGGCCTCGCTTACCACGCCGTCTATTCGCTGGCTACGGCGGGCGTCTTGTACCTCGCCCTGAAACATGCCTGGCCTGCCGACATCGAGGCCTTCGCTGAAGGACGCAGCGAGGGCCCGCCGCCGCAATGACCGCGCTCGTCGTCATGGCGGGCTACCTCTGCCTGCTGATCACGCTCGGCGCTGTCGCCAACCGTTTCTTCCGCGGGACCGCCGCCGATTACTTCCTCGCCAGCCATTCGATTGGCCCTGTTCTGCTCCTCATGTCGCTGTTCGGAACGACGATGACGGCTTTCGCTCTAGTCGGCAGCACCAGCGAAGCCTACCGCATCGGCATCGGAGTCTACGGCATGCTGGCTTCGTGGTCGGGATTGGTTCACGCCGCCGTCTTCTTTTTCATCGGAATCCGTCTGTGGGCGTTCGGCAAGCGCTTCGGCTACGTGACGCAGATTCAGTACTTTCGCGACCGCTTCGAGAGCGATCTGCTCGGTTTGATCCTGTTCCCAATCCTGGTAGCGCTCGTCGTTCCCTACCTGTTGATCGGTCTACTGGGAGCGGGCGGCGTTGTCCAATCGCTGACCCAAGGGACCTACCCGGAAGCGTTCGCGGCAACCAACGGCGGCCTCCCGCCCTGGCTTACCGGACTGATCATTTCAGGGGTCGTTTTGTCGTATGTCTTTTTCGGCGGGGTGCGCGGCGCCGCCTGGGCCAACACGTTGCAGACCGTCGTTTTCATCCTGACCGGCCTACTAGCCTTTTGGCTGATCTCGTCGAAGCTCGGTGGACTCGCCGCCGCCAGTCGCCAAGTTCTGGAGGCGCACCCGGAGCGCCTCGTGCGATCGGGCAGCATAACGCAGTACCAGTTTTTCACCTACGCCCTCATTCCGCTCTCGATCGGGATGTTTCCGCACGTCTTTCAACACTGGCTGACGGCCCGCTCGGCCAAGACATTCCGGCTCAGCGTCTTTATGCATCCGATCTTCATCCTGATCGTCTGGATGCCTTGCATCCTGATCGGCGTCTGGGCTACGTCCGCCACGCTGCCTGACGGTTCGCTGGTCGTTCCCGCCGGTTCGCCCCCGAACACAGAGTTTGCCACGATGGTCCATAGGCTCACAACACCCATCGTCAGCGGGCTGCTCGGCGCCGGTATCCTGGCGGCGATCATGTCGTCGCTCGACTCGCAGTTTTTCTGTCTGGGCACGATGTTCACGACCGACATCGTTACCCACTACTTCGGTGAGGATCGGTTTGACGACAGGCAACGCATTCGGCTAGCGCGCGCATTCATCCTCGCCATCGTCACCCTTACCTACCTGCTTTCTCTCGCCGAACCACGCGAAGTGTTTCCGCTCGGCGTCTGGTGCTTCACGGGATTCTCAAGTCTGTTCCCGCTCGTCTGCGCGTCGCTCTACTGGAAGCGCTGCACGAAGGCCGGCGCCATTGCCTCCGTGATCGTGATGGCCATTGTTTGGTCGCTGCTCTTTCGGGCCTCGAACTACGGCGTAAACGGCGCCTATCTCTTCCTCGGTCTATTGCCGGTCGCTACAGTCTTCGCCGCTTCGCTCGTCACGCTCGTGGGTGTTTCGCTCCTCACCAAGGCGCCATCGGGGGCGACCCTCGACAAATTCTTCCCACACGGTCAAGCCGCTGCCTCCATCCCCATCAAGTCGGGCACCGCGGCAGCGGACTAAGGTTCGAACCGGTGAAGATCGCCTACATCACAGCCGGCGCCGGGGGCACCATCTGCGGCAACTGCCTGCGCGACAATACCCTGGCGCGCGCATTCATCGAACTCGGTCACGATGTCCAACTGATCCCCACCTACACTCCCATCCGCACGGATGAGCGGGATGTCAGCGGCGACCGCGTCTTCATCGGCGGATTGAGAATCTACCTGCAGCAAGTCCTCCCTGTGACGCGCCGCCTTCCCCGGTCGATCGGCGCGCTCCTCGACCGTCCCAACCTGCTGCGCTGGATCTCGAAGTTCGCTGTCAACACCCAACCCGAGAAACTAGGCGCTCTCACCGTCGGCGTTCTGGAAGGCGAAAGCGGCCCCTTCCGAACCGAGCTTGAACCTCTGGTCAACTGGCTCAGCGATTGGCAGCCCGACGTCATTCACATCACGAACTCGATGCTCTCCAGTCTCGCGCCCATGTTCAAGCGGCGGATCAGGGCGCCCGTCTTCTGCTCATTGCAAGGGGAGGACTTCTTCCTCTCCAGCCTGCCGTCCCCTTACAGCGATCGAGCCTTCGCTCTGCTGCCCGAGCTGGCTCGTTCGGTCGATGTCTTTATCTCGCCGAGCCGCGACCACGCCGAGACAATGGGCCCTCATCTTGGCTTGCAACCTGAGGGAATCCCTGTCGTTCATCCAGGTATCGATCTGGCAGGTTACGAAGCGCGCCACCGTCGTAATCCAGACGAGTTTGTTGTGGGATATCTGGCCCGCGTAGCTCCCGAAAAAGGTCTCAAAAGCCTCGCCGAAGCATTCGGGCATCTGTGCGCCGGGCACGACGGCGGCCCACGCGTTCGCCTGCGTGTCGCCGGTTGGCTCAGCGCCGAACACCGACCCTTCCTCGCCGAAGTCGAGAGGCAACTGCTCAGCTCAGGCATAATCGAAGACTACGAATACCTCGGAGAACTCGATCACGAACAGAAGATTGCCTTTCTACGCAGTCTCGACGTTCTCTCCGTACCCACGTCCTACCGTGCGCCGAAGGGCCTCTATGTGCTCGAAGCACTAGCCTGCGGAGTTCCCGTCGTGCAGCCCCGCATAGGTGTTTTCCCGGAATTGATCGACGCCACCGGCGGCGGATTGCTCTGCGAACCAGGCAACCCCCACGACCTCGCCAATCGCTTGGCGCAACTGATGACCCATCCCGCCGAGGCCGACCAGATGGGAACCAAGGGTCGCCACAGGGTCCGGGCGCATTTCAACAGCAAGCGCATGGCCGAGCAGACACTGGCCGTCTATGAGAACGTCCCGAAATATCGAGTGAGGAGACGCTAACCCATCATGGCCTACGAATTCCACTATCGCCGCCGTATCTTCTGGCAGGACACCGACATGGCCGGCATCATCCACTTCACGAACTACTTCCGTTTCATGGAAGAGGTGGAGCTTGAGTTTCTGTTCTCCCTCGGACTCGATTCTCTCAAGATCGCCCGCGAGTACAACGTCTGGCGGCCGCGCGTAGCCGCCCAATGCGATTTCAAGAAAACCGTCACGTTCGGCGACGAACTCGACGTCCATCTATGGGTTGTTAGGAAAGGGCGCTCCTCGATCCACTACGAAATCGCTTTCAACCACGATGGCCAGGAAGTCGCCCACGGGCGTCTCAGCGTCGCCTGCGTCAGCCGGGATGCCGCCGGGAAGATGTCCGCGACACCGATTCCCCCCATCCTCGACGAAGCTCTGCAGGTCGCCCCATTCGCCGAAGTGCAAGAGTGATCGGCCCGTAACATGACGGGATGTTAGATTGACAGACAGAATTGCGATCCACTGCTGCCCGAATCAACCCGGCCATGAGCACGCCCGCCAATCTTGTCGTCCAAGACCTCTATAAGGAGTACCCCACTCCCAACGACCCCCTCGTCGTTGTCAACGAGGTTTCTTTCGAGATGAATCGCGGCGAATCGCTCGTTATCATGGGTCCTTCCGGCTCCGGCAAGAGCACTCTGCTCTACATGCTCGGAACCCTGGAAACCCCCACTCGCGGCTCGATCGAGGTCAACTCCCGTAACCCGCTCACCCTCAACGAATCCGGCCTCGCCGCCTTTCGCAACGAGCAAGTCGGCTTCATCTTCCAGGAGCACCATCTACTTCCGCAGTGTTCGGCACTCGAAAACGTGCTGATCCCGACCATGGCGCCGAGTTCAGCCCAGACCCCGGCCGAAGCCAAGCAACGAGCCCTGCGGCTGCTGGACCGCGTCGGCCTCAGCGGACGCATCGAGCATCGCCCGGCCGAGCTCTCTGGCGGCGAACGTCAGCGCGTCGCCATCGCCCGAGCCCTCGTGAACAAAGCGCCGCTCATCCTCGCCGATGAGCCCACCGGCAACCTCGACCGACACACCGCCGACGCCGTCGCCGATCTCATGCTCGAACTCCACCGCGAAGAGAACACGATCCTCATCACCGTCACCCACAGCCTTGAACTAGCCGCGCGGTTTCCTCGACGGGCCGAACTCACCGACGGCAAGCTGGTTTTCACCTCAAACCAAGCTACGTGAAAAGAAGGGTAAGAAATCTCCTACGGGCAAGCAAGCGCCCTACTTCGCCGCGTAAACGAGCTTGCCGCCCAAGTAGGTTTGCTCCACTTGAATATCCTTTACTTGCTCAACCGGGCAAGTCAGGATATCCCGATCCAGCACGATCAAGTCCGCCAGCTTCCCGTTCTCCAGCGAACCCTTCTGTTTCTCTTGAAACATCAAGTGGGCATTGTTGATCGTGTAGAGCCGGATCGCCTGCTCACGCGTGATTCGCTGCTCGGGATGCAGGGCCTGATCCGTCCAGCGCGGCTGTCGCGCCAGCGTGATCCACATGCCAAAGAAAGGATTGTATGGATTGATCGACCGTAGTCCGCCGATCTTCTGCATATGGTCGGAACCGCCCCCCACGACGACGCCTTTTTCAAACAGCGACTTGTAGGGCTGGAAGTAGTCGAGCCGCGCGTCGCCAAAATGCTTCGTCAGCGTCGCGCCGTCGCGCTCGAGCCAAGCAGGCTGTAGATCCGCGACGATGCCCAGCTTGGCCATCTTGTCGATCGCTTCCTGCGTCATGAAGTTGCAGTGCGTGATGCAAGGCCGACTATCACCGATCGGAAGCGAACTATTGACTTCCTCGTAGGCATCAATGAGCGCCTGGACGGCGCCACTTCCCACCGAATGGGACGTCGGCTGAAGATCGTTCTCGAGTGCCAGCTTCGCGATCTGATACAGCTTGCCAGGCTCGATGTAGCGCATGCCGCGATACTCGGGATCGTCGATCGAATACACCTTGCTGACTCCCCACGGGTCGAGCATGTAGGCGCTGCCCGTCAGCATGCCCCCGTCGAGGTAGGTCTTGATACCTCGCAGCCAGAGCATGTTGTTGTACTCGTGGAGCGGGCTTTTCGCCGCCTTCAGGATGCGGGCCTTGATGTCTTCGATCGAGTCCTGGGCGTTCACCGAAAGATTGATGAAGACCCGGCAGGTGAGCTCGTCCCGCTCTTTAAGTTCGCGATATAGTTCGACGGCGCCGTCGCTGGCGTCGCGATCAGCGATGCTTGTGAGGCCCACCTTGTTGTAGTCGGCCAGCAATGCCTTGAGGCGGCTCAAACGATCTTGGTGCGATGGCTGCTTCTCGCTCGACTTGTACGCCACGAACCGGCCCGCGCTGCGTATGATCCCCGTCGGTACATCTGTCTTGGGATTGCGCTCGATCCGCCCGGGCTTTCCGTCGGTGATCTTGAAATCCTTGTCGATGCCGCTCAACTTCAAAGCCAGCGAGTTCAACGAAGCGTCCGGCCCGGTGCTGAAGTAGACCGGATTCTTCGGCGCGGCGCGGTCTAGTTCCTCGCGTGTGGGGTAGCGCTGTTCGCGAAGCCGCGTGATGAAGACCTGGCGCACGCGAATCCATTCCGCGTCGTCAATCAACGCAGCGCGGGACTTCACATAGGCGAGCACGTCGGCCATGGTTTCCATTTCGGGAACTTCATGATCAAACTCGTACATTGAGGCGCCGGTTGCATGGACATGAGAATCCATCAGTCCCGGCAAGACGGTCTTACCCTTGAGGTCGATCATCTTCGCGTCAGACGACGCAAGCTTCCGCACATCGGCGTCACTGCCCACCCCAACGATGCGATCGCCCTTGACGGCCACGGCCTGCGCGATCCGAAAGCCCTGGTCGACCGTAACGATCTTCCCGTTGTAGAGAATCAGGCCGACATCCCCGGAGGCCTGAGGCTCCGCGGCGGCCTGATCGAAAACAACCAAAAGGGCAGCAAAGACCGCGGCGATAAGACGGGCAGCGCGTGCCGTGTCCCTGCACACCTGCCCGAAAACTCTACGATCGGCTTGTTTCATCTCAATCCCTCGGCTATTGATCCTAGCGGGAAAGCGCCGACGATTCGCCGGACGCCGGGTTGAACGAGGCGGCGCTGACGCGCGCGCTGGAGGCATCGTTGACCTCGTACCCGACCCGTCGCAGATACTGTTTGCGCTCGTCGTTCCATTGCGCGTCGCAATCGACTTTGAGTCCACCTTCGGTATGCATGCGCGGCGCTTCGATCGATTCCTCCATGGTGCGATCTTGGCCGACGTAGTTCATCAAAACATCGAACACCGCGTTCGGTATCCGTCGTCCACCGCGTCCGCCTAGCGCCAACACCGGCCGCCCATCTTTCAGCACGACCGTCGGGCACATGTTGTGAAGCGGCTTCTTGCCGGGCCCAGGCGAGTTGGGGTGATTCGGATTCGGCTCGAAGCGCGACATGCCGTGCCCCAGAATGAGCCCGAGCCCCTCAACCACGACGCGCGCCCCGAAGTTAACGCCGTGCGTCAATGTCAGCGCTACCATATTGCCCGCGGTGTCGACCGCGCTAATATGCACCGTTTCATTCTGCTCGCGTGAACGCGTTGCGATCCGGAGCGGCTCGCGTTGCACCACGGCTTGCCTTACGCGCTCGGCCATCCGGTCGGCGTACTCTTTCGATGCCAAATGGTCAAGCGGCACATCGACCTTCGACGGGTCGCCGAACAGCGTGAGCCGGTCGTTCCAGGCGATGCGCAACGCTTCGAGCCGCGCATGCGTCTGCTCATCCTCGCTGCCGAGATGCTCCCAGCCCAGAGCCTTGAGAATATTCACCGCTTCCAGCATTGTCACACCGCCGGCCGTCAGCGGAGCCGTATGGATCTCGTAGCCGCGCCATTCCAGAGAGACCGTTTTCACCTCCTCCGCCTCATAGGCGGCGAGGTCATCGCGCGTCAAAATCCCTCCGTTTTGCGCGAACGCCTGGGCTATCTTGTCCGCGATCTCTCCGCGATAGAAAGGCTCCGCCGAGCCCGCCGCGGCAAGAGTTTCCAGAACCGCTGCCAAGTCGCGGTTGCGAAAGAGGACACCGCTAACGAACGGCTTGCCGCCCTGAAACAGCAGCGTCCTCGCGCCCGCGTCTTTGGCAAGCACATCCTTCGAGGCGACCATCATTTTCGCCTGATACTCTGAAAGCTCCACGCCGTCACGAGCCGCCTTGATGGCCGGCGCCAAAGCTTCGGCGAACGACATCGTGCCGAACTTTTCGAGAGCCATCTGCATTCCCGCGAGAGTGCCTGGAACGCCGGCCGAGAGCCACCCGTGATCGTGGGCCTGGGGCACAACCCCTTTCTCGTCCGGCGCGAACGTGTTGCCTCGCATCGCCGCGGGTGCCGTCGAGTTGTAATCGATCGCGCTCACTCGCCCATCAGCCATCGCAATGACCATGTGCCCGCCATAGCCCGCGATGCCGCATCCCGATAGCTCCGTCACACCCGCCATAAGAGCCGCGCTCACAGCCGCGTCAACCGCGTTTCCCTTGCAGCAAAGCACGTCCGTGCCCACGGCTACGGGGAACTCCGTTCCCCCCGCCGAGATCGCGCCAGAAGGCGGAGCGGGAACCGCCGGTTCTTGCGGCTGCTCGCTTCCGCACGCGCCCGCCACGAGCGCTCCACCCGCCAGGCTCAGTATTCGCCGACGATTCATTCCGAACTCCATGCCGCGTCTCTCCAGAAAGTGAACAAGCCGCCCTCGTCCCGCAACTGGTGCGGGAAAATTCCATGGGACGGGCGCGGCATCCCGCGCGTGCTGCGTCCTTACCTTCTCACTTCTGGAGCGCGGTCGCGGCGGCGATGTAGTAAATATCGTCTGCGGAGCAACCGCGTGAGAGATCGTTGGCGGGTTTGGTGAGCCCTTGAAGAAAGGGACCCAAAGACTTTGCACCGCCGAGACGCTCGGCCAGCTTGTAGCCGATATTCGCGCAATTCAGATCAGGAAAGATCAGCACATTGGCTCGGCCGGCGACGGGCGAGCCTGGCGCCTTGCGGGCCGCCACGCTTTCAACAAGCGCCGCGTCCGCCTGCAATTCACCGTCGACAATCAGGTCGGGCGCGCGCTGTCGAATGATGCGCAATGCCTCAACAACCTTTGCAACCAGCACATGCTCGGCGCTGCCCTTCGTCGAAAACGACAGCAGCGCCACACGGGGCTCGTCGGCCAGAAAGCGGCGGCTGTTTTCCGCGGTTGCGATCGCGATGTCGGCTAACTGGTCAGGATTCGGGTCCGGAATCACAGCGGCGTCCGCAAACACCATGACGCCGCGGCTACCGAAACCCTGATCCGGATGGACCAGCAACATGAAACTCGAAACGCGCCGGTACTCCGGCTTCAGGCCCAGGCACTGGATGGCTGCCCGCAGCGTCTCAGCCGTCGTGCTATTCGCGCCCCCGACCATGCCGTCAGCGTCGCCGTTCGCCAGCATCAGTGAGCCGAAGTAGAGTGGCTGTTTCGCCACCTCGCGCGCTTCCTGACGCGTCACGCCCTTCGCTTTTCGCTGCTCGTAGTAGAGATCGATGTACGTTTGCAGCCGCGGGCTGGATTCCGGGGCAACCCACTCGATGCCGCCCCCGCCGGGACCGCGGCCCACCAGAACCGGAGTAACGACGCCATCACGCGCAAGCCGCTCGGCGGCCTCAACGACTCGCTCGTCGTCGCCTTCGGGGAAGACGATGCGCCTCTTCGCAAGCCGAGCGAGGGCTACCAGATTGTCGAGATAGGCTGGCATAGGCGAGCCGGGAAGTTTCGCTGATTCGCCGGCTATTGGGCGATCCATCCGCCGTCAATGACGATATCGGTGCCGGTGATGAACCCCGCGTCTTCCGAACAAAGATACACCGCCAGCGCACCGATCTCTTCGACCTTGCCCCATCGGCCGGCAGGGATTCGCGAAAGGAACTGCGCGTTCTTCTCCGGGTCATCGAGAATGGCTTTATTTATCTCGGTCGCGAACGGTCCGGGACTGATCCCGTTGGCGGTGATGTGATGGGGCGCAAGCTCGAGCGCCAGCGCTCTTGTCATGCCAAGCAGCCCGGCCTTCGTGGTGCTGTAGCCGGTGCGAAGCGGGATCGAGACGTGCGACATGATCGACGTCATGTTGATGATGCGTCCCCACTTCTTTTCCTTCATCCCCGGTACGAACGCGCGGCACATCAGAAAAGGTCCCGTCAGGTTGATCCCGACGATCTCGTTCCATTCCCCCATTGAAAATTCATCGACAGCCTTACGGTTGTTGATGCCGGCGTTGTTGATGAGAATGTCGCAGGTTCCGAGCTGCTCGGAAATCTGTGCGGCGACATCAGCCACCGCGGCCTCGTCGCTAACATCCGCCACGGCCACCGCGGCCTTGCCGCCTTTGTCGCGGATGCCCGCGGCTACCTCGTCAAGAAGGGCCTTGCTGCGGGCGACGAGCCCGACGGCCGCGCCCGAGGCCGCCAGCGATTCCGCCATCTGCCGACCGAGACCTTTACTCGCGCCGGTGATGACCGCTACGTGGCCTTCCAGGGATCTTGAACTCACGGTGTTTTTCTCTTGTTCCAACTCGAACGTAGACTGTAACACAGCCTTTTAAGCAAGATACATGTGCTTGGCCGCCAAGATGGCCATGCCGACGATGAATCCGGCTAAGGCTTGGTATTCCTGATTTCGGCGATAGAGTTTCGGCTGGAATGCCGCGCCCGTCGTGTAGCGCGGACGAAGCTTGGGCCACAGCCTCGGAACCCGTTCGCAATACTCCTTATAGGGGGGGAACTTCGCGGCAAGGTATTTTTCCTCCTCTTCGATCACGGGCAGGTAGAACAGCAGGAAGAAAGCAATCAGCAGCGCTCCGATGGCGATCTGCGCGCCCGCGATCGCGAAACCCACGCCCACTAACAGCGTTCCGAGATAAAGCGGATTTCGGGTGTATGCGAAAGGACCCGAAGTCGACAGGCTTTCGTACTTCGCCAAGTGCCCGGCGGCCCAGCCGCGCAGCAGAATTCCCGCGATACCGGCGGCCAATCCCAGTGAGAGAGATCGCTCGGTAGGCTGGGCCAGATACAGGAACGCGGCGGCCACGACGAAACCCGCGGCGACTCGCCGGCGTGCCACCCACTCCGCATAGCCTTTTGGAAACGCCATCGTCCGATCAGTCTACCCTGAAACCTCAATTCTCTTGCCTAAATCCTTCGCCACGCGGAACAGTGCCCAGAGACAAGAAGCTCATCCATATCGCAACATGATCCATCGCGAGCATCGATCGGCCATATTAGAACAAAGGCCGGGCACGCTTCAGCCTGCTCGACGCGACAAGCAGCGGTGTTGTCGTTTGGGCTGCCAGGTTGTGGCTGTTAATTTGGGCTATGAGTTCGAACACGCAAACGGCATCTGGTCTGCCTCAGCGATACGCGGCAGGTTCCCGCGATAGGCAACTCGTCGCGGCGCTCGTAAGGTGGTACAGGCGTCACCGGCGCGACCTGCCGTGGCGCGAAACCAGCGATCCCTATGCGATCTGGGTTTCGGAGATCATGTTGCAGCAGACGCGTGTAACCGCGGCGCTGCCGTACTACGTACGCTTCCTCGCCGAATTCCCCGACGTCGATTCGCTGGTCCGCGCCAAGGAAGCAAAACTGCTCGAAGTGTGGAGCGGGTTGGGCTACTACCGCCGCGCCCGCCAAATGCAACAGGCCGCGCGAGTCATCGCTGAACAACACGACGGTGCCTTCCCCAACACCTTTGAGGCTCTTCTCGCTTTGCCCGGTGTGGGCCCTTACACGGCCGCTGCGATTGCCAGTATCGCGTTTCGCCGGCCGCACGCGGTGCTAGACGGCAACGTCATCCGGGTCATCAGCCGGCTCGTCGACGAAGACGGAGACGTGACGCGCTCTGAGGTGAAAGAAGCTCTGCGGCTGAAAGCTCAATCGCTCGGCGACACCGGAGCGCCGCGGCGTTTCGGCGAGTTCAATCAAGCTGTGATGGAGCTCGGCGCGACGCTTTGTGTTCCCCGCAACCCGCACTGCCTCGTCTGCCCGCTTGCGAGCGGCTGCGTGGCGTACAAGAGGGGTGTACAAGAATCGCGTCCGGTCAAGCCGCCCAAGGGCCGCACTCTCGAGCTGGAGATGGTGGTGGCCGTGGTCCGCCGCGGGTCGAGTCTTCTGATGCGGCAGCGTCCGGCTGATGAGGCCCTCATGCCGGGCTTTTGGGAGCTGCCGGAGGAAGCGGCCGAGAGGCTCGATGAGAACTGCCTCCAGGATCTCGGCATTCAACTGGTTGAGGAACTCGGTCGGTTCCGGCACGGAATCACCTTTCGCTCCTACCGCGGCCGTGTTTATCGAGCAAGACTCGCCGGATCCCTGCCCCGCGGCTATGACTGGATTGCGGCCGGACACCTTGACAAAATACCGCTGACAACCGTAACCCGAAAGGCCTTGAAAGCGAAGCTACGAGTGCAAGACTGATAATAGGAGCGCTACGAACACAACTTTCTATGGGGCGCGTGCGTTTGTACTTTTGTACTCCTGAAAAGACCGGCCACCTTTTGCGTGGACCTATTTGGGAAGCTCGTTCCAGCCATGTATCTTCGAAACGCTACCATCGCCGTGCTGTTCAGCGCGCTCCTCTACAGTCCCCTCTTCCTGTTCTCCAAACCGGAAGGATTTGAGATTGACGCTCGTGTTACGGGCTATCCGTTCCCCGGCGAGGGTTCTTGCGCACAATCTGACTGTCATGGTGACGGCATGGGAGCCAACAAGGGGATGGGTAACATCGCCATCTCAATCCATGGACAACCCGCGAGCGCGTACTCCTACAGTCCCGGCGAAACAGTTCCAGTTCGAGTGACGATCTCCGAGCCCAGTTCCCTTCAACAGCGCTTCGGTTTCCAGATTACTTCTCGAACTCCTGACGGCTGCACGCAGGCCGGCATGTTTTCGATGGCCGGCGATCCGAACCTGCTGTTCTTCCTGGACAGCGAAGCAACAGCTCCCTGCCAACCGGAGCCGATTCAGTTCGTGACTCATGGTCTGGCTGCGACCCGTGAACCTCCCAGCATGCAGCCTGTGACCTTCGAATTGAACTGGACCGCCCCGTCCACCGATATCGGCCCTATCGTTATCGCGGCGGCCGGCAATGCCGCCAACGGCGACACGGAAGAAACCGGTGACAACATCTACACGACCGGCGAGATGATTGAGCCGGTTGCGGGCGGGGGAGCTGAACCCCCAGTGATTTCGGCGGTGCTGAACAACGCCACCAACCTTCTCGAGAACGAACCCGGCAGCGCGGTCGCGCCCGGCACCGGCATCTCGATATTCGGCGAGGGATTCGCGTCGCACCTCCCTGTCCCGCTGCCGGCGCCTCTGGTCTCATTGCAGATCCCGCTGGAAACAACGTTGGGAGATCTGACAGTCACGATCGACGGCTTCGCGATGCCTATCTTCGGCATTTTCAGAGAAGAGGATTTCGGCGTCGGGTTCGACCAGATCAACGGCCAGCTTCCTTGGGGAGTGCTCGCCGGCGGCAAGAGTACGGCGACAATGCTGATTACGAGTGGTGGTGTGACGAGCGAGCCGCGTGAGATTACTGTCGAGCCGGCGTCACCGGGTATCTATTCCTGGGGTTTCGGCCCGGGCCCGGGCATCGTTACGAACTTCGTACTAGGCAAGGTGGAATTCGCTCAGGCACCCGGCACTTTTTGTGCGTCGTTCGGCTTGGCGCACGAACTCTGCGTGCCGACCGATCCCGAACAAGTCCCCGTCGTCAATGAAAAGGCAGCCGAGGTCGGTGGCATCATCACGGTCTGGGCCAACGGCCTGGGACCATTGAGCGGCATGGTCGCGAGCGGCGATATACCTGAGCCGGAAGCGGGCCTGTTGTTCGCTACGAAGACCGTGAAGGTTATCATCGGCGGTCGGGAGGCGGAGGTTCTCGGCGGCGCCATCCTGCATCCGATATTTGTCGCGCTGAACCAGATCAACGTGCGGATTCCCGAAGGCCTCACACCCGGTGATGCCGTACCGATCGTGATCGAAGTTGACTGCGGGGACGGCAATGTCTTCAGCAGCCGCGGAGATGTGACGATCGCCGTCGCCGCGGCCCCCTAGCCGCTCCGAAAACAGCTAACCTATTGGCTTCCGCGCATGAACTGGAGGCTAATATGACCCGACGCGAATACCTCGCCCTTTCCGCTGCCGGCGCACTCGCTAACGCCGGTTCGGCCGCCGCCGCCGATGACGACGCTCCCATCATCAACGGCGCCGAACACGCCTGGGTTCTTCATGACGAGCGTTTTCCGATCAACTCGCGGCTCTCAAATTGCCCCAACAGCAAGCCGAATCGCGAATACTCGATGGAGTTGCTGCTCGCTGAAATGAAGACCTACAGCATCGACAAAGTCGTCATCAGCCACGTTTGCACCTACGGCAGCGACAACTCCTACCCGGCCCACATGCTCAAGACGCACCCGAAGCTTTTCGCGGCAATCGGTCTGCTGGTCGGATACCGGCTTTACGGCCCCGGCGATCCGGAGAACCCGTCGCGGCTCGAACGCCTGATGAAAGACCAGGGCTTCTCGGGGCTGCGGCTGAGCTGCATCTACGACAAGAACGTCGTATGGATGAACGACCCGATCATGTACCCATTTTGGAAGAAGGCCGAGCAGCTGGGAGCGGTTTTCAATATCTTCCTGGCACCGCAACAGATCCCGCAGGTCGCCGATATGGCCGAGCGTTTTCCGGGCGTCAAGATCGTGATCGATCACTTCGCGATGATCGACATCAGCCGTCCCGATGAAGAAGGCATCATCCCGATCCTGAATCTCCAGAAGTTCCCCAACGTCTACATCCGCACTTCGCTGCACAATCCTTCGAAGCAGGATATCCCCTATCGCGACATGTGGCCGTATCTAGAGCGCGTCTACGACCGCTTTGGACCGCGGCGCATGCTTTACGCCAACTTCTTCGAGACGCTCATCATGCAGGACATCATTCCGTTCTTCACGCCCGAGGACAAGAAGTGGATCATGGGCAAGACCGCGGCGGGGATCTACCACTTCGGAGCCTAATGGCTAGGCCAGGAGTCTATCCCGATGGAAGATCTGACCACCATTGCGGACTCATCCCGGAAAGAAACGTAGTAGGACCGATTCGGCCAAACGGAAAAGTTTCGGGCTTGGCAAGAAATGAAGGCTATGGTTCCACCGGAGTGGGCGCCTCGCTGCCGGGCGGCGGGGCCTGGCCGGCTTCGATCGCTTTTTCGAACTCGGAGAGTGGCTGAATGAAGCGGGCATCGAGAGTGGCGGCTTTTCGAATATGAGCCAGCCCTTGACCCTGCCGCCCCGCCCCAACAAGCGCTACACCGAGACTGAAGTGCCCCGGGGCCGAACTCGGGTCGATGCGCAGGGCTTGCACAAAAGAATTGACGGCCTGAGGACTTTGCCCCATCTGGTGCTGAGCGCTGCCGAGATTGAAGTGAGCCTGAAATGAATCGGGTTTCAGGCCAATCGCCTTCACGTAGAGCGGGATGGCATCGCCATAGTCGCCGCGGGCGGCGTACATATAGCCGAGATTGATAAGCGCATCCACGTAGCCCGAGTCGATCCGCAGTGCTTCCTGAAGGTGACTGATGCCCTGCGCCACGTCACCCTGGGCCGCCAAGTCAATTCCGAGATTGTTGTGAGCAATGGCGTAGCGAGGCCGCAATGCGAGTGCTCGGCGGTATTGCTGTATGGCCTGATCACGGTTGCCTTGCGCGCCAAGAGCGATGCCGAGTTCGGTATGCGCTTCGGCGGAATCAGGATCGAGGGCAAGGGCCCGCTGGAGTTGCGACAATCCCTCGGGAACGGATCCTTGGTCGACCAGTTCGGTGCCGAGGTGAAGATGGGCATCGGCGTAGTTCGGATTGATCTCGACGGCCCGCCGATAGAGCGCGATCGCTTCTTCCAACTGGCCGTGGGCGGCGGCGTTTTGGCCCATCAGATCGAGCGTTTCGGCGTCAGGGCCGAGCAGCTCGCCGGCTTTAGCCAGCGTACGGGAGGCTTCATCGAACCTGCCCAGCCAGGAAGAGAGCCGAGCGAGATTGCGTAGGGCCGCGCCGTGGGTCTTCCTGTCGAGTCGTCCCTCGACTCGCTCACTGACTTTCGTGAGGGCATCATCACCCCATGTGCCCGAGCGGGAAGCGATACCGCGCTGTTCGAGAACCTTGAGCAGTTCAAGGGCTAACAGGCGGTGTCCGGTGAGTGTGGGATGAACATGGTCGAGAAACTCGTCGGATCCGGGGATCTCGTGGTCGGCCTGCTGCTCGATCAACTGCTGAAAATCGACGAGAGGGACATCCTGTTCCGCCGCGATCTCGGTGATGATCTGTTGTATCTCCGGCAGGGCGCGGAGGGGGCAAACATCCTCTTCGAGCGCGCGCAGGAAAGCCGTTTTGGCATCGGCGTAGCGGCCCAGGCTGAAGAGTGCGCGGCCGCGGTGATAGTGCCCGGCGGCATAGCGGCCGTCCAGCGTGACGGCTTCATCGAGCGCGAGTAGGGCGTCCTGCCAGCGCTGGTTCGAGGCTGCTTCGAGCGCGCTCTCAAAGAGCGTAACGAGGCGGCGCCGATCCTCAAACGCGACACCCGGGCCGGGCTCGCTCTTGAAGGGGGCACTGTCCTTGAGGTTAGCGGCGGGGGTCACGAGTACGACAGCGGCGCCGGCGGAACCGGCGAGCCGGATCATGCGCTGTAGATTGAAGCGGAAGTGCGCCAAGGTCTTCGCGCGGCCTGCTTCGTCGCGGTGGTACGCTTCCGGGCCAACGGTATTGGCTAGTATCGTGTCAACTTCGGTCGCGAGAACCGGACGCTGACCTGCCGCGGCGCGCGGTCGGCCCTGGATAGTCCGCACAAGCTGGTCTCCGGCTGAGAAGATTCGGGTACGGCTTAGGACTCCCGCTGCTGTTGTAAGTGCTGACGGCGTCTCGATGGCATCGGGATAGGTGCGGCGCTCCAGAAACTCGTTGTGGCCGGTGTAGATGACGAACAGGTCAGGCTCGTATGCCGCGAGTTCCTCCATCACCACCGCAACCCTGTAGCTGGCGTAGCTGATGCCGCCGGCATTGATCACTTCCCACTGTTTCGAGGGGTCGGCCGCCGGCAGGATCTCGCGTAGCCAGCCGCTGAACGAAACGTTATCGCTGTACGGGCGGCCGTACGTCGTGGACCCGCCGAGCGTGAAGATACGATACGTATCGGTGGGCTTTGCTTTCGGGAAACGTTGGGGATTGAACCAGCGAGCTCGGTTCGGCGCGGTAACAAGGTCAGTGCCGCCGGCCTCTTCATCCTCCACGAAGAGAGGAATGCTTGATGCGAACCCCAAATACGGGTCGTCGTGCAGGACGAGTGGCTCGATGCCCGCGAAGAAGAGCCCCAACTCCAGCAACAAGAAGAACGCTGCGATGGCAATAATCGCGAAGAGAGCCTTCTTGCGAGGAGGAGTTTTGGGGCGCTCCTGGCGAGCGTGTTTCTTCCGCCGGGCCATTAGGCGTTGATTCTAGCGTGACGGGAGTGCGGCGCCGCTCGCGGGCCGCTCGTTGAACGTAACCCTAGCGTTATCAGGCCGCCTTCCGCAGCTTGTCGAAATCAACCCGGGCGAGGGTCGACTCGGAGTATTCGGCCAGGCCCAGCATCGTGAGGCAGCGGATCACAGGCCACGCCGGATCGATCTCCCACTTGCGTGCCTTCATCGTCGCCGAGCGCGGAAACTCGTGGTGGTTATTGTGCAAACCTTCACCAGCCGTGATGAGGGCAACCCACTGCAGGTTCGTCGCTTTTTGACCCTCGAAGTTCCGGTAGCCTACCTTGTGGCAGATGCTATTAATCATGGCGTTGAGGAAGATGTACATTCCGGCGTTCAAGAACCACGTGGCAATGCCGAGCAGTCCGCCGGCCCACCAACTCAGTCCGAAGATAAGCGGGAATGAGACGGCCAGCAGTAACATGCCGATCGTCGGCCCGAGGTCGCCAATCAAGGGGACGCGGTCAATCAGATCGTCTTTCCAGTTAGGTGTGAACGTGTCAATTGTTTCCTGTTTTTGGGTCTCACGCTTATACATCACGACGTTCAGGAACAAGACCCTCCAGAGCCCCTCAATGTAGGGGCTATGCGGATCGCCTTCCTGATCGGAGAAGCGGTGGTGCTTGCGATGCACAGCAGCCCATTCGCGCGGCTTGATACCGGTCGCGAGGGCCAACTCCAGATGCATCAAAAAGCCGATGAATGGATGCAGCTTGAGGCCTTCATGCGTGTTGGCCCGGTGAAGGTAAATCGTTGTGCAAAATGTGGACACCTGCGCGATTAGAAACGCGACGAGGGTAGACCACAGGATGATCGATAGCAGAGTCATTCGTTCCCCGGCAAATCAGTGAAGGTGAGAGGAAGGATCGCCAGAGAAACGTCTGACGATGGGCAGAGGGGCTCCCACACGCTCCCGTAACATCCTAACACGGAGGCTCGCGCTTTTCCCCCAGAAATCACCTGTCCATCTAGATTCCCTTCGCCAGGAAGCCACCGTCGACCGGAATCGTTACACCCGTTACAAACTTCGCGGCGTCGGAGGCGAGAAACACGGCTGCTCCGACCATTTCATCGAGCGTGCCGATGCGACCCATGGGCGTGCGCTTGACGATGGCATCCATGCGCTCGGGGATGTCGAGCACCTTGCTGTTGAGCGGCGTGCGGAACACACCCGGCGCAACGCCGTTGACGCGCACGCCGTGCGTGGCCCATTCGGTGGCCAGCGTCTCGGTGAGCATTTTGACGCCCGCCTTGCTGCAGTTGTACGAGCAGACCTGCGCGAAGCTGACGAAGCTGGTCATGGACGCGGTGTTGATGATGACGCCGGAACCCTGTTTGATCAGCTGGCGGCCGAAGATCTGGTTGGCGCGAAAGCTACCGCTCAGGTTGATGTCGATGACGCGCAGCCAGTCTTCCTCGGAAACGTCAGCCGACGGCTCTTTCTTGAGTGTCCCGGCGGTAACAAGTACGATGTCGATGCGGCCGAATTTTTCAACGACGCGATCACGCAGATTTTCAAGAGATGCGCGGTCCTGAACGTCGGAAACAAGACGAAGGGTTTTCGAGCCAAGCGCCTCGAGTTCATTGGCCGTGGCGTCGACGGATTCCTGCCGGCGACTGCTCGCGACGACGGTAGCGCCGGAGCGCGCGAATCCGAGCGCAATGGCCTGCCCAATACCGCTCGTGCCGCCAATGGCGACGGCTATTTTGCCGGTCAGATCAAAAGGGTTTTCCGCCAAGTGAGTCTCCTGTGAGCTGCGAAGGGCTCATTCTCTCGCAAACGCGTAAAGCCATGCAAAGAGACAAATAGTAAAGCAACTGAAACGCATGCTGGCTACACTGGGGTGATTATGAAAATTCGACTGGCTCTTGGTCTCTCGTTTTGCCTGCTATTCGCTTGGGCTGTTACGGCCCAGCGCGACCGTGTCGAGGCGGTCGAGATCGGCCGTCACAACACCGAGTTGATGCCCAAGGGCAAGGAGGCGGACGGGCTGCCGGGCGACTTCATCCTGCGCAACAACAAGATTCACGCGCTCGTGTCGGGGGCGCAACCGTTTCGCCGCGCCAACATGACCACCGAGTACGCGGCCGTCCTTCAAGGTTGCCTCTACGATCTCGACCGGCGCGGCGAGGACAACGACCAGCTCACAGCGTTTCGTCCCGGCGGCGAGCAGGACTACATGTCATACGTGAAAGTCGCCGAGGACGGTGCGGGAGGCGCAGCCGTTATCGAAGCAGTTCGGACCGCTGCTAAGGGCGACGGGCTGTATACGCGACACGAGTACCGGCTGGAGCACGATTGGCAGTACTTACTTGTGACGTCCACCTATCGAAACGAGTCGCTGACGGCGAAAACGATTGCGCCCACGCCGGTTTGGAAAGGACTCGATAGCGAGCAGACGGTTGGCGACATTCGGGTGGGCGACAGTATCGACCCATTCGACAAACGCGGCTACGCAGTGGGAGCCGCGAAGGGAACAACCTTGGCGAAGGAAGTCGTACTGCAACCCGGTGAGGAGAAAGCGTTCCAGGTGCGCGTCGGCGTGGCGGATTCGCCGTTAGCCGCGTACGGCATCGTGGCGGCCGAAGAAGGGCAGACCGGTGAAGTCTCCGGCAGCGTGAAGGACGGCGACGGCAAGCCGGCCATTCATGGTGCGCTACTCGCCACGTTACACGGCAAGCAGGTCCCTCAGTATCCAGACGCGGAAGGGCGTTTCTCCTTGCGGCTTCCGGTCGGCAATCACGCGCTTACGTTCGAAGACATCGGCCGCGATCCGGTTGAAAAACAGGTCTCGGTGAAGCGTGATGCTGCAACCCAGCTTGATCTGGCGGTTGCGAAGGCTTCCAGCGTCAACGTAGCCATCAAGGATGGCGCCGGACGGCCGTCACCGGGCAGGGTACAGTTCATCGGTGTCGACGGAACCAAGACGCCGAACTTTGGCACGGACTACCGTGCTCACGGCGGCAATCACCAATACCAGACTCACGACGGCCGGGTGACGCAGCAGGTTCCTCCCGGTAAGTATCTGTTGCGGGTCACGATGGGATCCGAGTACGACATGGTCGAACAGCGAATCGATGTTGCGAAGGGCCAGACGGTTTCCGTCGACGCCACGCTCAACCGCACCGTTGACACGGCCGGCTGGATCAGCACCGACTACCACGCTCATTCGACGCCCTCGGGCGACAACTATTGCAATACGACAGACCGCATCATCAATCTGGCCGCCGAACATATCGAGTTTGCGCCTACGACTGAGCACCAGCGCCTCTATGATTGGGCGCCACATATTGAAAGACTGGGACTGAGCAGCCGCATCAAGACCGTCCCCGGCGTCGAACTCACGGGAGCCGGCCAGCACTTCAACTCCTTCCCGTTTACACCGGACCCGCTTTCGCAAAATGGCGGCGCGCCGCTGTGGACCTATGACCCGCGCATCAATGCGATTGTCCTGCGCAATTGGGGGACGCCAAGCCTCGCGGGGGGCTCCCGCATCGACACGTCCGCGAATGCCCGGAGGCCGGTGGAACCGTTCGGCGGCGGACCGGACCGCTGGGTGCAGGCGAATCATCCCAACGTCGGGGGTGTGTTTTTCGACCGCGACGAAGACGGCGTTGAAGATGGCGGGTTCGTCGGCTTCGAAGAATTGATTGACGGTGCCGAGGTTTGGAGCGAGGAGATCCTGAATCTCAATCCCAACTATGCCCGCCGCAGCGGCGCGAACCGGACGTTCGGTTGGCTCCAAATGCTCAATCAAGGCCGCCACGTCTGGTGTGTGGCCGTGAGCGATGCGCACCGTGTTTTCGGCAACGGCGTCGGCGGCTGGCGGACGTATGTGCCCAGTTCCACCGATCAGCCGAGCGAGATCGATCACGAGGAGATCATCCGCAACTCAAAAGCAGGTCGCATGATGATCACCAATGGTCCGTTTCTGAAAGTGACGACCGCCGACGGTCTGCCGATCGGCTCGAGCGTGATCAGCGAAGGCTTTATCGATTTGAAGATCGAAGTCCAGACTCCCAATTGGCTTGAGATCGATCGTGTCCAAGTGCTCGTCAATGGACGCCAGCCCGAGCAATACAACTTCCACAAGAGCGTCAACCCCGGCCTATTCACCGACGGCGTTGTGAACTTCAACCAGACGATTCGTGTCATGTTGCAGCAAGACGCCCATCTGATCGTCGTCGCCACAGGTGAACGTTCGAATATCGAGAAGGGTTGGGGCCTCAATCCCTACGGCAAGATGCATCCCGTTGCCTACACCAATCCGATTTACGTCGATGTAGACCACAACGGATTCCAGGCCAATGGCGATACGCTGGGGCACCCGCTGATGACCTCTGGCCGCGCGGACTAGGGCGCTGACTAGGGGCGCCTAGGGCGTCTAGCGGAAACGCTTTCTCACGGGCGGGAATCTAAGATGAAGAGAGCCGTCGACGGGAGGCGTCCCATGGTCATCGGAGTACCGAAGGAAATCAAGAGCGGGGAAACTCGCGTTGCGCTCGTTCCGAGCGGAGTCACCGCGCTGCAGGAATCGGGCCACGAAGTCCTTGTAGAAGCTGGCGCGGGCGAAGGAAGCTCGATCAGCAATGAGGAGTATGCGAAAGCCGGCGCGATTATTGTCGAGTCCGCCAAGGATGTTTGGAGGCAGGCGGACATCATCGTCAAGGTGAAGGAACCTCAGACGAGTGAGGGCGCTTACTTCCGGCCTTCGCTGACGCTTTTCACATACCTGCACCTGGCGCCGTTGCGCGAGCTGACGCAAAGCCTGATGGACAGCGGGGTCACGGCCATCGCCTATGAAACCGTCCAGGAAGAGGACGGCTCGCTGCCGCTGCTGGAGCCGATGAGCGAAGTGGCGGGCCGCCTAGCCCCACAAGTTGGCGCGCAGTATCTCGAAAAGTGCTATCACGGACGCGGCGTTCTTCTGGGAGGCGTACCCGGCGTGCCTGCCGCGGAAGTCGTGATCATTGGCGGCGGTATCGTGGGAACGAACTCCGCGCGAGTTGCCGTCGGAACGGGAGCGCAAGTCACGATCATCGATAAGAACCTGCGGCGCTTGCGCGAGCTGGATGATCTATTCCAGGGCCGGGTCACGACGCTGGCCTCGAATTCTACGAACATCGCCGAATCGCTTTCGCGGGCGGATCTGACGATCGGCGCCGTTCTGATCCCCGGAGCGTCAGCCCCGAAAGTTATTCGCCGCGACATGGTCGAGCGCATGAAGAGGGGCACGGTGTTTGTTGATGTGGCAATCGATCAAGGGGGTTGTGCTGAGACCTCCCGGCCGACGTCGCATAGCGAGCCCGTCTATGAAGTCGGCGGCGTACAGCACTACTGCGTAACCAACCTGCCGGCTCTGGTTGCCAACACCTCGACGTACGCGCTCACCAATGCCACACTTCCCTACCTCAAGCTGCTGGCCGACCACGGGGTCGGACAGGCCATGCGCAAGAACGCTTCGCTTCGCAAAGGTATCAGCACCTACCGCGGGGCGCTAACGTGTCACGCCGTTGCCGACTCACAAGGCCGCTCGTGGGAAGAGTTGCCCGTGGGATGATCCAGAATTGTTCGCCTTCCTGGATCATCCGCCACTCAACACCCATCTTCTAGCCGAGCCGCGACCAAACGAAGCGGTACGCGCTCGCGAACAGCCGCTACCCTCGACCTTGAGCAACGGAGCGGCGGGTGTATGCCCGGCGGCCCGCGCTGCCACGCACTCTAGTTCTTCCGTAGCGGCACTCGCTCTTATGAGAGACACTAAGCTCACCCGATGGGCATCGCCGCTGATATCGCGATCATTCTCGTTGCCGCATTGATCGGTGGCCTTGTGGCGCACCGGCTCGGCCAGCCCCTGCTGCTGGGCTACATCCTTGCCGGCGTCGCGGTCGGTCCATTCACGGTGGGGCCGACGGTCGAAGCTGTCCACGAAATCGAACTACTAGCGGAGATCGGCGTCGCGCTGCTGCTTTTTGCGATCGGCATCGAGTTTTCACTGAAGAACCTCAAACCCGTCCGTCGGATCGCGTTGATCGGAGGCCCGGTGCAGATCGTGCTCTGCATCGCATTCGGCTACGGCATAGGTTACAACGTCTTCGGATGGGATGCCAACGAATCGGCATGGTTCGGAGCTCTGATCGCTCTTTCGAGCACGATGGTGGTGCTGAAGAGCCTGGCGGCGCAGGGCGCTACGGGGACGTTTTCGGGTCGAATCATGGTCGGCATGCTCATTGTCCAGGATCTGGCGGTCGTCCCGATGATGATCATCCTGCCGCGTTTGGGCGATCTGCGGGGCAGCTTGCCGCTGCTGGGTACGGCCGCGCTACAGGCGGTGATCTTTCTGGCGGCGATGGTTCTGGTAGGAACCCGCGTGATCCCGTGGCTGTTGCGGCTTATCGTCGGATGGAAATCGCGTGAGCTGTTCCTCGTCGCCGTCATAACCCTCGGCGTTGGTATTGGCTACGGGACATACTTGTTCGGTCTCTCCTTCGCGTTCGGTGCGTTTGTCGCCGGCATGGTGCTCAGCGAGTCCGATTTCAGTCACCAGGCGCTCAGCGACATCATACCCGTCCGCGACGTCTTTGGACTTCTGTTTTTCGTCTCCGTCGGGCTGCTGTTCGATCCAAACTATCTGATCCAAAACGCCATGACAGTCGCGCTCACCGTTGCCGTCGTCATTGCCGGCAAAGCGCTCGTTTTCGGGGCCGTCACCCGGGCCTCCGGATATCGCGGCTCGATCCCGTTTGTCGTCGCGCTGGGTCTCTGTCAGGTGGGTGAGTTCTCGTTTGTCTTAGCCCGCATCGGGCTCAAGACCGAAAGCATCTCGCAGAACCTCTATTCACTTGTGCTCACGACGACCGTTATCACTATGGTTCTTACACCGTTCCTGTACAAGTCCGCCCCGCGTCTTTATGGTTTGTGGCGGCGTGTCCGCCCGGAGCAGCCGTCGCTGATTACCTACAACCTGCCTGATGAAGAGATGCACGATCACGTGGTGGTTGTGGGTTTTGGGCGCACGGGGCGGGCGGCGGTCGAGGTGATGGAACGTGTGGGCCTGCCGTATGTCGTTCTGGAACTCGATCACCGCAAAGTCGAGCTGTGCAAAAAGGAAGGTCACGCAATTATCTATGGCGACTCGACAAGCGAGATCGTTCTGCATGCCGCCGGGACGCAGCGGGCTCGCTTGCTGCTCGTGACGATCCCCGACGTGGTCGGTGCGGAATTGATCATCAATCGCGCGCGCGATTTGAATCCCGACCTGCGGATCGTCGCCCGCGCCATGCACCAGGAGCAACTGCAGCGTCTGGGCGGAATGGGCATTACGGAAGTTGTGCAGCCTGAGTTCGAGGCGGGGCTCGAGATGGTGCGGCAGGTGCTCATCCAGTTCAAGGTGATGCCGGCGGAGATCCGGCGATTCACCGACGCGGTCCGCATGGAGATGTACGCCCCGCTTGCCACTTCAGATCGAGCGAGCGGTAGTCTTCAGATGTTGAGCGAATTTCACTGGGCGCAGGAAGCGCTTGAGATGGACTGGGTCGACGTGGAAGAGACCAGCAGTCTGGTGGGTCAAAGTATCGGCGCGGTAGGCATCCGTAAGCGCACGGGCGGTTCGATCGTGGGAATTCTGCGGAACGACTCTGTCATCTCGAACCCCGGCCCAGAGTATGTCCTGCGGTCCGGTGAGACGCTGGGCATCCTCGGGACGCAGGAGCAGCGGCAGGCCATCCGCAAGTTGTTGGAGGAATCAGAGTCTCCGGCAGCTACCCAAGCCGCCGTGAAGCCCGCGAACGCGAGCCCCATGGATTAGTCTGCATTCCTCCCCACATGCCGGTTTGCCGGCCTTGCCGGAGTCCGCGCCTTCGTGAGAAAGGCTCCCCTACACTGGAATCAAGATGGGTATTTTCGACGACGAAGAGTTTTACCGCATCGGCAAGCTGCCGCCTTACGTATTCGCTGTGATCAACGAAATGCGGGCGAAGGCGCGCGCCGCGCAGCTCGATGTGATCGATCTCGGCATGGGCAACCCGGACGGTGCTACGCCGCGCCCGATTGTCTCGAAACTGGCCGAGGCCGCCCGCAAGAAAGCGAACCATCGCTACTCGATGTCGCGCGGCATCCCGCGCCTGCGGGACGAGATTTGCAAACGGTACAAAGCCAAGTACGACGTCGATCTTGATCGCGATACGGAAGCAATCGTCACGGTGGGCGCGAAGGACGCGCTGGCCCATCTGTTGTTCGCCGTGATCGGTCCCGGCGATGTCGTTGTCACGCCCGATCCGGCATACCCGATTCATCAATGGGGCATCGTCATGGCCGAGGGACAGGCGAGCTATTTGCCGCTCGATTGCCCGGACGAGTTTCTCAATCGCGTCGAGGATTTCTACAAGAAGTCGGCCCAGCCGCCGAAGATGATCCTGGTTTCGTTCCCGCATAATCCGACGGCGACCTGCGTGGAGCTGCCGTTCTTTGAGCGGCTCGTCGAGTTGGCTCACCAGCACGGCACGATGATCGTTCACGATTTCGCCTACGCCGACCTGTGCTTCGATGGCTACAAAGCGCCGAGCCTGCTGCAGGTGCCCGGAGCGAAGGAAGTCGGCGTCGAGATCTTCTCGATGTCAAAGAGCTACAACATGGCCGGCTGGCGAGTCGGGTTCTGCCTGGGTAATCAGAAGATGATCGCCGCGCTCGGCCGCATCAAGAGCTACCTCGACTACGGCGTCTTCCAGCCAATTCAAATCGCCTCGATCATTGCCTTGCGCGAGTGCGAAGAAGACACACAGAAGATCTGCGATGTTTACAAGAAGCGGCGTGACGTTCTTGTCGAAGGTCTGCACCGGGCCGGGTGGATGGTTGAGCCGCCCAAAGCCACCATGTTTCTCTGGGCGAAGATTCCGGAGCGGTATGAGTGGGCCGGTTCGCTCGAATTTTCGAAACTCGTTCTGGAGAAAGCCCTGGTCGCCGTATCACCCGGCATCGGTTTCGGCCCCCATGGCGAAGGGCACGTGCGATTTGCGCTCGTAGAGAACGAGCACCGCACCCGGCAAGCGACGCGAGGAATCAAAAAGCTGCTTAAGGATTAGCCTCTCGCAAATGAACCCCATCGTCCGGTTGCTCTCATGGTCTGCTAGGTAGTACCATTCGCGAACGAATCTCATGAGCACATCAGACGAAACCCAGCCTTCCGGGCTCCAAAAACTCTTCCGCCTCGCCGCTTCGGTCGCACCCGGCATTTTCATGATCGGGTACGTGATCGGGACGGGTAGTGTCACGACGATGGCGACCGCGGGTGCCGACTACGGCATGTCGCTCACGTGGACGCTCGTCCTTGCGTCGCTGTTCACCCACATCATGGTCGTGGCCCTGAGCCGCTTGACGATCCTGACCGGCGAGACAACGCTGTTCACGTTCCGCAATCATTTCGGTAAACCGGTCACGATCTTCCTAATCGGGTCGCTAATGGTTACGCAACTCGCATCGATCATCGGCGTCATGGCGATCGTCAGCGACGTCATGCGCGAGTGGACGGCGCAGGTCACCGGCGGCCCGGGCATACCGCAGATCGTCTGGGCGGCGGGATTCACTCTGCTGCTGCTGGGACTGTATTGGCAAGGCCGCCACGGTTTCTTCCTCAAGGTTCTGGCCCTGCTGGTAACGATGATGGGAGTGGCTTTCTTCGTAACAGCCTTTATGGTGAAGCCCGATCCGGCGATGATCATCGAAGGACTGCTCCCAAGCATCCCGGACGTAGGCAACCCGGCGCTGTTGATCGCCGGCATGATCGGCACGACGATGGCGGGCGTCGTACTGGTAACCCGTAGCGTGCTGGTGCAGGAAAAGGGCTGGACAACGAACGATTTTCACGAGGTCAACCGCGACTCCGGCTTCTCGATGACGCTGTTGTTTTTCATCAACGCCGCCATCATGGCCTGCGCCGCCGGCACACTGCACATCCGCGGGATGGAGATCGAACGTGCGATTGACATGGTTCGCACCATCGAGCCGCTGGCGGGCGCGGCCGCGGCGGCGTTGTTTGTCTTCGGAATCCTGGCCGCCGGCCTTTCCTCGCTGTTTCCCAACTACTTGCTCGGGCCTTGGCTGATCTCGGACTTTCTCGGGATCAAGCGCGATATGAGCCGCCCCGCCTTCCGCATCCTCGTCGTCTCGACCTCGTTGTTCGGCCTGATTGTGCCGATCTTCGGCGGCAGCCCGGTGCAGATCATGATCGCCTCGCAAGCGTTAAGCCCGCTCGTGATGCCGCTGCTTGTTCTCTTTGTGTGGATTCTCATCAATAAGCAGAGCGTCGCGCGCGAACACAAACCTTCCGTCTTGCTCAATATCGGGATGGGTGTAACGCTCGTCTTCTCGACTTACATGTTGTATCTGGCGGTGGTGGGGTTCATCAACCGCGGGTAGGCCTCTATTTCGCGCAACACGCAAGGCTATCGCGGATAGGGATGATTCCGCAGGATCGTAAACGCCCGGTAGACTTGCTCGGCTAGCACGACCCGCGCCAGCTCATGCGGCAGGGTCATCTTCGAAAGCGACAGCAGCGCGTCTGCTTCGGTACGAAACGTATCGGAGAATCCGTCGGCCCCGCCGATGCAGAACTGGATCTCGCCGCTCTTTGCTTCCAGTAGTTCGGCCAGTCCTTCGGAAGTCATCATGCGGCCGGCGGGATCGAGCAGAACGCGGAAAGCTTTCGCCGCGGACGGCATCGCTTTCTCATTCTTCACTTCAACCATCTCGAAACGGCAAAAGTGTCCAATACGCTTGGCGTACTCATCCGCCAGTAAGTTCGCTTCGCGGCTGCGCGGCTTACCGATGTAGTACAGATGGATTTTCACAGGTGCAAGGGCAAGCTCCCCCGCGCCGCGCGGTTACACGCCTAGGCGAGAGCCGCTTCGGGGATCACTTCGGGAACTTCGAGACGGGGCGCGCCCCTCCACAACCTATCGAGTGCGTAGTATTCCCGCGCGGCCGTAGAGAAAACGTGAACGACGATGTCGCCGTAGTCCATCAGTATCCACTCGGCGTTCGCGTAGCCTTCAATGCCGAACGGCCGCGCACCCTGCGCCCTAAGGTCTTCTTCAATGGCACCCGAGATGGCCTGCACCTGTTTCGGATTCGCCCCGGTACAGAGGATGAACTTGTCGGTTAACGAACTGACGGCCTGAATATCGAGAACGAGAATATCTTCGGCTTTGCGTGACTGCGCCGCGTGAACCGCAGCCTCCCAATCGGACATAGACTCGCTTTCCCTCGTCAAATTTATCTTACTGCAAAAACGTTTCGCGGGTAGAATGAAGTCGATTATAGGAGCCTTGGTTGCAACGGCATTACATTCGTCTCGCTTTCCTTGCGACGCTTTTCGCGGCCGCCGCGACTCTCCGTGCCACCGACCCGCCCCCGGCCACCCCCGAGCAGGAACGCATCAAGGCCCTCGTCGAAGAGGGTGTTCTTCCGAGGACCGCCTTGGTGAAGGCCACCCGTGAACGCGAGAGTGAGCGTCTCGAAGGGGTCGTGCGCGACACCCTGGCAAGTAGCCAGCTGCTGGCCGGGCAGATCCCCGAGATGATCCGCGCCGTGAGTACCCTGCGCGACATGGCGCGCGAAAATCTCGCCAACGCCTTGAAACTGGCTGAAGCCGGAGTGCTGCCGCTACAGCAGCTGGAGAGGGTGAAGGATGCCAGCGCCCTCGCTGAGCGCCGTTTCGAACTTGCCGAGAAGCGCGCGCAGCTCGTGCGTGAGATGGCTCTCATGGCGCGCGCCGAAAGTAGCGTCGACGCACTCAGAGATGAGGACCTGGCTTTCGACTACGTGAGCGAAAGCGAGGACTGGCGCGAGCAGATCCTTTCGGTGGATGCCGCTTTCTTTCACGAATTCGCGCGCGGCCTGCCGATCAGCGCCGACGGCGCCACACCGCTGCACCGCTCGCTCGGCTTCGACCACACCGATCGCATCGACGTAGCGCTGCATCCCGACGACCCTGACGGTCTCTTCGTGATCGAGTTGCTGTATGAGTGGGATATCCCGTTCATTGCCTTCCGCAGCAGCGTGCCGGGCCAGTCAACCGGCCCCCACATCCACATCGGTCCCCGCAGCGACCCCATACCGCCAGAAGAACTGTAGCGGCGTAGCGGCCCCAATGAACGCCTCCCGGCATGCTATATTGTTCAACTAATGCCGCGTGGTTACATCCCTATTCTCATCTTCCTCGTTGCCGCTTTCGCTTTCCCGGTGGTGACGATCATCGCGGCCAAACTGGTGCGCCCCAGCGCGCCCAATAAGGCAAAGCTCGAAGCCTACGAGTGCGGCATCCCCACCGATAGCGACACCCGCGGACGCTACTCAATCCATTTTTATCTCGTCGCGATCCTGTTCGTGATTTTCGATGTTGAGACCATCTTTCTGATCCCGTGGGCCATCCAGTACCACGTGCTGGGACTGTTCGGTCTGGTTGAAATGCTCGTCTTCCTGGCAATCCTGATCGTGGGTTACGTTTGGATCTTCCGCCAGGGCGCCTTGAAGTGGGTTTAGCCGCGCATCACGAACCGTCGTGGCTACCGTAACGCTTCCCTCCATATCCGCCGCGTTTCTTGCCGCTCTGACTGTGCTGCTGGCATCGTGCCAACCGGCGGCGAATACGCCCGCGCCCAACAACGCAGCCGCGGACTCGCGGTATTTCGCCTACTTCGGCGCTCAAACAGAAGGTGATGGAGCGGGCAAGGGAATCTACGCCTACAGCTTTGACGCGAGCACGGGCGAGTTGAGTGAAATCGGGCTTGTCGCCGAGATGACTTATCCGGCGTTCCTGGCCGTGCATCCCAGCCAGCGGTATCTTTACGCCGTCACCGCCGATGAGGAGCGGCGCGGCGCGGTGCGCTCGTTTGAAGTCGACCGCGCAAGCGGGAAGCTGAAGATGCTGAATCAGGTCTTGTCAGGAGGAACCGCTCCCGTCCACCTCGACATCCACCCGTCAGGTCGAATGCTGGCCGTGGCGAACTATCTTCCGGGAAGTACGTCTTCATTGCCCGTCAAGTCAGACGGCTCGCTGGGCTCGGCAGTCAGCGTTCTCGACCACTATGGATCGAGTGTCGACCCGCGCCGTCAAAGCGGACCGCACGCGCACTCGGTCAACTTCTCTCCCGACGGCAGGTTCGCCATTGCGGCCGATCTGGGAACCGACGACCTCTTTGTATTTCGCACCGACGCCGAGAAAGCGTCGCTCGCCTTCAACGATCCGGCCTTTGCCGAAGCCTCCCCCGGCAGCGGTCCGCGTCATTTGGCTTTCCATCCCTCGGCGCCCTACTGCTACGTCATCAACGAAATGAACAACACCCTGACGGCGTTCCGCTGGGATGCCGAACAGGGCGCCATGGAAAGAATCCAGACGCTTTCGACGCTTCCCGAAGGCTACAGCGAAACCAGCTACACGGCGGAAATTCGTGTTCACCCTTCAGGCAAATATTTGTACGGATCAAACCGCGGGCACGATTCAATCGTTCGATTCGACGTGGACCCCGACGACGGCAAGCTCAGCATGCCGCGATGGACCCCGACGCAAGGGAACTTTCCGCGCAACTTCAACTTCGACCCCAGCGGCGCCTTTCTTTTCGCTGAGAACCAGAACAGCGGCACCGTGGTGGTGTTCCGCGTCGATCGCGAATCCGGCGATCTCACGCCGACCGGCCAGGTGCTGAGCGTCCCGCGCCCGGCGTGTTTGCGATGGGTGAAAGCAGCGTCGTAGGCTCCACCCAGATCGTCAATCCCGTTCCGAGTACTTCCGCGCAATTTCGGCTATTCTCTCTCTATCCTCCAGACGGACATTCGCGCCCGGCGGCCGCACCGGTCCGCCCGCTCTGCCGAGAGCTTCCAGCCCAACCTTGATGGCGCTGATTCCGTAACCCGGGCTGACCTGCCTCAGCGCGACGACGGGGTTGATCTTCTTTTGAAGAACTGCATTCATCTGATCGAGCCGGCCGCCGACGCCGGATTCCCAAAATTGGCGGCAAGCTTCCGGAGCAAAAACAGCGACGGCACTCGTGTAGGCGCGGGCGCCGGCCGGCAGCGCCTTCACTGCGTGTTCTTCTCCCTCGGCGATCCAGAGAAAGTCGTCGGGAACCAGGGTGCCTAGCGACTTTCCGACCGCGATCTCCCCGCTTGCGTCCTTGAACCCGATGACATTAGGCGTTTCGGCGAGCCGTCGGATTGTCTCCGGCCAATGCTCTTCCTTCCCTCGCGGGTACAGGATCACTCCGATCTTCACGGCATCGGCGACGTCTTTGAAGTAACGATAGGCGCCCTCCGGATCATCACTGCCGTAGGGTGAGGAGAAAAGCAGTACGGCATCCGCCCCCACCTGTTCGGCGTTGCGGGCCATCCGCAGCGCCGCTCCATAGCCGCCTCCCGCGCCCACAACGACTGGAAGCCTACCTTGCGCGCCCGCTACAGCGGCTTCGGCCATGGCTTTCTGCTCATCGGTATCGAGCGTGAACAACTCACCGAGCCCGCCGCCTACAACGATCGTCATGTCGCCGACGCCGGCCCGCGCGTGGTGGGCTACATTTTGCCGCAAGCCCTTGGTGTCCAATGTGTAGTCGGGAAGGAAGGGCGTTGTCAGGAAGTTGTGGACGCCGCGCAGTCGTTTTCTGAGGGCGGCGTAGCTCTGCTTCGCCCCCTTGCCGTCGCGCGAACCATCGCCCGCGCCGAACGCCTCGGAAAAAGCAAATGAGAGACCCAGGCCGAAGGCGGCTGAACTTTTCAGAACCTGTCGTCGCGCTAACATTCTCATGCAGACCGCACCTCCGAGCCTGGAGTATACGCCAATAGATGTCTTGCTGGAAGGGACAATCGGTCGTGGGCCGGTTTGGCCAGGTCATCGCGATCCGCAACACTTCTTGAACTTCCGGCCACTCCCGCGGGGACACGGAGCATTGCGGCCAACCTTCGGCTCCCAGCGGCAGGGTCCGCGGCGCAGAGGCCCTAGCCGCGCTACGGGGACGGGTACCAACCACCGTGCAGCATCCGATTCATCCCCTGCAAATCGAACGCCTCCGCGTCAAAGCCCTCCCCGAGCCAATCATTCATTTCGGCGTATTCGGGATGGTCGGGATCGGCGAGCACCTCGAGAAGGTGATAGTACCCGTACAGGCCGCCACAATCTTCTGGCGGGCACGCTCTCTTTCCAGCGACGAGCCAAGGATACTTACTCTTCCTATCAGCATCGACTACGCGCTCCAAGACAACGTCATGCAGCCAACCGTCTCCGAAATCGTACTCATATAGAATTCGATCCTTCGGCTTCCGCAAGACGCTGTTCAGCTTCGCCCTCTTCTCGTCAAGCATCTCAGGCATTTCCGGATATGGAGAGCCGTAACACGTCTCGCCCTTAACGAACTGGTGCAAGTGGCTGTCGGTCCAACCCATCGTGAACTGCAGCAACTCGTGAAGGACCTGGAGGGACACCGTATCGCGGACCAGTAGCCTCCTCCAGATTGGCGGTCTTGAGCCCTTTAGACTCACCTTGATTTGATAAACCGTTCGTGGCGCTGTCATTGTTGTCAACCGGCCGATCTCAGCGGCGCTCACTTTGGTTTAACAAACTGACCCACTAGCAGGCAATCGCTAGCCGCGGCGCGCCCCCAAGAGAACCTCCCGCAGGCGGCGGCCGACAATCATTTCCTCACCCTTTTGCAGGCCCAGTGCATAGACTGTCACCGTTTCGACCGCTTTCTTGCGATCACCAGAAACATCGACATCGGGCTTCGGGACACGTTCGCGAATGACGTACGGGTTGTAGTCCGAGAGCACTTGTATAGAGGGGCTGCTCTCACGGAGCCGGCGTCCACATTCGCCGGTACTGATGCTGATTTCGCTTTCGTCCCACTCAACGACCAATTGCCGGAAACGGTTGCTGCCGCCGCGAGTTTCTGTCTTCGTGCGCACGCCGGGAACTGTCGAAAGCATCGCTTCAATGCGCTGGAGTTTCTTGTCCTGCTGTCGATAAAGATCCTCCAGATCAATCGTGAGCCATTTCTCGACGGCTGTCAGGCAGCCGATGATCTCCTCCTTACCAACCTTCATCGGTCTGCAAACAGCCCCTTCTACAGGGCTCGAGTTCATCAGGGCTGCCTCGATGAGGTCTTTGCGCCCGAATAGCAGGCCGGAGCACTGCGGACCTTGGAGCCCCTTGCCTCCACTGAAAGCGTAAAGGTCGACGCCCATCTTCGCGTACCGCTTCAGGTTCCCGACGGGCGGGATGCCACCAGCGGCATCTACGAAAACCGGGACGCCGCGTTGCTTGCAGACAGCAAGGATCTTCTCAAGCGGCGGGGCATTGTCGGGCACCGGGTCGGCGGGATAGCCGGTGTACAGCATGGCCGTCCGGTCCGAGATGGCGCCTGGCAAGTCCGCGAGGGTCTCAATCACTTTGAGCTGGCCGCCCGCCAAGCGGATGGCGTTGTCGAAAACACTACGGCCGCCCCACATCACTACCTCGTTGCGCATGCCCTCCGAATCGGGCAAAGCACGGATCTTCAGCGGGTCGGTCCCAGCAATGCAGGCCGCCGTCGCAACAGCCATCGCGGCGGCCGATCCGGACGTGACCATACCGGCTTCAGCCCCCGAAATCTCGGCCAGCCGCCGGCCCACCGCGCGTTGCAACTGCACGATGTCAACAAAGTACTGGGAGGCTTCGTCCATGGCCTCTCGAACCTCGGGCCACACCAGAGTGGCGCTGAGGAACGTAAACGGGATGTTGGCCATGATGAATGGCTCGACTCCGAGTCTGGTGTAGACGTTGTCACGAAAGGAATGCTTCTTCAGCCGGGCCGCGGCCTTGGAACTCATGCCGAGCAGGGACAGATACCCGACGAGCGCGTAGCCGTGCGTCTGGCGAAAGAATCGTCTGCGGGTAGATCGTAGCGACATCCGTAGGCCCCCTTAGTGAGAGTCATTGTACGTAATCCAGCTTGCGTCACATGACGCTGACGATTCAATTGCTAGCGTCGCCTGCGCCGCCAATCCCACGCCACCCAGGCCAACCCGATCAGCAGAACGACTCCGCGCGCGCCCTTCGCGAGCGTCATCTCCAGGCCACCGTCATAGCGCAACTCGATACGGCAAGGGCCCTCACACCGCGGCGTCACAATCATCTGGCCCAGGCCATCGCGCCGCAGGGCTACCTCGCGGCCGTCGACCGTCGCGCTCCAGCCGGGATGATGGCTGATCTGTAAGGAAACGACATGCTCACGCGTTAAGTCGGCTTCGATGACACCGGTCCCCGCGTCCCGCCACTCGATGTTGGCCAGCGGCAGAGATGCATCCTCGCAGGCGCGCACGTAACGAAGCATCGGTTCGACGTCATTCTGATCCGTGGGAGTCGTCGCGACGACGTCCGCGCGCCGAATCACCTTGGCCAACGAATCCGAGCGATGCGGCACGCCGTAGATCACATCGTCCCCATCACCCCCATCGCGCCACAATTCCGGCAGCACGCCCACGAACTTCGCCGGGTCGCGAAAAGCACGATAGGCGTCTCGCGTCCGCTCTCCCCCGACGATGATCGCTTTTGCACCGTAGGCCCGCAACCAGGCTACCGCCTGCTCGCCGTCAGCCATCAGGTGCGGTATGCCGTAACGCACATGCGGTATGCGTGGATTGCGTATCCCCTCATCGAAGCCGCCCCCGAGTTGAGGGTTGTCCGCAAAAGCGCTGAGCCAGAACTGCGTTGAGCCCGTGGCGAACACTCGCTTGCCCGGCAGATTCTGATCCAGCCAGCGAGAGGCGCTGTATTCGACGGTCTGCTCAATGGCAATCGAGCGCAGTTGCGGCGCAGCGTACTCGCGCAGATTGGCGACTTGCGCCAGGGCGACCAGCGCTGTCGCCGCCGCGAGTATCGGGCGCAGCCTCAGCCCGGCGCCACGCAGTACCCATCCCAAAGCGAACGCCAGTGACAACGCTACCGCGAGTTCGAACTCCAAGTGGTAACGCTGAGGTTGCGGGACAAGATGCACGCCCAGCCATTCATCAGAAAGCGCGATCACTCCGGTACCGGCTAGAAACAGAATGCTGAAGCCGGCGCCGCGCGAGATCTCAAAGCGGCGAAGCAGTTTCGCGCCGCCAGCGAGCGCCGCCGCCAGCAGCAAGAGCATCAAGACCTGAACCGACTGGAAGGAAGCATAACTTTCAATGTATTCCGCGTTCCGCCACACACCCATCAAGTACGAAGGGGGAATCCAAGAGGCGGCGATGGCATAGGCGGCGCCGAGTACAAGCGGAATCTTCATCGGCCCGCCGTGACCAGGCCGCGTCAGCGCCAGGCAAACGGCCCCTAAGGCCAGCGACATCACGCCAAACCAATTCGTGAGCAGAATCGCCGCTGCCGCCAGAACGGCCGCAAACAAACGCGCCGGCGTCAAGCGCTCGAGCAGGCGGTCGATGGCCACGATGGCGGCCGGGAGCAGTACCAACACCATCAGATAGGCCGCGTCGCCATAGATCACGAGGTCTCTGAGCCGCCGCGGCCACCACATTGAGCCCAGATCAGCCGCGATCGAGGGGAGCAGGAACGCCGTCGGTGACAGCAACGAGTAGGCCAGCGCGGCGAGAAAACTTGCCATGCGATCTCGCGTGAAGTAGAGCGCTAAGCCATACAGCGCAACCGGCCCCAAGCAATAGACCGCCGCACCTGCAACGTGGAAACTCAGTGCTGCCGATGCGCCGCTGAGAGCTGAAAACGCCGCCGCGGCTATCGGCAGCAGCGGATGATACGCATTCTCAAACGGGATTCCGCCATACCACAGCGGGAACCACGCGAAGTCAAACGGGTGTTCGGCGATGTGCCGGATCAGCCCCATGTAAGCGCCCTCGATCGATCCCATCCTGTCGAGGTAGGCGGTTACGAACAGTTCACGGCATACGAATGCGTTCAGTGCCACGAGTGCGCCAACCTGAAGCGCGGCGGGCGCCAACACCTGCTCGCGCACCGAAGCGGCAACACCGGGCCGGAAGCGTTCCGCGCCTATCCACAGCAAGAACAGGCATAGCGTCAGAAAGCGCGCTGTCTTGGCCGCGAGCATCTCCGTTCCGCCGTCGTAGCGCAGTTCAATGCGGCAAGGGCCGTCGCAGCCGGGCTCGATCAACATCATTCCGAGACCGTCTTCCGTTGCAGGCCTGGCGGCGCCGTTCACCGTCGCGTTCCAGCCGGGGTGATAGCTGATCTGCAACGAAATCAGGTGCTCGGGCTTCAGCTCGGTCTCGATCACGCCGCTGTGGGGATTCATCCAGTCGATGTCGGCCAGAGGCAGCGACGGATCATCCAGGCCCGCGACGTAGGGGCGGACATGCTCGATATCCTCTCCGTGGATCGGTGGACGTGTGACCACGTGCTCGCGACGAATCACGCGCGCCAGCGAGTCCGAGCGTTGCGGCACGACGTAGATGGCGTCGTCGCCGTCTCGCCAAAGCTCCTCTAGAAGGCCGTCGAACTTAGCTGGATCTCGATACTCCTTGTAGGCGTCGCGCGTATTCGGACCGCCCACGATCACCGCATGCGTGCCCAGGGCTTTGAGCCACACCGCCGAACGTTCGCCGTCGCCGGCCAGATACGGGATTGCAAATTTGATATGGAGAAGCGGCCTGTTGCGCAGTCCCTGATCGAAGCCGCCACCCACCTGCGGCGAGTCCGAAAAGGCATTCAGCCAGAACCGCGTGGAACCTGAGGCGAACACTCTTTTGCCTGGCAGGTTCTCAGCGGCCCATCGGGCAGCCTGGTACTCGACCGTCGTTTGGATATCAATGGACGATATCCGCGAGCCGCCATATTTGTAATACCCATAAGCCTGTGAAAGAGCGAGAGCCAGACCCAAGACGACGATCGGAATTCTGATGACCGGCAGCAGACGTCTCGCCCAGGGAACAGCGGCAAGCGACACAGTCAAGACCATTGCCATCCCCAACTCGTGGTGATAGCGATGGGGCTGCGGCACGAGGGAAAGCCCCGTCCACTCGTGGGCCACGGGAATGACGCCCACAAGGAACAGAAGCAGACAGGAGAACCGAAGCCCTTGGGAAACGTTTCGCAGTTGCTTTGTGAGGCCGGCCAGCAAAATCAGCAAGACGCCCGCGTACAGCAGATGCTCGGCTCCCAGCGGATAGTTGCCCACAACATACTGAGCGTTGTGCCGAATCGTCGCGATGTTAGAGGGCGGCATCCAGGGCGCGGCTAGCAGGTAGGCCGCGACGCCTACGCTGATCGTGATGGATGTGCAGCGTTTCCAGCCCAGGTCAAGCCGACTGAGCACGAGGGCGATTACCGCTAGGGTCGCGGCGAAGGCGCCCAGCCAGTTCGTCAGGCTGATCGAAGCAAACATCACGGCCGCGGTGAAGAACCGCACGGCGGTCGGCCGCTTTACGACCCGATCCAAAGCAATGATTCCCAGCGGAATCAGGACCAAAGACGCCAGGTGCGGGCTGTCGCCGTACACCACCAAAGCATGCAGGCGGCGCGGCCCCCAGACCGTGCCGAGATCGGCGGCCATGGAAGGCAACAAGAACATCGACGGCGAGAGTAACGAATACGCCAGCCCCGCGACGAAACTAACGACTCGATCTCTCGATAGGTAGTACGCCAGACAAAACAGCGTTACCGGACCGACGCAATATACTGCCGCACCGGTAGCGTGATGTGCCAGCGCGGGCGAAGCCCCCGTCACCCACGCCACTGCGGCCACCACGAAGTGAAGCAGCGGCGAATAGGTGTTCTCGTAGGGAATCCCGCCATACCAAAGCGGGAACCAAGTTAGGTCAGGCGTGTGTTCCAGGATGTAGCGGCTCAGCCCGATGTAGGCCCCTTCGATCGAGCCCATGTACGGCAGATATTCGGTAACGAACAGCTTGCGGCAAATCAACGCGTTCAGCGCGAACAGCACGCCTGCGC
The DNA here is from genome assembly GCA_027624045.1 of Acidobacteriota bacterium. Lineage (GTDB taxonomy): Bacteria > Acidobacteriota > Terriglobia > Bryobacterales > UBA6623 > JAPPLB01. The sequence continues at coordinate 39,094 of JAQBUE010000003.1, forward strand.
AGAGGGCTGTCCGTCCGCCGGGAGACAGCTTGCCATCTCTGATACCGGGAATCTTTATGAGCATTCAGGCGTACAGCCAGGAAGGGAAACGCTCGCGCACCGGGCCGGCCTCAAGCTTCTCTACATCGTAGCCCGAGTCGCGCAGCAGGTCGGCAAGCTCGCGCGGCGCATACTCGCGGCTGTGCTTGGGGTCAAGTGTGCCGTCCTCATTCCGCCGCGGATACTGCGAAAACTGCTGGGGCTGAAAACCGGTGAGGATCGCCGCCACGCCGCGCGTCGAGCAGATGTTCGGCGTCGTCATCAGCAGCCAGCCTCCGGGCTTCGTGACGCGGTTGATCTCACTCATCATGCGCATCGGATCTTCGTTCAAGTGCTCCAATAATTCGCAACACAGCACCGTCGTGAAGTGTTCATCCGGGTAGGGGAAGGGATCCCGCTCGGCGTTGAAGAGATCAATGTCGCACTCGAACTCCTCGCCGTTCGCCGATCGAGAGTGCTTATGAACAACCTCGCCGGCAGGTCCCAAATCAGAACCGCGCACCTCGCCGTAACCGAGCCGATGATGCAGCGCCGGTGTGATCTGCATGTACGCGCCCATCTCGAGGACGCGGTCATCTCTGGAACCGCGAGGCGTCAATTCCAGAGTGCGAACGAATCGCTCCAGGTGTTCGCGGGCGTACTGCTCCGCGTCCGCTGAGTGCGAGCAGTAGTCGAGAATGTAGCGGCCCATCTCAGTCATGCGCGGCGCCCTACGCCGGATCGGCTCGTCCGGCGGCGTTGTCTTCTTTGTGCGCCAAGGGAAGAATCTCATAGTGTTACACTGACCGCTCTCATGGGGGAACACACGAAAATGTTTCGTTCCGGCGTCGCCTGGTTCTTGCTAGCGGGGGCCTTCATTCTCTCCGGCTGTGGTGCTTCCGATACGCCCGAATCGACGTCTGGCCGCCCGCCGAACATCGTTCTCATCATGACCGACGACCAGGGGTGGGCGCAGGCTGGTTTTCGCGGCGACGACGTTATCCAAACGCCGAGCCTCGATCGTCTCGCTTCGCAGAGCGTCAACCTGACGCGCTTCTACGTCTCGCCCGTCTGCGCGCCCACCAGGGCCAGTCTCATGACCGGGCGCTACAACTATCGCAGCGGCGTCGTCGACACCTACATCGGCCGCGCCATGATGCATGGCGACGAAGTCACCGTCGCTGAGATGCTCAGCCAAGCCGGCTATAAGACGGGCATCTTCGGGAAGTGGCATCTCGGAGATAACTACTCCATGCGCGCCGGCGATCAGGGCTTCCAGGAATCGCTTGTTCACAGGGGCGGCGGCATCGGCCAGCCCGCCGACCCGCCCGGCACCAGCTACTTCGACCCGATCCTTCAATTGAATGGTGAGCAGAAACCGTACGCGGGCTATTGCACTGACATCTTCTTTAACAGCGCGATGATGTTCATCGAACAGAATCGCGACCGTCCGTTTTTCGTCTACATCCCCACGAATGCACCGCACTCGCCCTACGATGTCCCGGAAAGCTACATCGAGCCCTACCGCGCCCAAGGGCTCAACGATAAGGACGCCCGCATCTACGGCATGATCGCGAACATCGACGAAAACACCGGCAAGCTGCTCGAACTGCTTGAAAAGCGCGGGCTCGCCGAAAACACCATCGTCATCTTCATGACCGACAACGGCCCCACGACGCGCCGCTATACGGCGGGCCTGCGCGAACAGAAGGCAAGTGTTTACGAAGGCGGAATCCGCGTTCCGTTTCTGATTCGCTGGCCCGCGCGGCTTACTCCTCGCAGCGATGACCGCATCGCCGCTCACATCGACGTCTTGCCGACGTTGATCGAAGCGGCCGGCGCCACTTTGCCCGGTGATCGCAAGATCGATGGCATCAGCCTATTGCCACGCCTGCTCGACGCGGCCTCGCCCGTCCCCGAGCGCACGCTTTACATCCAGTCGCACCGCGGCAATGTTCCGCAACTGTATCGCAACTTCGCCGCCGTCACCCAGAAGTTCAAATTGGTACAGCCGAAATCCTTCGGCCAGCCCATGCCCGACAACCCCGCGTTCGAACTTTACGACCTCGAAGCGGACAGCGGCGAGGAGCATGATCTCGCCGCGCGGCAAAGCGAGACGGTCGATCGTTTGAAGAAGGGCTATGAGCGGTGGTTCGAGAATGTGTCATCAACTCGCGGCTACGATCCACCGCGCATCCCTGTGGGTACTGAACATGAGAACCCCGTCACCCTCACCCGCCAGGACTGGCGCGTCGTCGGCCCTGACGGCTATGGCGATGACAACCTCGGCTCGTGGGAAGTCGATGTCGCCGCGGCCGGCAACTACGAAGTCCGCTTGCGCTTCCCCAAGCAGCAGGCAGCTGGACGCGTCGTGTTCGCTCTCGGCAAGGATCGCGGCGAAGCGGAATTCGATATCGGCACAGAGTCCATCACGTTCGGACCCTTCGCCTTCCCGCCAGGCCCCGCCACTCTCGAAGCGCGCCTCATTCGAAGCGGCGAAACCGTTGGCGTGAAATACGTCGATGTCGCCAAACTCGACTGATCTGGCAAGCATCTCCCGCCGAGCCACGCCCCCAACGGGAACAAACGCCGTCCGCCCGGTGTCTAAGTTAACAGTACGTTGCTGAGGCAGCCGGCTGCTTTCGCCACATTGTTCATGCGGTGGGTTCTTGCAAGGAATCACTTCGCAAGACCCCTCTTTTGGGAGGATACTGTGTTCGAAAGCACTGTCGATATTCGGTCCGAATCTCACCGTCCCTGGACGGTCGCTGTCTCATTTCTCGCCCAGAGCGCCCTGGTGCTGCTGGCCCTTGTGATCCCGCTGCTCACTACGCAGTCCTTACCGACTCCCACCTGGATGGCTGTGCTGCTCGCACCGCCGCCGCCACGTGGGACGGCCTCACCCGAGCCTCCTGGAAAGACACGGGCCACAACCGCCCCGCCGCAGCAGTTTGATACGGACGGCCTTTTGGCCCCAACCCAGATTCCGAAAGACGTCGCGCTCGTGATAGATAACGACGCCAGTCCGCCGTCACTGCTGAACAATCTAGACATCGGAGTGGGCGGTCCCATCGGGGTTCCTGGAGGAGTCCCTGGCGGCATCTGGGTTTCACAAAAAGTTCAACCGCCGCCGCCGCCCCCGGTCCTCCCCAAGCCAACCACTCCCCAAGCCGTTCGCATCAGCAGCACGGTTCAAAGGGCCAAGCTAACCCACAAAGTCGTCCCTGCCTACCCAGCCATCGCCAAGCAGGCGGGCGTCAGCGGCGTCGTGAAAATCGAGGCCATCATCGCTCGCGACGGCTCCATCAAGCAACTAAAAGCCCTCAGCGGACACCCGCTCTTAATCAGGCCCGCCCTTGAGGCAGTCCAACAGTGGCGCTATCGCCCCACGCTCCTCAACGGCGAAGCCGTCGAGGTCTTTACGCAAATCGAAGTCCGTTTCGTGCTGCGATGAAAGCAGGCCCAGCGCCACGGTGCTAGCTGCGACACATGACACCGCGGACCGCGCCTAGTCGATTCTCTTGACGAGCGCCACAGCTTCCTTGTAACGGGGGAACTTGCGCTCGTCTTCATAGAAAGCTTTGGTGTGGACCAAACGCCGCCGCCCGACGCGGTGCTCGACGGGATGCTTCAGGTGCAGCATCTCGTGGTACATCACGTACTCCACGAGAAAGCGCGGCACCTTGGGATGGTCGAAGATCTTGCTGATGACGATCGCGTTATGAGCCGGGTCCCAATGCCCCAACATCCGGCGGGACCGCTTGGGGCTCCAAGTGAGTTGCGGCCGCGGCAGCAATCCATCGAAGAACCGCCGGTTCAGATCCTCAAACATCTCGTCGAGATCGAACGTGCCCCCTTGAGCGGATACGATCTGCTTGCGGCCCCGCACGCGGCGCAGCAACAGAGACTTCTCCCGTACATCGGCGCGATCGGTATACAGGCTGTAACGCTGCTTATAGTGTTCGGGCGCCTCTTTGCGGAAGATCTTGCAGAGCAGCATCCAGGCCAGCGCTTCCTGAATCGCGGCCGGGGCGCTTTCCAACTGATCGCTGATCCGTACCTTCATGACCTTCTTGTCATGGTCAAATCTGATGTTGCTGTCCAGGTGAACGTAGGGCCGGAAGTTGATGTGGACTTCGTGCAGGGCCGTCCGCGGTTTCAACTCACGGAACACGCGCCGGTAGATATCTTCGACACTCTCAAACAGCAATGAAGTCTGAATCATGACTGCGCCGGGTGACTTTCCATTGTCGCAATCGGCCACAAGCAACGGCTTCTGCTCGCGATTCGGCGAACGTGATTTCGCTGTATCATAGGGGGTTCCGAATGGACGGCCCCGGCTCGTGGGCAGTCGTTCCCCACTTTTCTATGCCTAAAGCTACACCCTCGCAAAGCGCTCGTCTGGTCCGCAGGGTAAAAATTTCTGCGATCGGCTGTTACGTCCCGCCCAAGAAGCTGACCAACGCCGATCTAGAGAAGATGGTCGACACCAACGATGATTGGATCTTTGCGCGGACCGGCATTCGCACACGGCACATTGTGGAACCAGGAGTCGCCACGTCGGACCTCTCCGTCGAAGCCGCCAAACTCGTGCTGGAGCAGCGCAATCTCAAAGGCAGCGACATCGACACCATCATCGTCTGCACAGTCACGCCCGACATGATGTTCCCCTCGACGGCCTGCCTTGTGCAAGACCGCCTGGGCGCGACCGGCGCGTGGGGATTCGATCTGATCGCAGCCTGCTCGGGAACTGTTTACGGCCTGACGACAGGCGCCCAAATGATCGCCAGCGGGGCTCAAGAGCGAGTACTCGTGATCGGCGCCGACACGATGTCGAAAATCGTCGACTACCAGGACCGCGCCACCTGCGTGCTCTTCGGCGACGCTGCGGGCGCGGTTTTGCTCGAACCTTCCGAGGACCCCGATCTGGGTCTGCTCGACTACATCAACGAGGTCGACGGCTCGGGCGGGCACATGCTCTACATGCCGGCTGGCGGCAGCCGTCTGCCGGCTTCACCGGAAACGCTCGCCGCCCGTATGCACTATGTCCACCAAGACGGCGGCCAGGTCTTCAAATACGCCGTCCGGAAAATGTCGGAAGTCTGTGTCGAGATTCTTAGGCGCAACGGCTTCACGCCAGAGGACGTTGACATCCTCCTTCTGCATCAAGCCAACGGCCGCATCATCTCGGCCGTCGCCGACAAATTGGGCATGCCCGAGAACAAAGCCATCAACATCATCGAGGAATACGGCAACACAACCGGCGCCACGATTCCGCTGGCGGCGCGCGAAGTGTTGAATAACGGACGCCTCAAAAAGGGCGACCTGGTCGTGATGTGCGCCGTCGGCGCCGGGCTTACGGCCGGAGCCGCCCTGTGGCGCTGGGCCTACTGAATCGTAGTTTCAGATCAGCCTTCTGCTTGAGCTGCTTCGATCGCGCTTAGGATGCCGCGCATCGAGCGGCGGCTGGCTTCCTGCCTTGATCCGTCGACACGGAAGTGCGTCTCCATGGAGAGCGCCGCGCGGTAGCCATCGCGGCCAAGCGCGCGCAATATATCGACATACGGTAGCAGACCTTCACCGACGGCGACGACACTGCGTTGACCATCGGCGTTCGGCTTGTAATCCTTGAGGTGAACGTGCTCGATGCGGGCTTTGTCCAGCGCTTCGTAGCCAACCGGATACGCCAACTCACCGGACCACTCGCCGTTCAGCACGTCCCAGATGACGCCGACGTTTGGCGGTACGTCCGCGAGCACGCTCATCGTCTCTTCGCAGGTGGCGAGGTTGCAGGCGTTCTCGTTCTCGATACACAGCGTCATACCGGCTTTGGCGGCAACCTCGGCGGCCGCGGTGAGTTTTTCGATCAGAAGCGGGCGAATCAGCTCCGGTTTGTCGATGCGCCAGAACGAGAAGACGCGAATTTTGCTGGTCTCGAAGATCTTGGCCGTCTCGATGGCCTTGTTCAGGAACTCCATGGCGCGCGGGAACTGCTCATCGCGTGGGATCGGGAACCCGGGGTCGGCTGCCGCTATATCGTCTTGGACGTTCTTGGCAGGCGTGAATCCTGGGACGATGCACTTGAGGATTGGCGTATCGAGCATCGCTACCCGCAAGCCGGCCTCCTTGAGCGTGCGCTGAATCTGCTTCAGCTTCTCGGGCTCATATAGAAAGCAGTACTTGTCATCCACATTGCGAAGCTCGACCTGGGTGACACCGAACTCGCGCGCAAAGGCGATTGCCTCATCGAGGTTTTGGCTGTATTCGTCGGTGATGAAACAAACGTTCTCAACGCCAAGATGGCCCACCTCTTCGGAGGCTGGCGCGGGCTCTTGTTCACCGCCGCAGCCGGTAAGGAGCGTCCCGGTCGAGAGAGCTTGCAGGAATCGTCTTCTATTCATGTAAGTGTGACTCGCACCAATTCTATAGCAAACGTGTAGAATTGGCTGGCAGCTAGAACCGCTTCGAGCGGTGAGGAGGCCGATGTGACTCACTTGAATCAGACAATAAAGTCCACTTTGAGCCGGCGCGACTGGATTCGAATCGGTGGGACAGCGGCGTTTGCGCCCCTTGTCACTTCCATGACGGGCGCCGCCGCCGCCACCCTGCCGACGCGCGGGCAAGGGCCTGATGTCTACTCGCGGATCGGGGTGCGGCCTTTCATCAGCTGCACCGCCACGACCACGATCAACGGTGGCTCGTCGCAGCGGCCCGAGGTGCTGGACGCGATCTTCCGAGCCGGCCACTATCACGTCAACCTCGATGAGCTGATGGCCAAAGTGGGCCCGCGTATCGCCGAGCTGCTGCATGTAGAAGCCGCCATGGTGAGCTCGGGCGCGGCGGGGGCGGTCACTTGCGGCACGCTGGCGTGCGTGGCCGGCGGCGACCCGGAGAAGATCCAGCAATTGCCCAATACCACCGGCCTGAGGGATGAAGTCATCGTTCCCCGTTGGTCGCGCAGCATCTACGATCACGCCGTGCGGTCGACGGGCGCGAAGATGATTGAGGTCGAGACCCTGGCCGATCTCGAAAAGGCGTTCGGGCCGAAGACCGTGATGGCGACGGCGCAATCGAGCATCCTGTGGGAGAACGGGCCGTTCTCGCTCAAGCAATTCGTCGCGGCGGCACACAAGCGAAATATTCCTGTCCTGATTGATGATGCCGGCGCGTTGCCCGTGCCGCCCCACCCGGTGCTGTCGCACGGCGTCGACCTGTGCGCCCACAGCGGGGGCAAAGTGATGCGGGGGCCGCAGAGCGCTGGGCTGCTGTTGGGCCGCAAAGATTTGATTGCCGCGGCCTTTATCAACAGCGCGCCGCATCACGCCTTCGCGCGCGCCATGAAGGTCACCAAGGAAGAGATCATGGGCATGCTCGCGGCGGTCGAGTACCTCGTGACCAAGCGCGACCCCGCCGGCGAAGAGCGTGAGTGGATGAGCTGGTACGGCCACATCAAAGACCGCGTTTCCGAAGTCCCCGGCGTGTCGGGCAAGATTGAAGACTTTGCGTGGAAGCGGTTCGGCTATCACCCGCGCCTGGTCGTGCAGTGGGATCCCGCCAAAATCGGTCTGACAGCCGGCGATGTCGAACAGCTGCTGCTTGACGGCGAACCGCGCATTCGCATACCGCCCTCCGGCGCGGGACACTCGTTCGTCATTCGCGGCGCCGCCATGTATGAGGGTGAGCATAAGCTCGTGGCGGACCGGCTGGTTGAGATCTTCCGCGGCGCGCCCGCGCCCAAGGCCAAGCGGAAACCCGCGCCGGCGGTCTCGGATGTGAGCGGGCATTGGGAGGTCGAACTGGAGTTTGTGGTGGGCTCGGCCCAGCATGAGTTTCAGTTGGATGTCGAGGGGAACCGCCTGAGCGGGATCCATGTCGGCCGCACGACGCACGGCTCGGTCGAAGGAACCATCGATGGAGCCGAGGTGCGCTTTCGATCATCGGCCCCGTACGAAGGCACGTCGATCGGCTACCGCTTTGATGGGACGATCAAGGGCGGCGAGATGGCCGGCCAGGTCGATCTCGGCGAGTATGGGACAGGGCAGTGGAAGGCGCGGCGGCGCGGCTAGCCTCAATATTGTTCTTTGGGGGCGGAACACCTTGAGGCGCCAACCCCCTGTGGAGCCGCGGGCACGGTATGCCATACCCTGGGCTCCTCTGGGGCCGACAGCGCAATGCGCTTTCTGTGCGCACCCACCCAGCCCTGTCTTGCGGCCCTCAAGGGTGCATGTTAGCTTCAAAGTTCGTCCCTCCTGAATGGCACTTTCCTCCCCACGGTTGAGAGCCGGCCCGCTCGCCGCTGTTGTCGTACTTATCGCCCTGCATTCGGCGCTGCCGTTGGGCGCGCAACCCGATCCCGCCTTCGAGCCACGGCCCGGCGATACCCGCACACAGGCTGACTATCAGGAACAACACGGCGACATCAAGTTCCTCAAAGGCCGCGTCGAAATCGTCACGGATGAGTTCGTCATCACGGCAAGCGAGGCGAACTACAACGAAGCCAGTGGGGATGTCGAAGCACACGGCAACGTCCGCTACCGCCACCTCACCCGCCAGGAAGATCTCTACGCCGAGAAGCTCTCCTATAACGCTCAATCCGAAACCGGAACCTTCTATCAAGTTCACGGCATCGTCGAATCCGCAAGCCAGGGCGGCCCGCGTCTGCTCTCGACCGATAACCCCTTCTACCTCGAGGGCGCCATCGTCTACAAGGCCGCCGGCCACTACACCGTTCACGACGGCTTCGTCACCAACTGCGAGATCGACAACCCTTGGTGGACAATGCGGTCACCCAACACCACCATCGTTCCCGGCGAGCATGCCACCATCCGGCGCGGCGTCTTTCGGCTGCGAGGGGTTCCGCTGTTCTATTTCCCGTACTTCAGGAAATCGCTCAAGCGCCTGCCGCGGCAAAGCGGTTTCCTGACGCCCAATATTGGCCACAGCTCGCGATTCGGTTTCGTGCTCGGCCAGTCCTACTACTGGGCGATCAACCGCAGCTACGACGCCACCATCGGAGGCACTTGGCTCAGCGACAGGGGCTCGGCAAGCCGGGTCACCCTTCGCGGACGCCCCACGAAAAACAGCTTCTTTCATTCCACCTTTTTCGGCGTCAACGATCGCGGTTTCCAGCAGCGGGACGGCAGCCGGGTCAAACAAGGCGGCGGCACCTTCCAGCTGGAAGGCGGCGGCACCATACCGGGCGGCTTCCGCGGCATTGCCCAGATCAACTACCTCAGCTCGCTCGAATTCCGGCAGGCTTTCACACAGACATTCGACGAGGCTGTAATTTCCCAGGTGAAATCGATCGGCTTCATCTCGAAAGACATTTCCACGTTCAGCATAAACGTCTCGGCCGTACGGCACGAAAACTTCCAGACGGTTCAGAAGGACGACAAGATTATTCTGCGCAAACTCCCCAGCCTGGAGTTCAACAGCCGCGACCGGCAACTCTTCGACGGGCCCATTCCCCTGTGGTTCAGCCTCGACAGCTCCTTCGGACTCGTCAGCCGCACACAGCCCACTTTTCAGACGCGCCGTTTCGTGCAACGCGGCGACATCTTCCCGCGCCTGACGTCGAGCTTCCGCTTCGCCGAGTTCCAGTTCACGCCCACCTTCGGCTTCCGCCAAACTTCGTACGGGCAGCGTCGTGAAGAAGGCTCGTTGCAAGGTGTGAACCTTCACCGCGGCAGCCGCGAATTCTCGCTCGACATCGCCCCGCCTTCGTTCCAGCGCATCTTCGAAGGACCGAAATGGCTTGGCGCCCGCGTCAAGCACGTCATCGAGCCGCGTATCCGCTACCGCTTCGTCGACGGCATCGATAACTTCGACAAAGTGATCCGCTTCGATGAACGTGATCTGCTCACCAACACCAACGAAGCCGACATCTCGATCACCAACCGGCTCTACGCCAAAGACGCCACAACCGGCGCTGTCCGCGAGGTGGCGAGCCTCGAAGTCTGGCAGCGGCGTTATTTCGACCGCGACTTCGGGGGTGCGCTCGTTCCCGGTCAGCGAAACGTCTTCAGCTCGACCATCGACGTTACGCCCTTCGCTTTCCTCGACCAATCCCGCTCCGCCTCACCCATCGTCACATCGTTCCGTGTGATGCCGAACTGGCGTACTTTTCTAGGCTGGCGCTACGACTACGACCAACTGCGCGGCAAGATCGTCAACAGCAGCGTCGACTCCGGCTGGCGGATCAACAATCTGTGGAGCGTCGAAGCCGGCCATCACGCCGTCCGCACCCCCAGCACGCTCTCAGCGCCGAGCAACCAGCTCTCAACGCTCGTGCGGCTCGGCGACTTCAACCGCCGCGGCTGGAACGTGGCCCTGCGTACCAACTACGACTATCGCCAAACCATCTTCATCTACAACGCCACCCAGGCCACCTACAACACCGACTGCTGCGGCTTCAGCTTCGAGTGGCGCCGCTTCGCCATCGGCCAGACGCGCAACGAGAATCAGTTTCGAGTCGCTCTCTCGATCGCCAACGTTGGTTCCTTCGGCACGCTCAGCCCCCGCGAAAGAATGTTCTAGCCCGCCATCACTTCAACGCCAACATCACGTCCACCGGCTTGCCTGTTCGCCTGACTTCCAATTCCCGGAATCCCGCTGCCTTCACCAAAACCTCATACTCTGAAGCCGTACGCTCGCGCCCTTCCGTACAAACCAGCATGTTCAACGACTGCAAATAGGCCGTCGCCGGGCCGTCTCGCTCTTCATTCAGCAACTTCTCGCAGATCAGCAGCGCCCCATCCTCGGGCAAGCTCGCGTGAACCTTGCACAGCAGTTGAATGATGCTTGCGTCAGCCCAGTCATGCAGAATCCGCCCTACCGCATAAAGGTCCGCCGGCGGCAGCTCATCCGTGAAGAAATCGCCCGCGAGAACTTCGATGTGGTCCTCCAGACCTGCTGCCAGCACATACTCTTCGGCCAGCGGTTGAACCGAGGGCAAATCGAAAACGACACCCCGCAACTTCGGGTATCGCCGGCAGGCTTCGGTCACCAAATGCCCCGTCCCGCCGCCCAGATCCACCATCCGCTTAAAGCGGCTCAGATCGAATGCCGCTACTGTCGCCGGCGAGCTCAGCAGCCCCGCGCCATGCATCCCGGCCAGGAACCGGCGTTTGTCGTCGTCCGTCGCGAAGAAGTGGTCAAACAAATTCTCCTTGCCTCCGAACTCTTGCTCCCAGCGGTTCGTCCCCTCGCGAACCGCGTCTTCCAGCCTGCCCCACAGACGGTACAAAACGCGGTCCGAGTAGAGCACATAGCCGCCCAGCGTCTCCGGGCTCTCCAATCGCAGAAACCGGTCCGCCGGCGGCAGGTTCGAGTAAAGGCCGCCCTGCAACGTCAATAGTCCTTTCGCCACACAGACCCCCAACAGCCGTTCCAGGGCGTGCTCGGCAACCTTCAGCTCGTTGGCGAGCTGTGCAACGCTGGCCGGCCTCTCATACAGGCGGTCGAAAACACCGAGCGAAACCGCGGTGAACGCCGCCTTCGAAGCTCGGAACCCATCGAGCAATTCGAAGATCAGTTGGGCGTCATCGGGTGCCTCGACATCGGCATCAGAAGAAGTTGCATCATGAGAAGTCATCGCTCCTATTATTTACCCTGAAAAGACCGCTCTGTGTGACCCTGCACCAACCCGGTTTGCAACAACCCGCCCGTTTCGCGATCCTAATTCTTTAGGGATCTCCAGAGAAGACCTAATATGGGTGCGGGCAGCGTCAGCGAACACAGACAAAAGGCTCAGGACAGGGGACCGGTCTCGGTCGCGCTGATCACCGTCAGCGATACACGCACCGCAGAGACCGATGTCAACGGCAGCTACCTCCGTGAGCAGCTCACCGCCGCCGGCCACGCCGTCCATTCCTCCCGCATCGTTCGCGACGAGCCCGCCGAGATCAGCGCCATACTCGATGAGCTGACAACCGACTCCAGCGTGCACGTGCTCTTGTTCAATGGCGGCACGGGCCTTTCCCGCCGCGACCGCACCTTCGACGTCATTAGCGGTCGTCTCGATAAGACTCTGCCGGGCTTCGGCGAGATCTTCCGCATGCTGAGCTACGAACAAGTCGGCGCCGCCGCCATGCTTTCGCGAGCGACGGCCGGTGCTTGCCAAGGCAAGGTCGTTTTCTCCACTCCCGGCTCACCCGCCGCCGTGCGTCTCGCCTGGGAAAAGCTCATCGCGCCCGAACTGAACCACATTACCTGGGAACTGGTTCGCTGAGCCGTCCCTTGCACCAACCGAGGTTTCACAGACTCATGATTCAAGCTTCCACCCGGTTTCTACGCCGCTGCTGCGCCATCGGCCTTTTTCTCGCGTTCACGGTTCCCGGTTTGCGCGGCCTTGACACGGTCATCCTCACCAACGGCGACCGGCTGACGGGCGAACTCGAAAAACTCGAAGAGGGCAAGCTGTCGTTCAAGACCCCTTATGCCGGCGTCATCAGCATCGATTGGCAGCAGGTTCAGGAACTCATTACCGTGGACAAAGCTGAAATCGAAGTTGGGACCGGTCGTCTATACCGCGGCAGCTTCGGGAAGACGGACCAGGGTCTCGAGCTCGTGACCGAGGATGAACAGATTCTCACGGTCGACATACCAGACGTTGTGCGCATCACCTCCTACGACGACGGCGCACCGCCGGGTTTCTTCGACATCCTCGAAGGCGCGATCGACGTCGGTTTCAATTTCAACCGCGGTAACTCGCGCCTGAACTCGTCCTCGCTCGGGCTGCGGGGCAAGTATCGCCGTGCCGGCTATGAACTATCCGGTAGTGCGACCTCGCTGTTCAGTCGGCAGGATGAGGCCGAGCCGACAAGCCGCCAGACCGCCGATGCGCGCTATGACCGCTTCCTCAGCCCCCGTCAGTTTGCCTTCGGGTTGGTCGGCCTGGAACGCAATGACCGCCAGCAGTTGAATCTCAGATCGAGAATGGGCGGCGGTTATGGATACAAGGTTAAGAACAGCAAGGATACCGAGCTCTCCCTGCTTGGCGGTTTCACATACATCAACGAGCAATTCCAAGAGGATCTGGGCGCTCCGCCCAACGGCGGCACAAGCAGCGGTGAAGCGCTGGCCGGCATCGACTATCGCACGATTCTGCTCAAGGGGATCGGCGTTACTACCAAGTTTTCCTTTCTGCCCAATCTCGTACAGAACGGGCGCTACCGGATCGAGTACGACAGTACGGCGCGGATTCTCTTGATCGGCGGCTTCAACTGGAGTCTCACGCTTTTCGACCGCTTTGACAGCGCCCCGCCGCGCGAAGACGTGCAACGCAATGACTATGGCGTGGTCACCGCGGTTGGCTATGCCTTCTAGCCCAAAGGCTGGATGTGGTGGATTACGGCCGCTTGCGGTGGAATTCGGCCTCCGATCATTGGCTGTAGAATAGAGTTGGGCACGCTAAGTGTCTTTGTTATCAACCCATCAACCGTTGGGTCCGCGCGTGCAACCGATTTTCCCGGGTGAGAGATGCCTTATGCCGATTCAAGGTGGTAGCTGCCGTCGCCTGAGCGGCGCGATCCTTATTGCGCTTCTAGCGGCGAGTTCCGCGGTAGCACAGAGGAGCACAGCTAGCAGTAGCTCGTCGAGCGTCGGTCGCACGAGCGCGGGTAGTAGCGGAGGTTCGACGCCCACTGTGCGGGCCGCCACTTCCAGCCCATCCTCGACCTCCGGGGGAGGCTCGAACCGTTCCTACACGCCCTATCAGCGCTCGTACAACTCGTATCAACTCCACCAGCAAAGGCAACAGTTCCTCTACGGCTATGGTTACGGGCTCAACCCCTACGGCACACGCTGGACTCGCAGCTACGTCCCACGGCTTTCGGGAGACACAAAGCCCTCCTTTGTCAGCCTCACAACGTTAGCCGCGCCTAAGGCAGCCCGGAAAGCCTACAAGAAGGCCGAAAAGCAGATCAACACGGCTGAGCCCAACTTGGACTTGGCCGCGCAACACCTTCAGAAGGCAATCTCCATCTACCCGGAGTACGCCGCTGCTTGGACTCTTCTGGGCCGAGTGCAGCATCGCGCCGGTGATCCCGGCAGCGCCGCTCAGTCTCTCGAAAGGGCCATCGAGATCGATCCCAAGTATCTCGCGGCATACGAGCCGCTGGCCAGCCTGGCCGTCGAACAGAAACGCTGGGACGATCTGCTCCGCCTCTCGGACCAGATGCTGCGCATCAACCCGGTCTTCGCGCTCGGCCACTACTACAAAGGGGGCGCCCTCATCCAAAAAGGAGACCGCACCGGCGCTGAGAAGGCCCTGCAGGCAGCCCTGACCACGCCCGACGCGGCATTGTTTCCCGAGTCCCACTACGTGCTCGCGGAACTCTACCGCACCCAGAACGAAGTCGAGCTCGCCGCCCGCGAATACCGCCTCTACACGGCATCCCCGCCACGCAGCGCCAGTTGGGAACAGGCGCAGCGCCGTCTGCAACAGTGGGAAGACAGCGGCATCATCGAACCCCAGTCCGCTAAGAAGAAACGAAAGAAGCCGACGGAATCCCGTTAACCGAAATACCCGCGTCGGGGAAACACGAGCCTTCGTCCCTTACGATGCTTGCCCTCCGATAGACTGGGTATGCGCTCCTGGTCCAACGGCATGGCGACAGCTCCCCAACGCCCACCTTCATTCAAGAAAGAAAGCGAACCCGATCGCACCCGAACTCTCTCCGCCACGCCCGTCAAGAAGGTCTACACCGGGGACGACATCGCCGATCTCGACCCTGCCGCTGACCTCGCTGAAGCCGGCGGCTTTCCCTACACCCGCGGCATCCATGCCGACATGTACCGCGGCAAGCTCTGGACGATGCGGCAGTTCTCCGGCTTCGCCACGCCCGAGGAAACCAATCGCCGCTACCGCTATCTGCTCGACCATGGACAGACCGGGCTCTCCGTAGCTTTCGATTTGCCCACCCTCATGGGCTACGACGCCGATGATCCTTTGTCCGCCGGAGAAGTAGGCAAGTGTGGCGTCGCGATTTCAAGCCTCGCTGATATGGAGGAGTTGTTCGACGGTATCCCGCTCGCCGAGGTCACAACGTCGATGACAATCACGTCCTCGGCGGCGATTCTGTGGGCGATGTATTTGGTCGTAGCCGAGAAGCAGGGCGCGGACTGGAAGCGCATCTCGGGCACGATTCAGAACGACATCCTCAAGGAATACATGGCGCAGAAGGAGTACATTTACCCGCCGCGCCCCTCCATGCGGCTGGTGGTCGATACGCTCGAGTTCGGCACCGAGCACACCCCGAAGTTCAACCCGATTTCCATCAGCGGCTATCACATCCGCGAGGCCGGAGCGACGGCTCTGCAGGAGCTGGTCTTCACCCTCGGTGCCGGCGTCGAATACGTAAAGTGGGCCGTCGAGCGCGGCTTGGACATCGATCTCTTCGCTCCGCGGCTGAGCTTTTTCTTCGACGTGCATAGTGACTTCTTCGAAGAGATCGCCAAGTTCCGGGCGGCTCGCAAGATCTGGGCGAAGCTGATGCGCGACCGCTTCGGTGCGAAGAACGAGCGCTCGTGGAAACTACGCTTCCATGCGCAGACGGCAGGCGTATCGTTAACGGCTCAACAGCCGAAGGTAAACCTCGTCCGCACCGCCATTCAGGCCATGGCCGCCGTGCTGGGCGGTGCGCAATCGCTCCACACCAATTCGCTCGATGAGGCCTATGCATTGCCGACCGAAGAAGCTGTGCTGCTGGCGCTGAGGACTCAACAGGTTCTTGCTCATGAAACCGGCGTGACCGACGCGCCCGATCCGTTCGGCGGAAGCTACTTTCTCGAACGGCTCACTCTCGACCTAGAAAAGGGTTTCTACACGGAACTACAGAAAATCGAAGCGATGGGCGGCATGGTGGCGGCGGTCGAGGACGGCTATCCGCAAACCGAAATCGCCCGGTCGAGCTATGAGTTCCAAAAATCAGTCGAAGCTGGCCGCCGCCGAATCGTCGGTGTGAATGCCTACGTCGAGGAAGAGCACGAGCCCATTCCGACGCTCTCCATCGATCGTTCCGTCGGCGAAAAACAATGCGCGAAGCTCACCCAGCTGCGCCGCGACCGTGACAACCCGGCCGTCGATGAAGCCCTATCGAAGCTCCGCGAAGCCGCTCAAGGCGACGCCAACCTGATGCCTCCTATCTTGGAGGCCGTCCGCGCCTACGCCACCTTGGGTGAAATGTGCACCGTGCTGCGGGGTGTGTTCGGTTCCTACACCGAGCAGAGCGCTGTCTAGCCTAAGCCTAGCCCTGAGCTAGCGCTCCAACACCTTGCGGCAAATGAAACTGTCGCCCTCTGGACGGATAAAACCCCGCAAGCTGGTGTCATCGATGGCAACGAGTACGTGAACATATTCCTCGGTGTCTTCTAGGAGCACAACCTCAACCTGGTAGGTCTTTGAATCGAACTCGACTTCGTACGCCTGCAGCTCGCCTAACTCGGCAATCAACTGCTCGCAGGATTTGGCGGACCAACACTCCATTTCGGAGGCCAGAACCTTCCGCCACTCCTCACGCCGACTCATGCTCGTAGAGTAGCGCCTGATGCGGTGCCTTCAGGAAGGCGCGCACGCCACGAAATTATTGGTCCAGAATGTGTCCTCACAGGCCCAATCCCCATGCCATACTAACCCCCATGTTCAAGTTCGCGGCCGTTGTCCTTCTCGTTCTCTCTCTGGTGCATTGTTCGAAGCCGACGCACTACGACCTCGTAATAGCCAACGGCCGTGTCATGGACCCTGAATCCGGGCTGGACGCGATTCGCAACATCGGCATCCAGGGCGAAACAATCGCCGAGATCAGCGAACAAGAACTATCCGGGACCGAAGTTCTTGACGCCGCCGGCCATGTCGTCGCGCCGGGCTTTGTCGATCTCCACCGGCACGGCCACAGCCCCGAAAACTACAAGGCTCAAATCCACGACGGCATCACGTCCGCCCTCGAACTCGAGATCGGTGTCGCGGACATCGCGGCCTGGTACGGCGAGCGGGAAGGCCAGACGCCTGTCAACTTCGGCGCCAGCATTAGTCATCCCTATTCGCGCAACATGGTCATGCTGGGCAGCAACCCCGGCCTCACCGGAGATGCGCTCACGCAGCCTCTCAGCGCCCAGCAACTCGATGAACTCAAACTGCGTATTGCTCGCGGACTCGAACTGGGCGCTCCCGCCGTCGGCTTCGGCCTGGGGTACTCACCCGGCGCGACCACCGAAGAAGTCGTCGAGATGTTCCGCGTGGCGGCCGCGCATAACGCGAATTGCCACGTTCACATGCGCAGCTCCGAACCGCCCGGGTTCGGCAACATTGAGGAAGTTCTGAGCGCATCGAAACAGACCGGTGCGCCGCTGCACATCGTCCACATCAATAGCAGTTCCGCCGAGCGTATCCCGCAGTATCTGGAAATTGTCGCCTCAGCCCAAAAACAGGGTGCCGATGTCACAACCGAATGCTATCCCTACAACCGCGGCTCCACACTGATCGAGTCGCATCTGTTCAACGATTGGCAGACCTACAGCGACCAGGAGTTCGCGGGATACATCTGGGTCGAGACGGGGGAAACGCTCACTCGTGAGACATTTGGCAAGTACCGCGAACAGGGCGGAACCATCATCAGCCCGGCGAACTATAGCGAGGAAAACGTGCAAACCGCCGTCGCCAGCCCCATCACGATGATCGCCAGCGACGGTATGTGGCTCGACAAAGGCCGCGCCCACCCGCGTTCCTTCGGAACGTTCAGCCGTATCCTGGGCCGCTACGTCCGCGAGCAGAAAGCACTTACGCTGATGGACGCGTTGCGGAAGATGTCGCTCGCGCCGGCGCAGCGCCTCGAACGCCGCGCGCCGATGATGAAGAAGAAGGGGCGGCTAAGCGTCGGTGCCGACGCCGATATCGTCGTCTTCAACCCCGACACGGTCATCGACAAGGCCACGTTCGAGAACCCGGTCCAGTACTCAGAGGGAATCCGGCATGTGCTCGTGAACGGCCACGTCACTCTCAAAGATGGCGACTTAGTCGAAGCGGCCGCCGCCGGCAAACCCATCAAGGCTCCGTCTGAGTGACCGGGAAGAATAGCAGCGAGTATCATGAAACTGTGATTTCCGTCGCCTCACCCAATCGGCGCGCTGACGCTGACGATATCGCGGACTTACTGCGTCTCGAAAAAGAGTGCTTCACGGGCTATTACGAGCCCCACCGCTATGATCGCGAGCAGTTTTTGCATTATCTTGATAATCCCAAGAGCATTCTGCTCGTGGCGAATCACCATGACCACACCGCCGGATATATTCTGGGAATCAGCAGCAAGCGGGGCGAGCGCACGGGCGCCTATATTCACTCGATCGCGGTCGAGAAAGGTTCGCGGCGGGCGGGCCTGGGTGAAACGTTGTTGGGCGGATTTCTTGACGAGGCCGCGCGCCGCTCTTGTGCCTTCGCCTCGCTTGAGGTCGCGGCGGAGAACCGGGCGGGCGTTCGCCTCTTCGAGAAATTCGGCTTTTCGAAAACCCGCGATCTCCCGGACTACTATGGGGAGGGGCACAGCGGCGTTCGCATGTCCAAGCTCCTCTAGACAGTTATGACCCCCCTGGACCCAACCGCGCAGCTCGTTGGCCTGCTCCTGGTTTTCCTGATTCTGCCCGTCGCCGGGTTCTTGATCAGCGGGCGGATCAGCAGGCGCAATGAGATTACCGGCCCTCTGACGCCGAAGGCGATCGAAGACTATTTCAAGCGATTCCACCCGAACCGCCCTTTACCCGCCAAAGACAAGCACGAGGCTGAGTTCCTCAAGCTCTATGAACAGCATCTTGGATTAATGACATTTATCTTCCCTGGGGTTGTCTTGCTGGCCGCCATCGGGATCGGCATCCAATGGGTTCGCATCGGGGCGCCGCTCTATCCAACGACACTCGGTGCGCCTGCCGCGGGCACGTTGGCGCCGATGGCCGTCGCCGCGGCCCTCGGCGCCTATATGTGGGCCCTGATCGACTTCACCGAGAAGTATTTGCGCCGCTCGCTTGCTCCGGCAAACCTTTGGTGGGCGTCATTTCGCTTCGTCATCGCCGTCCCCATGGCCTATGCCCTAACCGGGTATTTCAAGGAAGATGTCGGCGTCCCGACGGCTTTCCTGCTCGGCGTCTTTCCGACACAGTGGCTGATCGGATTCGCCCGCAAGGTGGCGCGCAAGAGGATGAACTTCGGCGAGGGACCGCAGGGCCAGGAAAGCGAACTTCAGACCTTGCAGTCCATGGATCCCCGCATGGCCGAGCGCTTGGCCGATGAGAACATCCTCACAAACCTGCAACTCGCCTACGCCGATCCGATCGTGCTTTCCATCCGAACGAATCTCGGCTTCAGCACCGTGGTCGACTTCGTAAGCCAAGCTCTTCTCTGGATTTACCTCGAGGACGACGCAAAAACACTTAGGAAATTCGGCCTGCGCGGAGCGCAGGAAGTCCGCTCGCTTTGGGATGAGCTGCACGAGAACGGAGACGGAACGCCCGAGGAGAAGGCGGAATACAAAGCGAGCGCGGAGAGAACTCTCGCCACGGCTGCGGCGGAGTTGAAGATGGACAAGGACGCCCTTCAGTACACTTTCGGGCAGGTCGCGCTTGACCCCTACACCACCTTCCTCTGCAAAATCTGGCAGTAGGCAGGGACAGACAAGATGCCAAAAGCCGATACCGCGACACTTCCCCCCATCCGCGTCCTCGTCGCCAAGCCCGGCCTCGACGGCCACGACCGCGGCGCCAAGGTCATCGCCCGCGCACTGCGCGACGCCGGCATGGAAGTGATCTACACCGGCCTGCGCCAAACGCCGGAGCAGATTGTCAACGCGGCGCTGCAGGAAGACGTCGAGTTCATCGGTCTATCGATCCTGTCAGGAGCGCACACCGCGATCGTCCCCAAGGTCATGGAACTGCTGAAGCAGAAGGAAATGGACGATGTCCAGGTCGTGCTCGGGGGCATCATCCCGGATGAGGATGTTGTCGAGATGAAGCGGCTGGGCGTAGCAGCAGTTTTTCAGCCGGGAACGTCACTGGAATCGATCACTACCTTCATTCGCGGCAACCGGCGTTCCCGGTGATCTGTGCTCAACTCTCCGGGGCGCCTGCTCCCTGCTGCCAATCCTCACCCAGATATTCGATATCGGTGTATCCTTGTGATGATTCTGTCACATACTTAGCCACATCTGGTTCGGTCAGCTCGCGTCTCAATGTGTAAAGCGTTTTCGCGCCGCTTGCGATGGCTTCCGCCGCTGTCAGAGCACCCTCAACGCTCACTCCGTCAGCATCTGCCATTTGCGTTACTACCCCTCTCAGGTGTGCCCCAGCACAGTGTTGAATCTTTAGCGGTTCAAGAAAAGTTGCTAAAGGCTTCCTCAGACGGCTCTTGCTTGCACGAAGAAAGTGGATCTTCGCCTTCTCCGGTAACGACGTCCAAGCTCGATCCCACCCGGGTGTCCTTTTCGAACTGGGCTTGCTAAGTTCTTCTCGTTGATGGGCTTCATAAAGCCTCTTTACGATACCTTCAAACAACACTCGAACTCCTGCTGAGGATGATATCGGTTTCCGCCGACCGCCTCTCGTAGCCCCAGCCCAAACGAGCTTAACCTCTCGGAGTTCTCGAGCCTGGACTTCACCTTCTGGTTCCGAAACGAGCCTCCGGAGTACGGTGTCGTCAAAGAAAAGCAGATCGTCTTTCCCCAAGTCCTGGATGGAATCAAGATCAACCATCCCCGGCTCGGCAACTATTGTGGTCGCCCGCTGCATACCCTCCGGCCGGGGTGATTGAGCATTGTCGCCTTGCGAAGATGGTCGCCTCGCGGCTGCGGTGGATTGGCTCGGAGCTTCACTAGCCGAGCCCACGGTATGGCCGAGGCTCCAGCCAGCCAAGATGGCCCTCGCGACATCATCTACCAAGTCGACCGGGAGAGTACCGAGCGCTCGCAGAATCTCAGCCGGGCTCTGGTAGCGGTCGGCAGGGGCCTTCTGCAAACAGCGCTCAACGATCGCGGCAAGAAGCGGGGGTGCATCGGGCCGGGCATGAAGTACCGGAGTATGAGCATTCCTGCGAATGGCGTTGACGAGAGGACCAACATGCCCCTTGAAGGGTAGGTCACCCGCTAGCATACGGTAGAGTACGACCCCGTAAGACCAGATATCCGCCCGCCCGTCGACGCTTGACGGCGTGTCGATCTGTTCTGGTGAATTGTAGACCTTGGTGCCGACGAAACTGTTGTCGGTTGTGAATCTCTCCACGTCCGGGCAGAGCGCCTCCCCGAAGTCGGCGAGCAGGAAACGCTGGTCCTTGTGAATCAGGATGTTCCCGCATTTGAAATCGCGGTGTACGATCTGCCGCGCGTTGATAGCATACAGCGCTACCGCGCCACAAACCGCAAATCTAACCACATCGTGATCCGTCAGTTGCCTCTGCTCGGCGTACAGGTCGTCCACTGCCCCGCCTGACGCGAACTCCATCACTAGGAACTTCCGGCCATCTTTGAGTTCTCCGTTCTTCGAGGCCGCACAGACGCACCATAGGTCGCGCCTCCTAGGATCTGGCTGCTTTCCGTGGAATATCTCCCCAACTCCGATCTCGCGCTTAAAGCGCGGTGGTGTTCCTGAATCGTTGAGGATCTTGATTGCAACGTCTTCCATGAGAGTTGTCCAATGCAAGATGATCCTGAAGACGCAGCGGTCGGGGCAGGCGACATTGCGGGTGAATGCA
>JAQBUE010000152.1 GCA_027624045.1 Acidobacteriota bacterium
ATCTCTCGCCCCAAGGGGATCGTTCTACTTTGCTCAGTAGGGGATCTTTTCACATTGCGCCGACATATCCAGTCAGGAGATGTCGGCGCAATGTGAAAAGATCATGGATTCGGTCTGCAATTTCAGCGTCACTTTCCGTGCCACACTTTGCAACGTTTTACCACACTGGGGAGATTTTCTCGCGACGTCTCAGGGCGCTCGCAGGCCCGTATTTACAGGGGTTTTCACGTCTTATGACTCCCTTGATTGCAACAGGGTGTGGTATCGGTCCGTAGCGAACGGGCGGGCGGAGCGGGCTGGTTCGACGCGGCGCTTGCGGTTGTGCATACGACGGGGCTTCATGCGTGGCACTTCTTAGTACAGTCCTTTCAGGGGTGTCCGCGATGCTTGCCTGCCTGCTTTCCGGGGCAGCAAAAGCCGCGGACCCCAAAACCGGGGACCGCGCTACGGGTCTCGTCTGCCGGACGGTTTGAGCAAAGGCCGCGGACCCCAAAACCGGGGACCGCGCTACGGGTCTCGTCTGTTGAATCGTGTCCGCGGGGGAATCTCCACCGGAAGAGCAACCTCGAACTGTCCTGGCCAGGCGCGGCCGGGTTGATTCGGTGAACAATCCTTCCGGCCTTGCTTGGAGGCTAGCATGGCGGGTCAAGTTTCTTGGGGTGGTTCGAGGATGGCGGGGCGGTAAGTTGTTGTGGGGATTGGGCGGAATAGATTTGCTCGGCTTGTGACTGATGAAGCTGGATGAGCCGTTTATGCGTTGAGCTGTTGAGCCGGAGCGGATGACGGGCCGATTGGGTTTGTTCGGTATTTCCTGTTCTCCTCGCCTGGGCTGGACTGGCGACGCCGCGGGACTATGGGTTCGTTTAGTATTTTGCGGTCGATTGGGAGGGGATGGCGGACCGCTACCCTTGACAGGGGGACAGTCAGATTCGTGCTGCGAGGCAGGGTGGGGTATACCTCAACTCACTGAGGGCAAAGGAGTTGCCTGCGACCCGCCAAATCTTGTCCGAGGTCAATCGAGGGGGCTCGATCGCTGTATGGTGTTGATAAAGTGGGAGTTAGGATCTCATATGGCTTTATCGTGCCTGAGTTTAGGTGACTGTCCCCCTCGTGGTGCCCCTCGTGGTGCCGTCCCCCTTGTGGTGCCAGCGCGAATCTCTCCTATTGACGTAACGTTCATTATTGTGTACTTTAAGCTATTTAAGGAACAGGATCATGGACGTTACAAAAGAGCCACTACCAGCGATCCGCGCCCTGCGCAAGCTGGGCCACGACATCCGCGACGCCCGCCGGCGGCGGCGGATACCTGTGTCCATCCTGGCCCAAAGGGCCTCGATCAGCCGCACGACCCTGAACAAGATCGAGAAGGGCGACCCGGGCGTATCAGCGGGCAGTTACGCGAGCGTGCTGTTTGTGTTGGGGCTGGAAGGGCGTTTGGCCGACCTGGCCGACCCGCGGCATGACGCGCTCGGCCTTGACCTCGAAGAGGAGAACTTGCCCGAGCGCGTGCGCCTGTCAAGAAAGAACACTCGCAGGAAAAAAGACGAGGAGGCGTAACGGCCATGGAAAGGGAAGTCTTCGTCTACGTCGATCTTGAAACCATACCCCATCTCGTGGGACGTCTATGGGCGCGCACGAGGAAAGGGCGCGAAAGCGCCACCTTCGAATACGACAAGGAATGGCTTTCGCATAGGCAGCGCTTCGCTCTGGAGCCGGCCCTCAACTTAGGACCCGGCCCTTTTCATACGGGGGCGGACAGGGCGCTCTTCGGCGCGATCGGGGATTCCGCGCCCGACCGCTGGGGGCGGGTGCTGATGCGCCGCGCCGAGCGCCGCCGCGCCGAAAGAGCGAAAGAAACGCCGCGTACCCTCCAGGAGATCGATTATCTGCTGATGGTCGATGACGAGGCGCGGCAGGGCGCACTGCGCTTCGCATTGGAAGAGGGCGGCTCGTTCCTGGCCGCCCACGGCCGGGACAAGATCCCGCCGCTGATCGAATTGCCTCGCCTTCTCTCCGCGGCCGAGCGCGTTGCCGGGGGCAGCGACACAGACGAAGACCTGCGTCTTTTGCTCGCGCCCGGCTCTTCCTTGGGCGGCGCACGGCCAAAAGCCTCGACCCGCGACAGGGGCGGCCATCTGGCCATCGCCAAGTTTCCAAACAAAAGCGATGAGATCAATGTTGTGCTGTGGGAAGCGGTGGCCCTAGGGCTCGCGCACAAGGCGGGGCTAGCCGTGCCCGAATGGAGAATCGAAAACGCGGACGAGCGGCCCGTGCTGCTGCTGCGCCGCTTTGACCGTGAGGGGGCTGCGAGGCTTCCGTTTCTCTCGGCAATGAGCATGCTCGGCGCGCGCGACAACGAGGAGCGCAGCTATCTGGAACTCGCCGATGCGCTGCGCCGGCACGGGGCGGAAGCCAAGAAGGACATGCGCGCGCTCTGGCGGCGCATCGTATTTTCCATCCTGATCTCGAACACCGACGACCATCTGCGCAACCACGGCTTTGTCTACGAAGGCCCGGCCGGCTGGCGTCTGTCCCCCGCCTATGACATAAACCCCGTTCCCGTGGACATAAAGCCGCGCGTGCTGAGCACCAACATCACCTTGGATGATGGCACCGCTTCTCTCGACCTGGCGCTGGAGGTCGCGGGGTATTTCGGGCTGCCACCGGAGGAAGCGCGCGCGGCTGTTGCGCAGGTGGCGGCGGCAACGGCGCAGTGGCGGATGGAAGCCGCGGAACTGGGCCTCACGAAAGGGGAGATCGAGCGTATGTCAACGGCATTCGAGCATGAAGAGCTGAAAGCTGCGCAGGCGTTCGCATCGCGAGCAAAGACGAACCGAAAATAAGGACATCAGACATGCCTGAGACGGCACAGCAACCGACAAGCGCGCAATACAAGCAGGCGCTGGATTCTCTCCATGTCCTGGCGGGGATGCTGCTCTTTGAGTTCGCACGGCACAACCAAACAGCGAACAACCGCGGCGGCGTACGAAAATACGAAACGAACCCACCGCGCCCAACCAACTCAAACAAAACTGGGACTGGACCTTCGGGCTAGGTGTGTTTCTTTACGAACGCCAATGCCCCCTCATAAGCTTTGTCAATCAACCGCGGATCGCCGCCGCCGAGGCCGTGCTCGCCATTGGGAATGCTGACCAGTTCATGTTCGACGCCGTGCTGTTTGAACTGCTCGGCCATCATGACGGATTGCTCGTAGGGCACGTCCGTGTCGCTCGTGCCGTGGATCAGCATGGTGGGTGGATAGTCGGCGCTGATGTTGCGCACGGGCATATACGGGACGAACTTGTCGGGTTCGGTATGCGGGTCCCAGCCGGAGACGGCTTTGGGCCAGATGCCTTGCCGGCGGCAGTGCTGATAGAAAGCGCCTCCGTCACCGTCGCGTTCGCGTGAATCGGAAATGGGCGGGCCACTGACCTGCTTGAACGCTTCCTCGCTGTCCATCTTGATGCCCTGATGGCGTTCGTGCGGACTGGGCGTGCTGTACCAATCACCGATGAGATCGCCGTATCCCCAGAAGGCGACGAGCACAGCGGGCGGCGGTTCGACGCGGTAGCCGGACATGAGCGTGAGATATCCGCCCGCCGAGCCGCCCATGACCGCGAGTTTGTCGACGTTGGCGTGAAACAGCGTCGGGCCCTCGGCGCGAATCCATCGAAAGGCGTCTTCAATGTCTTCGATGATGCCGGGGAGTTGTGTCTCCGGCGCCAACCGATAATCGATTGAGACAACTGTGTAGCCGGCCCCGAGCATCATGTCATTGACGCGCCCGGAGATGCCGGCACGGTGGCCGTTAATCAGCGCGCCGCCGTGAATCCAGACGACGACCGGGCGAATAATATCGTCAGCGGGACGATGGACGTCTGCTTTGATTACCAGATCGCCGACGGTCTTATAAGTGTGAGTCGTGACGGTAACAGCGGCGGGCTCGGACGCCGCATCCGGCATCGGTGTTTCCGAGCAGCGCAGCGAAAAAGCGGCGAGTCCGGCTGTTCCGGCTGTGAGAAAACGGCGGCGGTTGGTGGCAGGGGTCATAGTTGGTCCTCGTTTCGGTTCCAGTTTAGCTAAGCTAGGGCTGTGACCCGCCGAACTTTTCTCAGCGCATCCGCGGCCTTGCTGGCCGCCGACCTGGGCAACGCCGCTGAAGCGCCGCTGCCCATCATCGACACGCACGTCCATCTGTATGATCCGACGCGGCCGGAAGGCGTGCCGTGGCCGCCTAAGGAAAACACGCTGATCTACAAGAAGACTCTTCCCGACCGCCTTCGCCAAGCCAGCGCGGGGCTCGGCGTCGTGGGAGCCATTGAGGTCGAGTGCAGTCCCTGGCTCGAGGACAACCAGTGGGTGCTCGACGTGATCGAGAAAGACACCCTCATGGTTGGCACGATCGGCGACATAGAGCCGGACAAACCCGGCTTCGCCAAGCATCTCGAACGCTTCGCCAAGAACCCGCTTTTTCTGGGTATCAGATGTGGCTATCTGTGGGACCGCGACCTGCGTATCGATCTCGCCAAACCCGCCTTCATGCAAGGTATGCGGATGCTAGCCGATCGCGGCTTGACACTCGATACAGCCAATCAGACTGTGCGCGCTCTCGAGGACATCGTCACTCTGACTGACAGGGTTCCGAATCTGCGTGTCGTGATCGATCACCTGCCCAATTTGCCCGAGCCGCCAGCAGGGGCCGAGCGCACCGCCTACCATGCCGTGCTGCGCGAACTCGGGCCGCGAGCCAATGTCTACGTGAAGGTTTCGGCGGTGCTGCAAAAAGTCGGCAATAACGTCCCGGACGATGTCGAGCTCTATCGCGCGATGCTCGACCGCATGTGGGCGACGTTCGGCGACGACCGCGTGGTCTACGGCAGCGATTGGCCGAACTCCGAGCCGTTGGGTCCGTATCCGAAAGTGCTGGGCGTCGTACGCAAGTATGTCGGCGAAAAAAGCCGCGCGGTGCAAGAGAAGTATTTCTGGCGGAATTCAGTGAAGGCCTACCGCTGGAAGAAACTTGCCGCCGATCAGCCCGCGGCTTAGCCGACTGGCTTAACCGACGGGCTTAACCAACCGGTTCAGCCCACGGAGAGAAATGATGAAGCGTAGAGAGTTTTTGCAAACGTCCGCGACAGCGGCTTGCCTGGGATTGCCGGCGAGGCGGAGTGTTCACGGCCAAGCCGCCGCCGACAGGTACGATTTGGTTGTCAAAGGCGGCCGTGTCATCGACCCCTCCCAATCTCTCGATAAGATCGCCGACGTAGCCATCTCCGGCGGGAAGATCGCTGCCATCGCTCCCGACATTGATCCGAAAAGGGCGAGGCGGGTGATCAGCGTTCCGGGCAGCCTCGTGACGCCGGGACTGATCGACATCCATGTTCACGGCTTCCAAGGTATTTCCCATTGGGGCGTTGACCTCGATCGTTTCTGCATCGCCCGCGGCGTCACGACCGCTGTTGATGCCGGCACGTCGGGCGCTGACAGCTTCGAGGGATTCCGCCGTTACGTCATCAACCAGGCCAAGACGCAGGTGCTTGCGTTTCTGAACATCTCGCGGATCGGGCTGATCGCGCGGCCTGGCGAACTGACCGACATGCGCATGGTCGATGCCGACGCCGCGCTGGAAGTGGCGATGGAATATGCCGACGTCATCGTGGGCATGAAGGTGCGCTGCAGCGGCTCGCTGGCCGGCCCGAATGAAGTCGAGTGCGCGCGCCGAACGCGCACCGTGGCCGAGAAAATCGGCAAGCCGTTTATGATGCACGTCGGCCCCCACGAGGCGCCGCTGGAAGATCTTCTGGAACTGATGCGGCCGGGTGACATGATGACGCATTCATTCCGGGATGCCGGCGGCGTCATCGGCCCGAATGGGCGCGTGGACGAAGCCATCAAACGAGCGGCGAAACGCGGCGTTCGGTTCGACATCGGTCACGGTAGCGGTGGGTTCTCGTTCGCCGCCATGGAGCAGGCGCTCAGCGAAGGCCTGCTACCCTCCTCCATCAGCAGCGACATTCATACGTACAGCGCGATGGGGCCGGTCTTCGATCTCACGACCACGATGTCGAAGATGCTTCATCTTGGACTCTCCTTGGATAAAGTGATCGAGCTTGCCACGATCGAACCGGCCCGTGCCATCAAGCGCGACGACCGTGTGGGCTCGCTCAAGCCCGGCCGCGCGGCGGACATTGCCGTGCTGAACCTGGTCGAAGGCAAATTCCAACTGCTCGATTCCCGCCGACAAGTTCGAGAGGCGTCACGGAAATTTGAGCCGGTTCTCGCGCTCCGCAACGGCAAGCTCACCCCAAACGCCTAGATCAATCCGATTGGAGAAGGGCGGGCTCCATCCCGCGACGTGGCGGAAGCGCATGGACGAGGCGAAAACCCTGGAGCTGCCTGACTACTGGGACGCCGCCATGCTGCCCGAGCCGATGCGCGTCGCATCAGGACACGGCGGCAGCCATACGTTTCTCAGCGCCGAGTTCATCAATGCATTGGTGGAAGACCGCGAGCCGGTGATCGATGTGTATGAATCGCTGGCGATGACGGTGCCGGGGATCGTGGGGCATCAGTCGGCGCTAAAAGATGGCGAGCAGATGCGAGTTCCGCGGTTCGACAGACCGTCGTAACGCGTCCTACAGCGGCTCGTCCGGTTCAGGGATCACCGTCAGCTCAACCGTAGCCTTCTCTTTGGAATCGAGCTGCACATGTTTGCCGCTCGCCCTGAGCGCCTTACGCACGTCGGGGTCCCACGGGTCGAGCGCCGACCGCGCCGAGACCGCAAAGAATGTGTAGCCTCCGGGTGGCAGATTCAGTATCTCGAATGAGCCGTCGTCGGGCACCGCTACCGTGGTCTGTCCGGCGTATTGCTCGGGATCATCGGGAATCATTACGATCTGCGCTCCGTCGATGCTCACATCGGAATCCGAGTCAGGCGAGGTAACGGAGCCGCTGACCGTTGCGCCATCGAAAGCGAAGTGCAATTCCAAGTCGGTAATCGTACCGTCGGAAGGAACGGTCACGGTCAGGCCCTCGACAGCGCGTCCCGAGCGCGCGAGAGTTTTCAAGTATGATCCTTCCGGCGCATCCGCCCGTACACGGTATTCCCTCGGCTGAATACCCTCCATCTCGAAGGATCCCCCGTCAAGCGGCATGGGAGTGCGGCGAGGGCGTAAGGACCGCACCGCGCTCACTCCTCTGAACCAGAGCATCGGAGGTCTCTGACGTTGCCCCGTACCCTCGACCTGGGGTTGTGCCGGCTTTTCAGGCGGATCGACCAAGACAACCTTTCCCGAGACCGTGATCGAGGGTTGAATCAAGAGTTCGACCTCTTCGACTCGTGACTCACTGGGGTGTATCTCAGCCCGGGCGAAGGCGAAGTCTCGGCCCCTCCGGCTAATGGCCTCGATGAAGAGACTCTTCGCGGCCAGTCCGTACAAAGCGAAGCGGCCGTCGCCCGAAAGAACGATCTCGACATCCTTGAGGATTCCACTCGTCAGGCGCAGGGTTGCGGACTCGGAGCGTTTCCCCTCAACACGCACTTCCTTGAGAAACAGGCGATTTTCGCCGAGGAACCGCCTCCGCAGACGGACATGATAATCCCCAGGCTCGAGACCCTCGCGGTGGAAGGCGTAGTCCGGCGCCTCCACGCTCAGGCTCTCACCAGCTGGGACGTCGACGCCCGTTAACCATAGGGTCATGGCGTCGTACGGCTCACCGGATTCGATCACAACCCGCCCTTCCAACCCTGTCGCGGCCATCGGACTCAACACAAGGTCAGCAATGTCGCCGGTAATCGTCGCGCTCCCCAGTGAGATGGACTGACCGATGCCTCGTCCACCAGCGCGCGGCTGCGCAAAGTAGCGAAATCGGTAGTTGCCCGGCTCAAGCGAGAGCTCAAACGAGCCATCGTCGGCCACCCTGGTGTTTCCGCCGGAACGCGCTCTTGCTGAGAGATATCGGACCTCCGCGGCACTCAGATCGACACCCGTTACTCTGCCGGACACACGGTAGGTTTCGACCGGCTCGGCGGTCGGCTCTCGCAGCACGAGCTCGATGCCGCGCAGGTCCTCGCCGTCACCAACGGCGATGTTCATCGACGCCGCCGGCAGTTCTCGCTCGGGGCCCTGGCGGCGGCGAAACTCGGTCCGCAGTACGTAGTTTCCCGGATCAAGGCCCGCGACACGGAACATGCCCCGGTCATCCGACATCGACCAGCCGCGGCGGCGCTCCCGCGAAGATTTGTCCTCGTCGGCCGCTTCGGCGTGAACCTGGATCGATTGAACCGGTTCGCCCAGCTCGTCGACCACACGTCCTGTTATCACTGCGCCTTGACGCATCTCGAAGTCGACTCCGAGACAGTCCTGCTGCGTCGAGCAGTCGAGCACGATTTGACGGTCGGCGTGTCCGCCCGCGCTGTACGTGTAGAACCCGGCGCGCTGGGCGGTCAGCGCGACGCGAGGCGAGGGCAGATTGCGAAATACGAACTTTCCTTCACCATCTGTTTTCGTCGAAGCGAGAACCTCACTGCCGTCAGCGGCCTGGGCAATCACCGTCACGCGCGCCAAGGCGTCGAGGCGTTGATCCCGCCGCACGCGGACCGTACCCATCAGGTCGGCAGCCAGAGTCACGGCAGGCAAGGCGGCGCACAATGCTGTCGTGAGAACCGTCCGTGTGAGTGCCTTTCGCATCATCGCGCTGCCGTCTCTAGCACTACGTTCCATTCCGGGGCACGGTTTCGCCGGCTGGCCCGCTTCCTGTGGGGCTGCGAAGAAAACTCGGGGGCGGGTTAGCGGTACTCCTTGATCCTGATGTTCTTGAACCACACGTCCGTGCCATGATCTTGAAGACCGATGTATCCGGTTAACGGATGGTCCTTCCAGGCCGCCGCGAACTTGTGGCTCGTTCCGTCAGGCCGCAGGAAAGGCTTGTCGAAGTGCTCCAGAGCAAGGCCCGATACTTCGACTCCGTTCAGGTGCGCCGTGACGCTGTAACCGTGAACACGAATCTCAACCTGATTCCACGCACCGACCGGCCGCATGGCCTGCTGTTTCGGCACCGCCAAGTCGTAGAACGCACCGGTATCGTGGTAGCCCAAGCCGTTCGAGTCCATGATCTGGAACTCGATGCCATTGTGTCCGAGGCTCTTTCCCGGTTGGGGAGTCAGGGGCGTTGTGCGAATGAAAATGCCGCTGTTGCATCCCGGCGCGATCTTGAAATTGGCCCGCAGCGTGAAGTTGCTCCATTGCCTCTTGTGGACAAGCATGTAGCCGCCCGCTTCGTGCGGATTGATGCCGGCCTGCTCGATCGGCCGCTCGCTGGGTGAACCGTCGGGATTCATCCATTCGTCGAGAGACTTGCCGTCGAAAAGCAGAATCCAGCCTGTTGCTTTCTCTGCCGGAGTGAGTTCGTTGTCCGCCGCCCATGCGGGGTGAGCCACGACGGCAAACACGAAGGCGACAAGGATGAGTGAGGTTTTCATGCGGGTCTGAGAACCCAATCTTATCGCAGCGATGCCGGTGCTAGGCTTGGGACATGTCGGCGGCATTCACAACCGAAGACGAACACTTCATGCGGGCCGCCTTGGCGCAGGCTGACGAAGCGGAAAAAGCGGGCGAGGTCCCCGTCGGGGCAGTGCTCGTCCACGAAGGAAAGATCGTCGGAGAGGGCGCGAACCGGCCCATCGCAGCGGGAGATCCAACCGCTCATGCCGAGATAGAAGCGCTACGGGCGGCTGCCAGTGCGCTCAAGAATTACCGCCTCCCTGGCACTACGCTCTACGTCACGCTAGAACCCTGCGCCATGTGCGCCGGCGCGTTAGTCGTAGCCCGCGTCGCTCGCTTGGTGTTCGGAACCCGCGACCTAAGGTTTGGCGCTGTGCGAAGCAAGTTCCGTCTCGCCGACTCCGACCTACTCAATCATCGACTCGATATCGCCGAGGGTTTATTGGCGGCTGAGTGTATGGAAAAGTTGCAAAAGTTCTTCGTGGGACGCCGGTAGGCTCGATGTGCAGCGCGTCAGGGCCGCTGCGCATTGCGAATGCTCACGGTGCTAGCGCCCCGAGAATTCCGCCATTGATGTTTCCCGGAGTTCGAAGCGATAGTGCCGTTGCGTTAACTGGCCGACAATGGCCGTTTTGGCCGACCGTGAACCGAGCCGGCGACTGTAACTTCCGCGGACCGGACATGTCGGAAGTAATCGAGATCCAGATGATTGGGACGACTCGCTCAGCATACGCGCCACCGTTTGCAATCAGATGATTTTGCTGGCTTCGAGGATACGCCCTATCATCGCCGACCGATCTCAGGGGTCCCTTTGGATTTCCCGCGTCAAAGCGGCTACCGTCGATCTGATCAAGGCCCACCGCGTTTTGTGGAGAGACAGGGTCACAAAGCATCAACGAATCGGGCCGCCCGGGCGTCATAAAACTGCTGGGTATAGTCCCCTCCATTTTGGCTTTATTGTCCCTAGCCAGGCTGACACGGTCAATGGCGGGGGGCTTGAAAGGCGGCGGACTCCAAGGAGGTGCACAATGCGGTTGGTTGTACTCTCATTGCTTACACTCGTTTGCGCGTCGGCACAGAATCTCACCTCACCTTGCGAACCGGCCGAGGAAGTCAAGGAACACTGGCGAACCTGGGTCGATGTTGATGACGCTGCCGTACCTTACCAGGAGCGGCGACAACGTCAGCTGAAACGGTTGGACGATCTTCTCGCGAAGTACCCGACAGATGTTCGCGTCAACCTTTGGAAGGAAATGTTGATCGCCGGCCCATTTCGGGATCAGCGCGACGCCGCGATCGAGGAGTTTCGCAAGCTGCACGAAGCAGATCCGAATGAGCCTTCGTACCAGTTCCTCTATGCCCAGAATCTTGTCGGTGTGAGAAGCGAAGAGGCGATCTCGCTCCTTGAGGATTTACTCGAAAAGGAGCCCCGCTTTGCCCGTGCTCATCTGAAACTAGCCGAAATCCACTTGTTCCCCGCGTTCAAGGACTCGGAAACGGTAATCAAGCACCTCGACGCTTTCCAGGAGGCCGGTCCCGACAGTGTGGACGGTTTCGCCGTCGGACGCCGCCTTAACGATTCCACGTACATCGAACGGAGTCTGCCGCCGTTGCGCCGCATCGTCGAGAACAGCGAAGACCCGCTGGTTCTGAGGCGCTATGAAATCCTGTGGTCGTGGGAGTTCCGCAGTCGTCCTCCGAATCTACACGATCGCGTACGGGAACTGGTTCGCAAGGATATCGAGCGCCTGGAGTCGCTAGCACTGACTGACAGCATCTATTGGTATCAAACTCTGGAGGACGGGTATCGCGTACTTGGTGACAAGGAAGCAAGCGCCAAGATTCAAGAGCGCTTTCAGGCTCGCTTTCCCAAAAGCCGTCAGTCAGCCAATGCCTTGCAGCGCCGGTGGTTCGAAGAGAACCCGTTTCCCCGTTACGGCGATGAAGACGGCCTCGACAAATACGGCCGGAAGAATCTCGCGGCCACCGACGACTGGATTCAACGATGGCCGGAGGAGCCGGGGGCTTGGAGCCGCCGTCTCGGCGCCTTGAACCTCCTCAAGAACCCTCCCCCCGATATGGCGGTCTCGACGGGCGACCGTCTACTGGAGATCTACACATCGCAGCCCGACTCCTTTCGCTCGTTTCCGCCGGTCTCCTACCTGATCGCTGAGCTGTATCTGAAGGCCAACATCCGACTTGACCAGATACCGAAGCTTGTCGAGATGGGAACCGAGGAGTTGGTGCTCGACAGGCAACGACAGGCGCAGTCGGACTACGCGAAGCCCGAGCAGCAGCGGGCCGGAGGGAAGGGTGAAGGAAACTACATCCTCCGGTTTCTCGTCGGGGGGCCTCTCCTGGTTCTCAGCCACGTAAACCGGCAGGACTACGCAAAGGCCCGGGACACACTCCACGAAATGGAAGGCTGGATGGAAGAGTCGCGGCCCAACGAGGATGATCCGCCGGAGTTGCAGAAGGCTTTTGCGAACAAGCAGAGTCTGCTTTGGGAACTGCGTGGACGGCTGGCTGAAGCGGAAGGAAGAAAGCCCGATGCGGCCTTCTGCTACCTCGCCGCTGCCGGCATCAATCCAGACCCACCTCGTCCTGCAGCCTATAGGGTGAATTCGTCCGAACGGGCTCAACGGCTATGGAAAGAGCTAGGCGGAACGCGTGAGGGTCTCCAAGCCATTAGCGAGCACTCATCGACAGCCACGCCGCAGGCCGGATCGCAAGCGAAGTGGGCGGAATCTGCTATACCATTGCCGGATTTCGAGATCACCGATACTGACGGTCGCCTGTGGAAGCTGCAGGATCTGAAGGGTAAGAAGACGTTCGTGAACCTGTGGGCTACTTGGTGCGGATTCTGCATGCCGGAGCTTCCGGTTGTGGAGAAGATGCACAAGGATCTGGCCGAGCGAGAGGACATTCAGGTCATCAGCCTCAATCTCGATGAGAATCCCGGTGTGATCCAGCCGTTCATGGAAGAGAACGGCTACAACTTTCCTGTCCTCCCAGCGACAACGTTTGTAGAAAAGCTGATCCCACTTCTCTCGTTGCCACGCAACTGGATCGTGGATCCGACGGGAATGATCGTCCATCAGCAGCTTGGCCTTGACCCCAACGTTTCGCCGGAGGAGTGGCTTTACAAAAAGTCGGTCGAGCTGATGGATGCCATCCAGTCGAAGTGATCGTGAGCACGACTTCTGCAAACCCCGTTTGCGGGAGCGTCAATCGAGACGGAGTTCTTGCGGCCTGAAAGGGGTCCTTTCTGGTCCATGCACCCGATGGCTCTACACTGCGCGACTAGCCGGGGGAGTGTGGCCAGCCGGACCTGCTCTCTACGATTCGAGCAGCTAGTGGATCAACGGGAGCACTCGCGCCCTGAGTTCTTTCAGAAACACGTGCTGCCCTTTGTCAACCGTCAATCTTGCGATGTCGGCGCAATGTGAAAAGATCCCCTACTGAGCAAAGTAGAACGATCCCCTTGGGGCGAGAGATGC
>JAQBUE010000004.1 GCA_027624045.1 Acidobacteriota bacterium
ATCTTGTATTGGAAACACTCCCTCCTTTCAGGATCATCTTGCATTGGACAACTCTGACTGTCACGAGCGCGTACGGGACGATGGTTGCATTAAAGAACAATTCAAGTAGTCGTGTCGAAATTGGTGAAACCTTCTCGAAGGGAGTGCTATGACCTTTGCTGAAGAATCTCGCACAGCGACGGATCTCTTGTGGGGAAAGAGCGTCGTTGGCGCAATACGTACCGAAACGAACCGCCTAATGATCTCATTCGGAGACGCGACGACGTTGTACGTGGACAGCGAGGGCGAGATTGAGCTGTCAATCGTGGGTGGGAGCGAAGAAGGCGCTCAGCAAGCCCAGCCGCAAGAGATAGAGAGCGGGGGCGAGTTGGGCAGACTCTTATCCGGAGGAGTAGCCGCTTGGAATTTATGGCGCGACGAAAACCCCGAAGTTCGGCCCCACCTTGAAGGGGCTAACCTGGATCAAGAAGACCTTGACCGGGTAGACCTTAGAGCATCATCCCTTGTGGGCGCGAATTTCGCTGTTGCATCGCTGATCCTAGCTAGACTTTCCTCGGCCAATCTTTCCGGAGCCGATCTAACGGGCGCAAGCGCCGACCAAGCTGATTTCGCGTTGGCAAGCCTTCACGAGGCTTGCTTACGACGGGCAAGTCTGCGGGGCAGCTGCCTAAGGGGCGCCGACCTTAGCGGGGCGAATATGCTCGAAGCGGACTTAACAGCGGCCGACATTAAAGGAGCGGACCTTCGTGGAGCGAATCTGGCTGGGGCAAAGCTGACTGGTGCTAATCTGAGAAACGCGGACCTGACAGGCTGTGGATTAACGAGAGCGGATTTTCGAGGGGCAGATCTGCGTGGTGCGAACCTTACGAGCGTTGCGCTCCAGGATGCTGTCTTGCATGGAGTGGACCTCAGAGGATCTCGTGTTGACCTCACGCTTCTCAGCTCCGAACAGCGAGAATGCTCGATTCTCGATGAGTAAGCCAGCAGGAGTAGTCCCCTATCTTTTCCGCATGTCTCGCCATTGGCTGATCGCGTTCCTGGCTTGCCCCCTTCTCTGCGGCCAGCAGTTCGCGCATTACGACATATACCGCGCGGCTTCGCCTATTGTCGTCGACGGCAAGCTCGACGAGCCGGCTTGGAAGCAGGCGCCCCCCGCGGGCGATTTCCATCCCGTCGGCGATGAGCCGAAAGTTCAGCAGCAGACGATCGTCAAACTCGCCTGGGACGACGAGAACCTCTACGTTGGCTACTACTGTTTGGACCGCCGTATCTCGGCCTACGTCAGCGAGCGCCATGGACCGGTTTCACAGGACGATTGCGTGGAATTGTTTCTGAGCCCCAACCCAGCGAAAGTCCGAAACTACTATACGTTCGAGATCAATGTGATCGGTGCCATGCTCAACCGGAATCGAACAGACTGGTGGACAGGTCCTCCCACCTGGGAACCGGACGGAGTGAAGTATCGTACAACCTGGCACGGCGAATCAAAGAAAAACCCTTCGAGCGACGACGAACACTGGATTCTCGAGATGGCCGTTCCTTTGCGCAACTTCGCGAAAGATGCTGCTCACATGCCACCCGCCCACGGCGATGAATGGCGTTTGAACCTCAATCGGCTCGAAGGGGCGGAGGGAGTTCAACAGCCAAGAGGCCAACCGAGAGGGGGCCTGAGTACCTGGTCACCATTGCCCAAAGAGGTTCGCAGCTTCCACTCGCCGGACTGGTTCGGGTGGGTTCGCTTCGTGGCGAATGCGCCGCCGAAGTAAGAGCCCGCTTATTCAGGCGCGAAACAACGTTTCCGGCGAGACTCCCTGAGGAGCTTCGCCCTCGATCCGCGGAGACGCCTCTCCCCGGGTGTAGTCGCTGCCTTAAGCCTGCACAGCGGCGGCTGGCTCGAAAGCCCGCCTGGCCCGCGCTTGCGCATTCTGCACCAAGGCTTCCGCCTCAATGTGCTGACCCTGCGTCAACAGGTTGGCAGCTTCCTCAACACTCTCCCGTAAACTGCTATCCATCTCAAGTTTCTGCAACTGGATGATCGCAGTCCACAGCGTGCTTTCAGTCATTCATTGTGGACCAATTGAACCCATAGTTATCTTAACCTGGATCAGCTTCATTACAAAGACCTGATTCGCGTTTCGGGTGAAAAAAGGCACAACAACCTCATTTCTCGCGTTCGTAAACGACTTTTCCACCGACAATCGTCCGGACAGCCTCGATGTCCTTGATCTGTCGCTCTGGGCAAGTCAAGTAGTCCATGGAGATGACGACCATGTCGGCCAGCTTGCCGGGCTCGATCGAGCCCTTCACTTCTTCGTCGAAGGAATGATACGCGGCGTTCCAAGTCCACATCTTCAGCGCCTGTTCCCGCGTCAGGCGCTGCTCGGGGCTATAGACTTCGCCCGTGATCGTTTTCCTCGTGATCGTCATCCACATGCCATAGAAAGGATGGTAAGGATTGATCGCGGTGCGAGAATCGAACTTGATCATGTGGTCAGTGCCCCCGGCGACGATGAGACCGGCATCGAAAAGGGATTTTAGCGGCTGAAAGGTTTTCATTCTTTCCGGTCCCAGAACTTCAGAAAGCGCCGGGCCGTCGAGGTGGTACCAGGCAGGTTGTACATCGACGAGCACCCCTAGCTCCTTGGCTTTGCGGATGGACTGTTCGTTTTGAAAGTTAGAGTGAATCAGCGTGAAGCGGCGGTCGCGAATGGATTCTTCCCGGTCTGCCGCTTCAAAAGCCTCTAACAACAGATCGGTGGATCCTCCGCCGGTGGTGTGAGCCGACATTTGCCAGCCGAGTTTGGCGCCGAACTGAACCCACTTGAAGAGCTTTTCGCGTGGCAGGCGCAGCACCCCTCGAAAGTCCGGATCATCGTATCCGTAAACCTCGGTGTGCGTGCCGTAGGGTGTTCGCAGATAGGCCGTGCCAATCAGGATGCCGCCATCAAGCACCACCTTCAGTCCCCCGACCCGCAGGAAGTCGTCGCCAAAGCCCGTCAGAGGCGCAAACCGCTCAGTCTGCTCCAATAGTTGTTCAATCGGCTCTTCCCCGCTGAGCAGTACGGTCATGTTTGTGCGGACCTGCATCTCGCCCCGCTCCCATAAACGTTGATAGGTGCGAATGCCTTCGGGACGCAGCGCGCGGTCGATCACACTCGTCAGGCCGGCACCGCTGTATGCCTTTTGCATCTTACGCAGCGCCCAGAGCCGATCCTCGTCGCTGAACTGACGTTGTTCGATAAGTCCGCTGACGATCTGCCGTGCGCCCAGTATCAAGCCCGTGGGCTCGCCGTCGTCGTTGCGGATGATCTTTCCGTTGGCGGGCTCCGGTGTATCGCGATCGACATCGACAGCCCGAAGCGCCGCCGAATTCAAGGCGGAGGAGTAGCCGTTGTCGAGCATGACTTTGTGGTCGCCGCTGAATTCATCAAGCTCCCAGCGCGTCGGATAGCGGCGCTCTGTAAGGCGTGTGGAGTAGACCTTCGGAATAAAGATCAGTTCGTCGGCAGGCATGGACCGAACAGCCCGCTCAACGTAGGCGCGGATGTCACCGAAACTCTTCATGATCGGGATCTCGCCGTCGCGCTCGGCCAAGCCCGCCATGATGGCATGGACGTGAGCGTCGATCAGGCCCGGCACAACCGTCTTGCCGTCAAGATCAATCTGTACCGTGCGCGGGCCGATCGTGCGCCCAACCTCTTGAGTCGTGCCGACGGCCAGGAACCGCCCGTCAGCAATCGTTACGGCCTCGACAACCGGCTGCTCGCCCCACATCGTGATGATCTTGCCGTTGTAGTACATCGTGTCGGCCGGACCCGATGGGACGCGCCTCGCGCGCGGTTCAGCGGCCAGCAATGTCGTCAGAATGAGCGTGGCTTGTAGCACCAGAAAGATGCGGCGATAGTCAATCATGATTCCCGTTCCGGGAGCGCCGAATCGCAGCTACGGCGCTCGCATCGATATGGTCGCCAGCATAGCAGCAAGCAATCGCGCACGGCTTCCACCGTCGTGCGCTCGGCGTAGCGGCGCGCCCGCCGACCGAAGCTCTATGATGAGAATCCTCTCGTTCGTCCCTCGACCTTTAACTCGATATGCCGAAGGCGCTTCTCTTCGATCTCGGAGACGTTATCATCGGTCTCGACTTCCGCAAGGTCTATGAAGCTGCCGCGACGCTCAGTCGCTTCAGTGCCGAAGAGATTCCCCGCGTCATCAGCCGCGCGAATCTCGCGAGCCCCTATGAGCGTGGCGAGATGTCAAACGACGAATTCCATCGCCGCTTTTGCGACGCGCTCCAGATCGAGATCGACTACGGCCCCTTCGAACAGTTGTGGGCTGATATGTTTCAACCGCGGCCTCTGCTACCGGACGCTTTGTTCAACGGACTGAAACGCAACCATCGCCTGCTATTGTTGTCGAATACCAACGACATTCATTTCCGTTTCATTCGTCAACACTATCCCCTGCTGCGTCACTTCGATGACTTCGTGCTTTCCTACGAAGTAGGCGTCATGAAGCCCGACGCCGGCATTTATTCCGAAGCGGTGCGGCGGACCGGAGCACCTCCGCCGGAATGCTTCTTCGTCGATGACAAGCAGATAAACGTCGACGCGGCACGCGAGGCGGGCATCGATGCCGTGCGGTTTGAGGGTCACGAGCGGCTCGAAAGCGAACTGCGGCAGCGAGGTGTCCGGTGGGAGTAATCAGGGAATTGCTGTCGCGGCGTCGCTTGCTGCAAGCAGCTTCCCTGTCTCTGCCCGCATCGCTCTTGCTACGCTGCTCCTCATCTTCGACCTCCATGTTCAAACTTTCCCATTTCGCGGCTGACGTCACGCCGCCACTCGGGCATGGTTTGCTCGCAGGCGTGATTGAGCCTGCGCGTGAGATTATTGATCCGTTGTTCGCTCACGGGATTGTTCTTTCGGGAGCCGGATCGCCGATCGTAATCGTCGGCGTTGATTGGTGCGAGATTCGCAACGATGCGCACGAGCGCTGGCGGCTGGTGTTGGCTGAGGCCGCCGGAACCGTTCCGGAAAGAGTGCTCGTCAGCAGCCTCCATCAGCACGACACCCCCGTCATGGACCTCGAAGCGCAACGGCTGCTCGACGAGCAGGGTCTCGCAGGCTTGTTCTGTGATCCTGAGTTCAACGAACGCACCTTGAGCCATGTCGCCGCGGCACTGCGCGACAGCCTGTCGTCGGCTCGCGCCGTGACCCACATCGGAACTGGACAGGCGCGTGTTGAGAACGTTGCCTCAAACAGGCGCGTCGAGACTCCCGACGGACGCGTTTCGTTCGACCGCTCGGCGATTGTCCCCGAGGCCGAGTTCCGCGCCCTGCCCGAGGGGCTGATTGATCCCTGGCTCAAGACCCTCAGCTTTTGGGATGGCGATGAACCGCTGGCGGCGGTTTCGTGCTTTGCCGTCCACCCCATCACCTACTACGGTCAAGGGCAGGTATCGAGCGACTACGTAGGGCTGGCGCGCGCGCGGCGGCAGCAGGATCTGCCCGCGGTGGCCCAGGTCTACCTCACCGGCTGCGCGGGCGATGTCGTCGCCGGCAAATACAACGATGGCAATCCGGCGAACCGCCCCGTGCTCGCCGAGCGTGTCTACACGGCGATGCGAGAGGCTTGGGAGACGACTCGCAAGCAGCCGCTCGATCGCATTGATGTACGCAACGTTCCCTTGGACCTGCCGCTACGATCCTCGCCCGGCTTCACGCAAGAGAACCAGCAGAAAGAGCTGCGAGATCCCGCACTCCCCAACTCAACCCGCGCGCTAGCGGCCACCGGTTTGAGCTGGTGGAAGCGGCACGGCGACGGCAAACGGCTCGATATCCCGGTCGTCGACTTCGGTTCCGCGCGGCTGTTGCTGCTGCCGGGCGAGACCTTCGTGCAGTATCAGCTTTGGGCCCAGCGGATGCGGCCCGACTTGTTTGTGATCGCAGTCGGGTATGGCGATTGCGCGCCGGGGTACGTCCCGACGCGCCAAGCCACGGCGGATGGATTCGACCAGCGCCGCCGCTCGATCAAGACCTGGATGTGGGCTGATCCCGAGCGTTCCGAGGAAGCGATGCTGACGGCCCTTGCCGAAGCGATGGAAGTGGAAGGCGCCCCGGGAAACTGGCGGCGCAAAACGTAGCCAGTGAAAACTATTCGATCACCGCGAGAATCTCATCCTCGCGAAGGATCAACACGTCTTCGCCGTCCACGGTCACATCGGAGCCTGAATACTTCCCGAAAAGGACCTTGTCACCGGCCTTCACGTCGAGTGCGATGACTTTGCCGTCATCCCCATGTTTGCCGGGACCGGCAGCGACAACTTCGCCGCGCTGCGGTTTTTCTTTCGCGGAATCCGGAATGATGATGCCGCCTTTGACCTGCTCTGCTTCTTCGGTACGGCGAACCACGACACGGTCGCCCAACGGTTTCAACGTCACTGGTGTAATCTCCTCTTGAGTAATCAAGCGGGCTTGCGCCCTGCGTAAAAATCGAATCGCAGGCTAACAACGCGCCGCGACGAGTGTCAACACGATGAGCGGCGTCAGACCGGCAGCGTTGCGGCTTTCACCTTCTCCGTTTGCGCTTCTCTAAACTTGACGAGTTTCTCGCGCAACTCCGGCCGTTTCAATGCCAGGATCGCAATAGCCAGCAGAGCGGCGTTCTTGGCGCCCGCTTTGCCAATCGCGAGAGTCCCTACCGGTATCCCCGCCGGCATCTGGACAGTTGAAAGTAACGAGTCGAGTCCGTTCAAGACGCTCGTCATCGGCACGCCGAGGACGGGCAGAATCGTGTGCGCCGCGACAACGCCGGCCAAGTGGGCGGCTCCGCCGGCGGCGGCGATCATCACTTCCATGCCGCGCCCTTCAGCCGCTGAGACGAACTCCACCGTAGCCTGCGGCGTGCGGTGCGCCGAAAGCGCCTTGCACTCGTGGGCGACGCCGAATTCCTTGAGGACATCGGAGGCGTTCTTCATCGTTTCCCAATCGGAAGTGCTGCCCATCAGGATGCCGACCAGTGGTTTCTCTTGATCCGCCATTCGCTATCTCGCTTTCTAAACTCCCAACGCCCCAGGCGACCCGAACTCAATGAGACGGCCCGGATCGGCTCCAGGGTGAACCCAGGGTATATATATACTGTTACGGTTTCTCGAACCGAAAACCCAGCGGAGGACTCTGTGAATCAAGCAGTTGGGCTCATTATTCTAGCATCGACGCTTTGCCTCGCCGCGCTCGGCGGATCGGCCTGCGCGCCGCCCCCGGAATCGCCGCCCCAGAGCACCCCGGCGGTCGCTGGGCCCGCGCTTGAAATCGCGGCCACCATCGCGTTTGGCGAGGGCCCGACTGTTTATAAGGATGGCAGCGTCTTCTTCACCGACACCTACGGCGAACGCATCATGAAACTCTCGCCCGACGGCGAGGTATCAGTATTTCGGCATCCCAGCAACAGCGCCAACGGACTGATCTTCGATGCCCAATGGCGCTTGATTGCCTGCGAAGGCAGTGACGCCAAAACCCACAAGCCCAGGCTTACCCGCACCAACATGGAAACCGGTGAGGTCGAGGTCATTGCTGATTCGTTCGGGGGCAAGCGCCTCAACCAACCCAACGACGTTACTTTCGATAGCCAGGGCCGGCTCTACTTCAGCGATCGGCCGCGCAAGAATCCGGCGCCTGACCAGAGCAACATCGACGCGGTTTACCGGATCGATACCGATGGCTCGATCCATCAGATCCTCAAGGCCCCCGATATCGACAAGCCGAACGGGCTTGTGATTTCACCGGATGAGAAGACTTTCTATTTGATCGAAGCGCATCCGGATGAAGGCCACGCCCGTATGATTCGCGCCTACGACCTGCAGCCGGATGGCAGCGTCACCAACATGCGGGTCTTCCACGATTTCTACCCCGGACGCAGCGGCGACGGCATGACGATCGATAGCCAGGGGAATCTCTACGTCGCGGCCGGGCTGAATCGCCTGCGTGGCACGAGCGAGACACTTGACACCAAGTGCGGTATCCATGTTTTCTCGCCCGACGGCGCATTGAAGCAGTTCATCCCCATCTACGAAGACACACTCACGAATGTCGCTTTTGGCGGACCAGATTTGAAGACCCTTTACGCGGTGGCGGGGAAAACGCTTTTCAAGTTTCGAACTGAAATCGAGGGCACACGGCGCTAGGCGGCTACCCTCAAAAGCGGTCACAATAAGGGTATGAAGCTATCAAGTCGTATGGAAGGCGTCCGCGGCGAGGGCGCATTTGATGTTCTCGTAAAAGCGCGGGCGCTCGAAGCTCAGGGACTGTCGATCATCCACATGGAGATCGGCGAACCCGATTTCCCGACGCCGTCCAACATCGTCGAGGCCGGGCGGCAAGCCTTGTCCGATGGCTGGACCAAGTATGGTCCAACCCAGGGTGATCCGGAACTGCGCGAGGTCATCGCCGAGAGGGTGTCCGAGACACGCGGTATCCAGGTGACCGAGGAGAATGTCGTTGTTACTCCCGGCGGCAAGCCCATTCTGTTCTTCCCCCTGCTGGCGTTGCTCGAACCGGGCGACGAGGTACTCTACCCCAACCCGAGCTTCCCGATTTACGAATCCGTCATTCGCTATTGCGGCGCCAGGCCCGTGCCGCTGCCGCTCATCGAAGAGCGCGGGTTTTCCATCGACATCGATATGTTGCGCGCGAAGCTCTCGCCGCGCACAAAGATGCTCATCATCAACTCGCCCCAGAACCCGACCGGCGGCGTGATCCCCGAGGAAGATATTCGGGCCATCGCCGACGCCGTGCGTGACCACGACATCATGATCCTGTCGGACGAGGTCTACAGCAACATCTATTTCGACCGCAAGCCGTTCTCGATCGCGTCGCTGCAAGGCATGCCGGAGAGAACGATCATCCTCGACGGCTTCTCGAAAACCTACTCGATGACCGGCTGGCGGATGGGCTATGGCGTCATGCCGAAGTGGCTCGTGAAGGGCGTCTGCCTGCTGATGGTGAACTGTGTGTCGCACACCGCCAGTTTTACGCAGCGCGCCGGGATGGAAGCGCTCTCGGGGCCGCAAGACGCCGTCAAGGAGATGGTCGCGGAGTTCAAGCGCAGGCGCGAGGTGATCGTCGATGGCTTCAACCGCATTCCAGGGTTTAGCTGCGCCACCCCCGGCGGCGCTTTCTACGCCTTCCCTAACATCAAAGGGACCGGCATTCCCTCGGACGAGTTGGCCGACCGCATCCTCCATGAAGCCGGTGTCGCCTGCCTGACCGGAACGAGCTTTGGGACCTGGGGCGAAGGCTACCTGCGTTTCAGCTACGCCACCGCGCTCGACCAGATCCACGAAGCCCTCGACCGCATCGACAAGCTCATGCGCGGCATCGTCCGTTCCTGAACCGTATTGATCTGTTGAGCCGCCGATCGTCAGCGGGGCCGTGCAACACTTTGCATCATTTTGCAACACCTGGGAGTTTTGCTTGCTCTTTTAGCCCGCCTGTCTGGGCTTGCTAACTTACTTGTTTGCAGGCACTTGACGGGCGCAGTCCGGT
Source organism: Acidobacteriota bacterium (assembly GCA_027624045.1). Lineage (GTDB taxonomy): Bacteria > Acidobacteriota > Terriglobia > Bryobacterales > UBA6623 > JAPPLB01. Next base: position 9,540 of record JAQBUE010000004.1, read on the forward strand.
TTGAGCCCTCGATCACTGTGTTGCACGTGTTTGTCATGTTGAAAAGTGCCGTCGAGTGCGCCCCGGACCAAAATGCACGGGCGCCGAGCGGGTCGCGCCTGATGCGGATGGCTTTCTCACGAATGTCGCCCCGCCACGTTCGGGAGAGTGCAGGCCGCAGCCATGGCAAGTATAACCCGAGGCGGGGCGGCTAACGGGCGTCAGAAAGTGTAAGTTGTTGCAGGGTAAGAAGATAAATTCGGTGAAGCGGCGTGACCGGTGTTTCGTGAAATGCTGTTAGGCGGTTGATTGGTCGCGCCATTTAAGCCGGATTGGGTTGAGCCGGATGGGCAGCGCGGCCTGTTGGGTTCGTTTCGTATCTTTTCCTTGCACGGCATGAGGTGGGTCTCGATACGCTGATCCGCGGATTTGATGACCGGTTGGTTGGGCGGGGGCTCGAAGAGTTAGGGGGACACCCTGGATCGGCTGGGATTGTCGGCCTGCGGCTTGTAAGTTGTTGAAAACAAGGGATTGATGTGGGTGCTATTGATCTGGCGACGGAGCGATCACGGGTTGGCGTTGTGACCGTAAGTGACTTGTTTCAAATGAGTTAGTTCTTGTATGGGATGGTCTGAGGCACCTAGTTTAGGTGCTTGTCCCACGCCGACCCCTCGCGGTCCTCCCATGCGGGAAGAGGATCACAGGCCACAGCTTGCCGGTCTCGGTCTCGTAACCCTTGGGCAAATAGAGAAAGTACTCGCGCTGCTCCCCGCTGACAGTGCTCACATAGGGTTTTCGCAGCAACTCCCCCCGCGCTCGACCGTCAACTTCGGCCGCACCGGCAAGGCCGGCGAACAACACGGTCGACAGGGCCAAGTAGACAATATTTCCCATCTTTCGTCCCCTTGGTAATTGGCATTGACACTCTAACACGCAATCCTTACGGACTTTTCCAAACGAATATTGGCTCCGCGAGCCCCCGGCCAGGGTGCACTCCACAGAGAAAGCCAAGGACAGCTGCTACTTTTGAGACTGAGTGAGACGAGCGAGTGATATGCTGACAGCGCGACAACACGCCGCCCGCAGCGGTATGCGATTACTTGACTACTACCTGATGACAAACCACGCCCACTTGGTCGCGGCCCCCGTGCGCCCGGCGGCCTTCGCCGACAATGTCGCCAAGACGAACCTGACGGCGATCATGCAACAACGGTGCCTCCAGAACGTCTGACCATGCCCGTGCCGGCGCGACCGAAGATCTACCATATCGTCCACGTTGATCGGCTGGCCTCGATCGTGGCCGATGGTTGTCTTTGGTGCGATGCGGAGGTCATGCGACGCTCTCCGGGCGGCACGACGATCGGAATGACCAAAATCAAGCAACGGCGCCTGACGGAGTTGATGCTGGCCAGCCATCCGAACCTGCACGTGGGCGACTGCGTGCCATTCTACTTCTGTCCGCGGTCGATCATGCTCTACCTGCTGTATCAAAGTAATCACCGGGAACTGAGCTATAGCGGCGGACAGGGGCCGATCGTCCACCTGGAAGCCGATCTGCACGCGGTCGTGGATTGGGCGAGCCAGAACGGCCGCCGCTGGGCCTTCACTCTCTCGAACGCAGGAGGGTACGATTTCGAGGACCGCTGCGATCTCGAACGGTTAGATGAGATCGACTGGGACGCTGTCCAGGCCACGCAATGGAAACAGTGCAGGGGACAAAAGCAAGCCGAGTTCTTGATCGAGCTCAGCTTTCCGTGGGAACTCGTCGAGCGCATTGGAGTGCATTCATCAACGACATACCGGCGGGCGGCCGAGGCGTTGCCTCCCGGCGGCCATCGACCTCCGGTTGAGGTCCTCGGAGTTTGGTACTACTGAAGAGGAGATGTCAGCCATGATCGAGTTCAAGAGCGGTGACATCCTGAAGGACGACGCGGAAGCCCTAGTCAACACGGTGAACTGCGTCGGCGTGATGGGGCGGGGCATCGCTCTGCAGTTCAAGAAGGCTTTTCCCCGGAACTTCAAGGCTTATTCCGAGGCCTGCCGTCACGAAGCGGTGCAGCCCGGCCGGATGTTCGTCTTCGAGACCGGAAAGCTGACGTCACCGCGCTACATCATCAACTTTCCTACCAAGCGCCATTGGCGAGGCAAGAGCCGCATGAGCGACATCGAAGCAGGCCTGGAGGCACTGGTCGAGACGCTCCGGAAGAAGCACATTCGATCGGTCGCGATTCCTCCCCTAGGCAGTGGTCTGGGCGGACTGGATTGGCCTGAGGTTAAGGAACGAATCGAGGCGGCTATGGAGCCGCTCACCGACGTGCACATCGCAATCTACGAGCCCGATGGAGCGCCCTCCTCCGAGCAGATGACGCATAGCCGGGACGTACCCAAGATGACAGCGGGACGCGCGGCGCTGGTGGAGCTGATGCACCGGTACCTCGCCGGCCTCCTCGACCCGTTCGTAACCCTATTGGAGGTCCACAAGCTGATGTACTTCATCCAGGAAGCAGGAGAACCGCTAAGGCTGGAGTTCCATCAAGCGCCCTACGGCCCATATGCCGAAAACCTACGCCACGTCCTAAACGCCATCGAGGGCCATCTGGTGTCCGGCTACGACGACGGCGGCGACGCGCCGGACAAACATTTGAAGCTGGTGCCGGGAGCGACGGAGGATGCGGCGAGGTTTCTGGAGCGACACGCGGAGACGCGGGCCCGATTCGACAAGGTGACGGCGCTGGTCGAAGGCTTCGAGACGCCCTTTGGACTAGAGCTGCTCTCCACGGTCCATTGGGTCATCAAGCATGAGGCCGCCGTCGACCTCGACGACGTGATCGCGCACACTTACGCCTGGAGTCCGCGAAAGAAGCAATTCACGCCGCGCCAGATCGGGATCGCGGTGAATGTGCTCGCGAAGAAGGGCTGGATTGAGTCACTAGACAGCCAGAGCCCGAATTCAGCCGGGGTTGACACCGCGGCTCATGGCTTCGTCATGCGGCGCTCAGGGGCTTGATCGTAGAATCTGCTCGGCCAAAAGCGCGAATCGCGGTGACCGGATCGGCGGAATAGCTCGATCGTCGTGAGTTTGAAACTCTTGATGACATTCGAGATGCTTGTCGATTCCTCAGGGAAAATGATCACGTGGATGTGGCCGGGCATGAGGCAGTAGCCGCACAAGGCGAACGGTAGGCGCTTGCGTGTTCGGTTGAGAGCGGTCACAAGAATCTCGTATTCGCGGTCGTCTTTGAGCGGGTCGAAGAAAAAGCCGCGGACTTAGTGTATAATTCTCGCGACGATGGTGTTTGTAGTCCTAAGTGGCGCTGATCGGGTCGCGCCTTTCATCAAAACCGTCCAGACCCAGGCCGATACTGAGAAAAAGGCCCTCGGTTTCCTCCCCATCTCTGCCTATCAGCAAGCCGCGAATTCCCGCAGACTACTCGTGGCTATCAACCGACTCGCTACGGGTGATGACTATGCTGGCCATGTGTTTTTCGGGGGCACCTATCCTCACATACGCATTTTTCAGGTCTATGTTCTTCCTCGCTTCCGAAGAAAACATGTAGCGTCACTTCTTGTGCAGACCGTCATCAAGGAAGCGGAAGAGTATGGCTATCTGAGCGTTTTGGCTCGGGTGGCTGCCGACCTGGATTCCGCGAACGCATTCTGGGAACACGAAGGGCTATTGAGAAGGCGACAGGTTCGCGGCGGTGGGCGCCGTTCACGTACGATTAATATTCGTGTCCGAGACCTAGAAACACCCACTCTGTTCAGTTCCCACGGGACCGCAGCATTAGATGTAGCTCGTTTCTCAATTGAACCTCCTCTGCCTTCGACACCGGCCTACGCTATTGACGTAAACGTTTTTCTGGATCTGATCAAATCTAGGGCCTACGCCGCTGCCGCACGCCAGATCGTGACCGCGTGTTGGACTCGCGCTGTGGATGTTTTTGTTGCAGAGGAATTTGTCGAGGAACTGCAAAGGGCTGCAACGACGCCAAGCGACCCTGTCTTCCAATTGGCCACCGCCTTGCCACGTCTCCCGTCGGTACCTCAGGGCGTGTCAGAACAGATAATGAACCAGCTGGCCCCTATTGTTTTTCCCGCGAAGGTGATTAGGGGTACACTGTCGCGACGGGACCAATCGGATCTTCGACATCTTGCGGCCGCAGTACACCACAAGCTGAACGGCTTCATCACCGGCGAGAAAGCGATCCTGAGGCGCGCTCCTGAATTGCTGAGTCAAGTCGGGCTCGATGTTATCGGCACACTTGAGTTTGCGGCTTATGTGGAATCTCCCGACCAGAGAGCTGGGGCCGAACTCCGGTCGGGGATAAGTGGGGACGATGTAGAGATTCGTGAATTAGCCGAGGAGGACCGCAAGGCTGTCGAAGCCTTGCTTGAGTCGCTGGGTCTCGCCCGCTCGCTCGCCGCTGCCGCCCTTATTCCCAGTATTCCTCCTAATGTACGGCGACGGATAAGCGTAAGGTCGTTGGGTTCAGGGGAGATCCTAGGATACGCGTCTTGGGACGTACCGAGCCCTCTGCGAAAGCGAGTCGATGCTCACGTGTTCGTCAAGGAACAATCCGAAGGCGCCCAGCACATTGCGGTACACCTATTGAAAGAACTATCGCGAGACCTGGCGATGAACGGACCTTGTCTCGTTAGCCTCAGAACCGAGGAAGGCCACTCTAACGCCCGAACAGCTGCTTTGGAGGTTGGCTTTCGGTCCTTCCGTTCGCTCTCCGCTGTGCCTTCTGACCTCACGAAGATCGTTCTTTGGGGTGTGATCACAAAAGATAATTGGAATTCGAGTGGTACTCGGCTCAACGAGGTGTCGGGAGTCAGATGGTCGGGCACCATGCCGAAGTTCGGTGGTCCGAAGACGTTGATCGACTTCAAGAGCAAGTCGGGCCATGAGTTCCGGCTTGCACTCGTCGAGGCAGAACGACTGTTCGGACCAACTCTATTCCTGCTTCCGGAGAGGGCTGGAATCTTAGTGCCGATCAGGAGGCGCTATGCTGAACACTTGTTCATGGGAGCGCCGCAGATGGCCCTCTTTCCGAGAAAAGGAGCCGCCTTGTCCGCTGAGCGAGTGTACTTCCGTTCTCCAAGTCACGCCAGTGTGTTCTCAGTCGGGAGTCCCGTTGTGTTCTATGAATCACTTTCCCGTGGCGGTCGAGGATCTGCTTTCGCGGCTGGGGTCGTGGTAAGCAATCGGTTGGTTTGGGCGGAAACGTTGCCCAAGCGCGTATTCAGCAAAGGGGTGCTCGACCAAAACACCGTAAACAAAATGAGTCGCAACGGTCTCGTTTCTGTCTTGCATTTTGATAACATCCTTGACCTACCCAATCCCGTGCCTCTATCAAGACTTCGTGCCCTAGGCGCGATAGACGGTGCCAATCTGGTAGCACCCCGACGACTCGAATCCCGTACTCTCTGTGCGCTCTTGGCGGAGGCGAACGCTCTTGCATTGTAGAAACGATATCTTGATCTCCGTCCGGTCCCAACACGTGGCCGCCATGTTGAGAGGCGAGAAGACGGTGGAGCTACGCCGCCGCCCGGTTCGAGCTCCAGTCGGTACCACGGTCTGGATCTACGAAACCGTTCCTGCTGGACGCATAAGAGTTGTCGCCGAGCTAGCGGCTGTTGACGAGAGCGCACCGGATGAACTTTGGAGACGACACCAAAACTGTGTTGGTATCACACGTGCCGCATTTCGTTCTTACTTCGCTGGCAGCGCCGTCGCCTTTGCCCTCGTCTTACGGCGGCTTCGTCCCCTCCCGAAGTCGCCTCGCTTGACCGAGCTGCGGGCTGAGTTGGGCGAGTTCGTGGCGCCGCAATTCTATAGGACGCTTGCCCAAGATAGCCGTGAGCTCAAACTTTTTCGCGCGTACTCAGAGGAAAATGAAAAAATGGGGGATCTCAATTTGCAAGCAACGAAAGCCCGCTCACGGGAAGGGTGAACCGCTTTTTAGGCCAATGAGGGACAGAGCCGGAATCAGCCAGGGTTGACACCGCGGCTCATGGCTTCGTCATGCGGCGCTCAGGGGCTTGATCTTGTCGACCTCGGGTCCGAGCTGTTGCACAGCGTCCCAAAGATCAACCGCTCGTTGGGCATTGAGCCAGAACTCGGAGGAATTGCCGAAGAGACGCGAAAGCCGGAGCGCCATCTCGGGGCTCAATGAGCGGCGCTCGCGAAGCAACTCGTTCACAGTCTGGCGCGAAACGCCCAACGCCCGGGCTAGACCTGAAACCGTGAGGCCGTAGTCGGGCAGGAAATCCTCCCGAAGCATCTCGCCCGGGTGGATGGGCCGCACCTGCTTATTCCTTGTGTTCGCAATCGCCATCGGTCACCTCGCCTCAGTGATAATCCGTAATCTCGACATCGTAAGCATCACCGTCAACAAACCGGAAGCAGATGCGCCATTGGTCGTTGATGGCGATGGCGCACTGGCCCTTGCGCTCTCCCCCGAGCCTGTGAAGTCGATTTCCGAGGGGAACCTGGAGGTCATCCAAACGCGCCGCCAAATCGATGTACTCAAGCTTTCTCCTCGCTCGCCGCACGATCTCCGGTGGCAAACGGCTTGCCTCACCATTCGCGAACAGGTTCTGCGTACGCCTGTCCGCAAAGGTCTTGATCACAGCCTAACTGTAATTTGTCACGTGACGCTTGTCAATAGGGCCCAATGACTCAATGAGGCCGACGATGCGGCTGGTTGGTTGCTTTGCTTGATGGCTTGGTGGCCCAACCCCTCCCTTGCGGTCGGGGCTCGGTGGGTGCTGATATCCCCGTCGGTGCGCATTGACGACCGCGGTCAGATTAGCCGATCTAGATACTGTTTTACGAAGTCGCAGCCGACCTCGGCGATGTAGGCGTCGGTGAGGCGTTTGGTGATGGGGCCGGGCGTTTGGCCGTCGCCGACCTTGGCGCCGTTGAAGGTGCGCACGCCGGCGATGCAGAGACTCGTGGAGGTCAGGAACATCTCGTCGGCGGTGGCCGCGTCGAACAGATCGATGTCCCCTTCAATGGCTGAAATGCCGAGCTTGCGCGCGAGATCGAGCGTCATCTGGCGGCTGATGCCGGGAAGCACAGTACGCTCGCTCGGGGTATAGAGCTTGCCCTCCCTGACCAGAAAGACGTTACTGCCCATGCCCTCGGCGAGATTTCCGTTGGCGTCGAGCAGTACCGCCCAGCCATCGGGATCGTGCGCTTTCACCGACTGCTCGGCGACGATCATGTTCAGGTAGTTGTGTGTCTTGGCGCGCGGGCTGAGCATGTCCGGCGCGATGCGGCGCTGCGGGGGCGTCCACACGTCGAGACCGTCGCGGAACTGACGCGCGCGCGCCTTGAGCGGTAGCGGCGTGCATTCGAAAACCACGTTCGGACCGCTGTGCTCGGGCACTTCATCGCCGATCGGATCGACGCCACGACTGACGCGCTGGCCGATCCACCAATCGCCGGCCGCGGCGCGCAGATGCTCGTTGCGCTCGACGATCTGCTCGGACACGTCGATCATCTCTTGCGGACTCATGCCGGGATCGAGCTGCAAATAGCGCAGCGAGCGATAGAAGCGGTCAATGTGCTCCTTGAGCCGAAAGGCGCGGCCATTGAAGGTGCGCGTCATGTCGAAGACGCCGTCGCCGTACCTCCAGCTTCGGTCGCGGAACGAGATGAGTACCTGATTCTCAGGCATGAACTTGCCGTTGAACCAGGCGGTGCGGGGATTGGTCGTCTGCGTCATGGGAGTCTCCGCTATCCTAACCGTTCCTATCAGCTGGCCGTTCGCCCCGTCGCCATCAGTCCATTCTAGACTTGCCGAGGTCTCGCGTCATCCGCTAAGGTTCTTGTTTGCTCAACAAACGGCGACTGGGGCGAACAGGCCTAGAGGTTTCCGAGATCTCGCTGGGCTGTGTCGAGATCGGAATTGAATACGGCATCCCTGTCGCGGGCGAACCCCGCCGGCCGGCTGAAGCCGAGGCGGAGCGGCTGCTGCACACCGCGCTCGATCTTGGCATCAATCATCTCGACACGGCGCGCGCGTACGGCGATAGCGAAGCGATCATCGGACGAGTGCTCAGCGGGCGGCGCGAGGAGTTCATTCTCACGACGAAGATCCCCGTCCACAAACAACAAGATTTGCCTACAGCCGATTTGAAACAACATTGCCGGGAGTCGCTCGAAACAAGCTTGCGGGCCTTGCGCACGGACCGCATCGACGTGCTGCTGTTGCATACGGCGGGGCCTGAGATTCTCAAGCGCGAGGACCTTGGCGAGCTGCTGAGCGAGGCCGGCGCGGGCCGCGTTCGCTCGTTTGGGGCCAGCGTGTATGGGCTTGAGAGTGCGCGAGTCGCGATCGCGTCGGAGTGGTGCGAGTGCGTGCAGATCGCGTACAGTATCCTTGACCGGCGGCCCGCGGTCGATGTGCTTGACCTGGCGGGCGCGCGGGACGTGGGAGTGGTTGCGCGGTCGGTCTTACTGAAGGGCGCGCTGACTTGGCGCTACCGGAATCTGCCTGACGAGCTAGAACCTTTGCGCCAGGCGGTTGAAGAAGTCGCGGAGATTGCCGGAGGAGTGCAGGCGTTGCCCGAACTAGCCTATCGCTACGTGTTGAGTGATAGGGGCATTCAGACGGCTCTGGTGGGCGCGTCGTCGGCTGAGGAAGTTGAACAAGCCGTCGCGTTTGCCGCGCGAGGCCCGCTCGATGACGATCAGCTTGCCCGCATCCGCGCTATCACGTTGGCCGATCCCGCGGTGCTCGACCCCTCTAGCTGGACCCTTTCGTAACCGTCATGACGACCTCCGCCGATCCCGAACCGGTTGCGACCGAGATCACTGAGGCGATGACGCGCCGTAACGGCGGCATCTATCTGATCAGCTACATGCTGATCTACCTGGCGGCGCCGGCGATCTACATCGGTATCGTGCAGGCTGCGTTGATCGATCAACTCGAGGCCAGCGCCACGATGGCGAATCTGCCGTTCTCGGCCTACAAGTTCGGCTCCTTCGCCCCCATCGTGGTCTCGTGGCTCGTACCCCACCGCTGGGAGAAACAGGTGATTGTTTGGGCCAACGTGATGACGGCGAGTGTGCTGACTCTCGTTTTCTTGACGCTCATACTGCCCGCGCCGACCTCGATTCGTATCGGCGCTCTGATCTTGCAGGGCCTATTCCAGGGGCTGTCAGGCTCGACTTCAATGATCTTCCAGTTGCAGTGCCTGACGCGAGGCACGACGAAGGAAGGCCGCATCCGGGTACTGAAGAAGACGTTCACGCTCACGCCGATTGCCGCTGTCGTTGGGTCGCTGGGCGCGCAGTGGCTGCTCGGTCCGCAATTCACGGGCCTCGACTTTCCGTATGACTTTGCGGCGGTCTACCTGATGGCCATCCCGTGTATTGCCGGGGTTGCCTTGATCAGCCGCCGTTACGACTTGGCGCCGCTGGCCGACGAGCCCCGGCGGCCTTTCTTTGGACATCTGATCGGCACAGTGAAGGACTTCGCCGCGTCCCGCTCGCTGACGTTAGCCTGGTTTGCCTACTGGCTTTGGTACTGCACGTTGGCGATCAAGCCGAACTTGTCGCTCTACGCCCGCGAGGCGATGAATGTCGACCCGCAAGATTACTCCGGAGTGATGATGGCGCTCAGCTTCGGATGCAAGGCGATCGGCGGCTTTGGCTTGGGCTGGCTGGCGCTGCGCTATGGACTGCGGGCAAGCGCGTTCACAACGTCGGCCCTGCTCGGCATCAGCGTCGTTTGGGCTTGGGGCGTCCCTGGCTTCGCCTACTTGGCGGCATTCGGATTTCAAGGAGCGGGCGAGCTGGGCGGGACGTATTTTCCGAACTTCGTCGCCGTACTCTCATCCGCCGGCGCGGGCACGCGCAATCTGGCGCTGATGCAGCTCGCGACGCCGGCGGCTAGTTGGGCCGCGGCGGCGCATGGCGGGTTGGTCGACGCCTGGGGCTTTCCGGCCAGCTTTATTTTCGGCCTCGCCGCAGCGGTGGTGTCGATGGGACTCGTCTTGTTGATTCACGAACGCGCCGGCGGCAAATCTAAGGCTTAGCTCAGCCCGTAAAGCTCGGCGGCGTTGCCCCAGAAGATGTCTTCGACCTGAGAATCGCTGAGACGCATCGTGCGGCAAGCGGTCTTCAGCACGCGCAACGATTCCAGCCCGACCAGCGCCGGCCGCAGATCCGCGTAGGCTACGTGAAAGTTCGTGTTGGCTTCCGACAGCCACAGGAACGAATCACCGATCGCCACGCAACGGCCCCGTTCATGAGAGACAGGGAAGTCGCTGCCGTAAAGCAATCGGTCGTGTCCGAGCGCGTCGATGATCGCCTCGAAGGCGCCGCCGTCGGTCACGGCGCTCGTGTCGCACCAAACATTCCGCAGGCCGCGCAGCGAGCCGATGCCCTCGATGGTGTGATGCGGGTTGAACCCGCGCGCGGCGTGCGCCAGGATGAAGCGCATATTCGGATAGCGCTCGGCGAAAGTCCGGATGGTTTGCTGGTTGAGCGGGTCGGCCATGGCGCGGGCGCGCACCATGTGCAGCGTGATCGACAGCCCTTCTTCGTGAGCCACGCGGACGTGCTCTTCGGGCAGAAAACTCTCGACTGTGGCATCGAATGTCGGTTGCTGGGTCGCCCAGACGTGATAGCACTTCAGCCCGGCGAAGCCCTCACGGCGGACCGTTTCGCGAATGAACTCAGGGTCCATGCCGGGGCGAATTAGCATTTGAGCCCGTGACTGATTGTCGGCGCGAACTTCTTGAGCGAGGAAGGCGTTTGCCGCGTCCATGTCGAGCTCGGCGTGAGGAAAGCCGAAGAACAGCCCCGAGTAGCGGCGGCCGGGCGTGAGTTCGCTCATCGCCTGGAGATACGACGCTAAGCCCACCGAATCGGGTCCGGCGGCGACAATCGCGGGCGAGGCAGCCTGAAAGTGAGCCTTTGCGTAGAGATGGGCGTGGGCGTCGAAGATGCGGTCGGGGACGAACGTACTCAGCTCGCGCTCAAACAGCTCGAGGTCGTGATCTTGGGCATCCCACACAGAAGCGGTCATTCTCGCTCGTCCCCTTTCACTCGTTCTCGCGGCATTGATTCTCGCCGATCTGGTTGTCTGACAAGCTGAGGCCGGGTGCGGCCGCGATGCACGCTGACTGCATCCCGAGCCCGGTAATCACGTTGGCCTTGATGACGTTGTCGCGTGTATCCGCAGGGCGCTCGGCGCGCTTGCCGAGATAGATGCCGGTGCGAAGCAAGGCGGGCTCGTCGGGCCAGTAATTGCAGCGCGGGTCGGCTGACGCTTCGCGGCAACCGACGCGATTGAGATTCAGAAACTGGTTGCCGCGCACCTCGTGGCGGCTGCCGATCAAGAACAGCCCACCATAGACCGCACCGTCGATAACGTTACCGGTGATCTTGATTTCGACGGACTCCATATCGGGGTTGGCATTGTTCATGATAATGCCGAAATGGCCGAGCGGATAGTCTTCAAGCGGCCCTTTGTTGACACAGCGGTTGTCGCGGATCTCGCCATGGTGGAACCCATCGAGGTCGATGCACTTGCCATTGAAATCTTCGAACGTGTTCTCGGCATAGATGGTTTCGTCGGTGTTGCCCGAAGTATCGATCGCGACGGGAAAGCCCTGCCCTTCGATGTCAACCTCTTCGTTGGGATAGCCAATCTTCGAGCCGCGATTGCGCAAGACCTGAATGCGGGTGGCGTGCCCGACCTGGATGGCGTCGCGCGCGGTCATGCGAAACGTATTGCCCTCGATCAGACCGTCGGAGTTGCGTGGGGATTCGTAACGCGAGTGCGTCCAGACACCGTTGCCGCGCACATTGTCGAAGACCGAGTCGCGAACCACGAAGTCAGAAGTTCCGTTCTCGAGCAAGATGCCGCCGGAAGCGTTGTTGCGGCCTTTTTCGTTGAGCGACCCGGAGTCACGGATGCTCACGTTTTCGATGACCACTCCCTTCCCCGCGTTGACGATGATGGGATAGTTCGCGATCTCGGCGAAGGTCACGTCGTTGATGCCGAGATCCTGAACATCTTCAAACACCATGCCATTGTTCGAATAGAAATCAAGGAAGGTGACATTCGACGGCGGCAGGCCGATCCGTTCGTCAACGGAGGCGCGGTGGCCTTCGATCGTGAACCCTGACAGCGTGATCTTGCTCGCCGAACGGAACACGAAGACTGCCTTGCCGGCGAAGCGAGGGGTGACGCGGAGGGTCGTGCCCGAGGGGTCGCCGATGATCTCAAGCTCTTGCGCGCCGCTTGGGATTTCGATCGGCTCGGAGATCTCGATCACGCCTGGCGCGAGCCGCACCACACCCGTTCCCGCGGCCACGGCCTGGCGAAGTTGGCCCGCGTCTGGAATGCCGCCGCCACAAGCGGCTAGTGCCAGCAGCAAGACCGCTGGGACCGCCGCGCAACGTGTCTTGCGGTTCAAGGGCGCTCCCCGTTTGCGGCCGATCGCGGCAGCCCTTTGAGGCGGCTCTTCACCATTTCCTGGATATCTTGATGAATGCGCCCCGCCAGCTTCAGGTTCACTTCGTCGAAGACGTGGATGCCATCCCAGTAGTAGTCCCCGGGCGGCTCGAGATACTCGCCGATGTTCATGAAGATGGCGCCAGGGTGCTCGACGCGCATTTCTTCCACACGCCGGCCGGCTTCGTCGTAGAGAGCGATAAAGGCGTCGGTATAGTTAGCGGCCAACTGTTCGTTGCCGAAGAAGCCGCGGTTGAGTTCATCGATGGTAAACGCGCGGTTCGTTCCGCTGGTCGCTTGCAGCACGAATACGGGCTGGAAACCGTAGACCTTCGAAAGATCGATCACCATCCGCCAATTGGACAGGTACGAATCGACGAAGCTTTTCACGAACTCGGGATCGTCGAGGATGTCTTCCGCGTCCATCGCGTAAGGGCCCCGGCCCATGGCTTTCGCCACCGTGTTGGTGGTGGTTGCGGTCTCATCGGCGCCTCGCAAGTTTTCGCGAACGGCGGCGTAGAGGTAGCTGCGGTTCAAGATCAGGCTGAACAGCGATTCGTCGTAAGCGGCGCGATAGGCGTCCCAAGCTTCCTGCATGGTCTGAAAGTTGTAGGGGAAGTTCGGCCGCGCTTCATACATCAAAGGCAAGCCGAGATCGTTGTGTCCGTCGTAGAAGATGACGATGTCGGGGTGATAGTTCACGACGGTGAACATCAAGTGAACGACGGCTTGGCGCGCGATTGACGATTGGATACCGGCGTTGATGACTTCGATGTCGTAGCCGGGATGCTCTTTGTGAAGGACTGTCTTCAGCGAACCGGGCAGAGTTGATTCGAATTCACTTGCGATCTCGACGGTCGAGCCGCCCAGCATGGCGACGCGCAACTGCCCCGGCGGCTTTTGCTTCGGCAGCTTGTAGTCAGGAGAAACGATGCGGAGCCCGTCTTCGTTCGTGTAGTGATGCACCGTCTTGGTATGGCGCGACATCTTGAACGTTTCGTCGCTCAGATACCGCAAGTTCGCCGGCGGCCGGAACATCACGTACGGATACAGGGTGTTGTAGAACGGCAGATTCCATTTGGGGCCGCCGGTTGAAGCGAGGTAAACTTCCGCGAGAATCAGCGCCGCGGCGAACGAGCCCGCCACGATGGCCGAGTAACGCCACAATCCTTTGCTACCGATACTCATCGCGTGCGGCCTGCCGTCTGGGAATGAAGAAGCCGTAAATTGCTTTGCCGAGGATGCTCTGATAGCGTGACCGGTATGGCTCGCGTCGGCGCCAATGACCCCAGCACTCGCGACCATTGGCGCGATCTAGCGAAGGACTTCTCTCAAGGCGGATGGTATCACAGCATCGAACTGCCCGACGGGCAGGTGCTGCAGGGCCTTTTGAGCATCGAGCAGCAAAAGCGGCGACTCGAATATTTCCCCCTGCCGCGGGACCTATCGGGCAAACGCGTGCTCGATATCGGCACTTGGGACGGCTGGTATGCCTTCGAGATGGAGCGGCGCGGTGCCGAAGTCATGGCGATCGACAATGTCGAGCAGCCGGCCTTTCACGTGGCGCGTGACCGGCTGAACTCGAAGGTCGAGTACCGCGTCATGAGCGTCTACGACATCTCGCCTGACGCCATCGGCCGTTTCGACATCGTGCTGTTTTTTGGCGTGCTCTACCACCTGAAGCATCCGTTGTTGGGGCTCGAGAAAGTTTGCTCGGTTACGAATGACATGGCGTTTGTCGAATCGTACGTCACCGATGAAGCGGCCGGCGGCCCCACGGTGATGGAGTTCTACGAAACCGACGAACTCGCCACCCAACTCGATAACTGGGTCGGCCCGACGGCGGAATGTCTACTGGCGCTATGCCGCACGGCGGGCTTTCCACGGGTCGAGCCGAGCGAGATTGTCGAGCAGCGCGCCCATGTCATCTGTAGGCGGCAATGGGAGGCGGTCCCAGAGGGACTGACGGTGGCCGCGCCCCGTATCCATCGCGCGGTGAACGGCCTGACACAGCAGCGCACAACTTCGTCGAAGCATGACGACTACCTGACGGCTTGGTTCGACTCAGAAGAGGAAAGCCTGGCGGTCAGCGATGTTTTCCCCGAGGTCGCCGGCTATGGCGTGCGGCCGCTCTATGTGACGCAGGGGGCGGCCACAACAGAGGCGGTCAAACAGGGGGAAGCCCGGACTTGGCAAGCGGACTTCATGGTCCCGAAGGGTATAGACCCCGGTAGACATGGGGTCCGGATTCGAACAAAGAACAGCCCTTACAGCGAGCCCGTGGAGATTTACGTCGACCAGGAAGAGCCGGTGGCCCGGCCGGAATTACTCAAGCTGGTGGGCGTCGCCGATGCGAAGACGTTTGACGCGAATCGCGTGGTGTTCGCGAATGAGATGTGGGCGTCGCTGTGGGTACGCGGATTACCCGGCCGTATCTTGCGCGAGCACGTGAAGGTGATGCTCGGAAGCGCCTGCCTTTCGGTCGATTTTCTTTCGGAGCGGGATGATGAAGGACTGCAGCAACTGAACGTACGCCTGCCCCCTAGTAGTATTCCCGGCGCGTACAAAGTGGCGGTGCGGTGCGGGGGAGTGGAGTCGGAACGGGTGGACCTGGAAGTGGTTGGCGCCTAGCCAACGGGCACGGCATGCCGCGCCCCTACTTTTCCAGGGATGTTTCAACTACGAGCTGGATCTCTTCGTAAATGCGGTCGGCCAGCTTGCGGTTGGTTTCGTCGTAGACATGGACTAGATCCCAGAAGTGGTCTTGCGAAGGTGTAAGGTAGCTTCTGAGGTTGAGGATGGCGCGGTCTGGTTGCTCTGACTTGAGCTGCTCGATCTGCTTGTCAGACTCTTCGTAGAGGACGGCGAACGCGTCGATCCACTCGTTCGCGACCTCCTCTTCCAGCCCGAAATCGCGCATCGTTAGGGGCAAGGCGTAGTCCCTTTCAAGCCCCCCGGTGGGCTGCAGAATACAGACGGGAACGTAGTGGAAAGCTTCTGACAACTCGATGAGCTGCCGCCAGTTCGAGAGATAGGCCGCGATGTGTTGCTCGACGAACTCGGGAGTGTACATCACGTAATCGGGAGTCACGGCGTTGGGCGCTTTATTGAGCCCGAGGACAACGGTGTTGGCCGATGTCGTCTCGCCGGGGTCGCCGAACTGCGCCCGCAACGTGGCATAAACGCGGCTGCGATTCAGCAAAAGTTGCCAGAGAGGCTGTTCGTAATCCTGACGGTAGTCGTCCCAAGCTTCTTGCATCGTCTGGAAGTTGTAAGGGAAGTTAGCGCGCGACTCGTACGTAAGCGGGAGTCCGATATCGTTGACACCGTCGTAGAGGATGACGATGTCAGGCTCATAAGGTAGGAGGGTGAATACCAGCTGCATGATCGATTGGCGCGACACGGAGGACTGAATGCCGGCGTTGATGACCTCGATATCGCGGCCGGGGTAGCGCTCGCGCAGCACAGCCCGCAACGCACCCGGAAGCGTGGTCTCGTAACTGCTTCCGAGTTCCACGGCCGAGGAGCCCAGGAAGGCGATGCGCAGTTGGCCCTCGGGTTTTGATTTGGGGATTTGGTACTCCGCTGAGGGTACGCGGAAGCCATCAGCGTTGGTGTAGTGCAGGATGCGCCGGGCGTTGTGCGACATCACGTGCGTGTCGGGCGTTTCGTAGACGGTGTCGGCGTGTGGGCGGAACATCACATACGGATAAAGTTCGTTGTAAAACGGCAGCGTGAGGCGCGACGAAGCCTGATACGAGAGATAGGCTTCGGCGAGCAGCAGCGCCGCCAGGGCGGAGCCCAGCAGAATGACCATGTACTGAAAACTGGAGGCGCCGCGCGCGCTACTTAGGAATGGGCGGCTCATGCCGGGCTTGCGGAGACACCACGGGAACACGAAAAAGTGCGCTCCGGCGAAGGCAAACCGCAGTATACAATGATGGGCCATGCGCCTCCAGTAAATCGCAACCCGATCCCCTGGAGGCCGTCAACGAACGAGGAGCACAGGACATGATTGTCGATTGCCATAGCCATATCTGGGAGTATCCCGGTCACGTTAGCGATGCATTTGTGGAGGAGGCCCACTCGCGAGCCAGGGGCGCCAAGATGGACCTGCACGTGCCTCCGGAACGCCACATGGCCGCCATGGACGGCGTTGACAAAGTGATCGTTTTCGGCCTGCGCGCCGCGAGCTCGGGCCTGATGGTTCCCAACGAATACATTGCTGACTACCAGAATCAGCACCCGGAAAAAGTGATCGGTTTCGCCGCGGTCGACCCCACGGTGGATAAGGTCCGCGACACGCTGGAGCAAAGCGTGAAGCTCGGCTTGAAGGGCGTGAAGATAGGGCCGATCTACCAGAACATCCATCCGACCGACAACCGCATGATGCCTGTGTATGAGTTCTGCGAGGCGCATAAGCTGCCGATCATGATCCACCAGGGGACGACGTTTCCGACGAAAGCGCCGCTCAAGTATTCGCTGCCGATTCTGCTCGAAGATGTGGCGCTGCAGTTCCCGGACCTGAAGATGATCATTGCCCACCTCGGGCATCCCTGGATGGAGGACACGATCGTCATGATCCGCAAGCAGCCGAATTTCTTCTCGGATATTTCGGCGCTGCACTATCGGCCGTGGCAGTTTTTCAACGGCTTGATGCTGGCCAAGGAGTACGGCGTTTGGGACAAGCTGCTCTACGGCACTGACTTCCCGTTCACCACGACGCCCGCGACCTTGGACGCGCTGCGCAACATCAACAAGATGGTGGAGGGAACGGGCTTGCCTCGATTTACCGAAGAGGAGATCGAGAGTTTAATTCACAGTCCGACGCTGGAGCTGCTGGGGCTGGACTCCTAAGTCTTCGCGTCGAGTTTCGGTCTGAGTTCCTGTTCGTAAAGTTCGCTGAAGCGGGTCTTGATGCCATCGCGGCACGCTTGGAACACCCCGAGGATCTGCTCATCGGTTCCGCTGGCATTGGCGGGATCGGGGAAGCCGATGTGCATGCGCTTGCCGACTTGGCCGCCGAAGACGGGGCAGTTCTGCTCGGCGTCGCCGCAAACGGTAATGACGTAGTCAATGGGCTGATCGAGGAACGGATCGACATGTTTGGGATAGCCGCCGGAGATGTCGACACCGACCTCTTGCATAACGCGGATGGCGGTGGGGTTGACCTGGGCTGAGGGGTGAGTCCCGGCGGAGTGAACCTCCAGGCGGTGGTCGAGAGACTTCAGCAGGCCTTCAGCCATTTGGCTACGGCAGGAATTTCCCGTACAGAGGACGAGGACTTTCATGGTTGCTCACGGATTCTGCGATTTCGGTGGCCGGCTAACGCAGCGTTCTTCGACGAGGGCCTGGATCTCGCCGGGAGTGTAGTTGAGTTCGGTGAGGATCTCAGAGGTGTGCTCGCCGGGTTGTGGCGCGGGGCGGCTGGGTTGGGGACGTTCGCCATCGAAACGGAGGGGGAAGGCAACTTCCCGGTAGTTGGGGATGCGCGGATGCGGAACGGGATCGAGGATTCCCGCCGCGGCGACTTGGGGGTCGCGAACAACTTGAGAGACGTCTTGGATGGGAGAGTAGGGGACGCGGTGTTTCTCGAGCAGCGTGCGGAGCGCGGCGGTGGTGTGCTTGCGCGTGCTAGAGGCGACGATACCCGTGAGTTCCTGGCGGTGGGAGACGCGCTCAGGATTTGTCGCGAAACGCGGATCGGCGGCAAGTTCGGGGACTCCGAGTGCTTCGCAGAGGCGGACGAAGATGCCGTCATTGCCGGCAAGGATCATCAGGTCGCCGTCTTGCGTCGGGAAAGCTTCGTAGGGAGCAACCATCGAGAATCCCGATCCGGCGCGGTGCGGGAGTTCGCCGCCCGCTAGATAGCCGGTGAGGTGGTAGCTGATCCAGACGAGGGAGGTGGCGAGGAGGGAGGATTCGACGTGCATCCCTTGGCCGGTTTGGTCGCGCTCGCGAAGGGCGGCGAGGATGCCGAGGGCGGTCCACATGCCGGTGCCGATGTCGACGACCGCGCCGCCGACACGGGCGGGCGGGCCGTCAGGATAGCCGGTCATCGACATGATGCCGCTATAGGCCTGGATGAGGGGATCGTAGCCGGGCGTTTCGCTCAAGGGACCTTCGGCTCCGAAGCCGGTGATCGAGGCGTAGATCAACTCGGGCCGGCGGGCGCGGAGTTTCTCGTGTCCGAAGCCGAGCGATTCGATGACGCCTTTGCGAAATGACTGCACGAAGATGTCGGCTGACTCGATGAGGCGTTCGAGAACCTGGCGGCCGCCACTGGATTTGAGGTCGAGGGTGATGCTGCGCTTGTTGCGGTTTCCAGAAAGAAACAGCGGTGCTTCGCCCTCCCAGAAGGGAGGCCCCCAGGCACGCGCGGGATCGCCGGACAGGGGTTCAACTTTGATGACGTCGGCGCCGAGATCGCCCAAGATCTGGGCGCATTGAGGGCCGGCGAGGTTTTGGGAAACGTCGATGACGCGGATGCCTTGCAGGGTTTTCAAGGTATCAACGTACTACAGTCGGGCGACCCGGAGGCGTGGCAAGCCTGCATGTACCAGACCGTTCCAGGATATGGATCTGGTCACACGCTTCCCGGTACCTAGCGAAAGGCCGAACGACGGGAGTTCCTGTATGATTATCTGGTCATGAGAATACTGGCTTGCGTGCTCCTGCTCGCCGCGCCGCTGGCGGCCCAGCATGGGCTTTACGAAGGCGAATCGAAGAATCCGGCGATTGGTGACCCCAAGGCGATCGCGGTGGGCGAAAAGCTTTACATGCGATCGTGCGCGGGCTGTCACGGGCCGGACGGCAGTGGCGGGCGCGGGCCGAATCTGGTGCGGCGGCCGATGTGGCATCCGCTGACGGACGAGAAGATTTTTTCCTTGATCCGCAACGGCCTGCCCGGCGCGGACATGCCGGCGACGAATCTTACCGACGACGAAACGTGGAATCTGGTGGCGTTCATCCATGCGCTGATTGGCCCAGCGGCTGACAATCCCGCGGCGGGTGACGGTGCGGCCGGCGAGAAAGTTTTCTGGAGCGAGAAGACGGGCTGCGCGAACTGTCACGCGATTCATGGCAAGGGCGGGCGTTTGGGACCGGACCTGACGAATATCGGCGGGCTGCGTCCCCTGGCCTTGATCAAGGAGTCGGTGCTTAAACCGTCCGAAGGGCTTTATTTCCTCGGGAATGAAGCTGTGGCGGTAAAGCTCAAGAACGGCGAAACGATTCGCGGCGTGGCCCGCAACCGCGACAACTATTCGTTGCAGGTGATTGACCGGCAGGGCAAGCTGCATCTGATATCAATGCGCGACGTGACAGAGCTTGAGATCCGCGAGGGTTCGCCGATGCCGGGGGATTATGGCAAGCGGCTGTCGGAGGCGGAACTGGAGAATCTGTTCGCGTTCTTGGCGCGTCAGAGCCTGCGCAAGGGCGAAGAGGAGAGCAAATGATGCGGCGTCGTTGGTTGGTGTTGGCTCTCTCGTTGTCGAGCGTGGCAGCGGCGCAGGTACGCCCGCAAGATATTCTCAAAAGCCCGGGCAAGGATTGGCTGACTTACGCCGGCAGCTACAACGGCTGGCGGCATAGCCCGCTCAAGCAGATCACGCCAGAGAACGCCGGATCACTTGTTCCCAAGTGGGTGTACCGCGTGCCGAACTCGGTACGGCTTCAGACTTCACCGGTCGTCTACGACGGCGTGATGTATGTCACGAACACCAACGCGATGTATGCGCTGGACGCGAGCACCGGACGGCTGATCTGGAGCTATGCCGACGGGCGAGCGGAACAATCGGGTCCGAACCGCGGGCCGGCGATCATGGGCGACCGTGTGTATTTCGTGACGAGCGATAACTACCTGACGGCGCTCGACCGGCAGTCCGGTGTTGTCATCTTCAGCAAGAAATACGCCAGCGTGGAGGACGGCGTGACATCCACCTCGGCGCCGCTGGCGGTGAAGGACAAGGTGATCGTCGGCAGCGCCGGCGGCGATAGCGGGATGCGCGGCTTCATCGCGGCGCTGTCGGCCGATACGGGCGAGGAGCTTTGGCGCACTTACACCATTCCGGCGAAGGGCGAGCCGGGCTCTGAAACCTGGGGCGATCTGATCGAGTGGGGCGGCGGTGCGGCCTGGCTCTCGGGCACCTATGACGCCGAGTCGAACACGCTCTACTGGACGACGGGCAACCCCTGGCCGGACTTCAACGCCGCGGTGAGGCCGGGCGACAACCTCTATTCGTGCTCACTGCTGGCGCTTGATCTCGATACCGGCAAGATGAAATGGTACTTCCAGTTCACGCCACACGACACGCACGATTGGGATGCACAAAGCTGGCCCGTGCTGCTCGACATGGAGTGGGAGGGCCGCCAGAGAAAAGTGGTGCTGCACGCGAACCGTAACGGATTTTTCTATGTGCTCGACCGGGTGACGGGGGAGTTTCTGCGGGCGACGCAGTTGACCGATAGCGTGAACTGGGCGAGCGGGATCGGCAAGGACGGGCGGCCGATTCTGATCCCGGATACGGACCCGACGCTGGAAGGCAAATGGGTGTGCCCGAGCGTAAAAGGCGCGACGAACTGGATGGGGCAGACGTATCATCCCCAAACCGGGCTGCTGTATGTGCTGACACTCGAGCAGTGCGGCTGGTTCAATTTGTCAGAACAAGACCCGGAGCCGATGAAGAACTTTCCCGGCGGCGGCGCAACGGAAGAAGGCGGGCAGGTGATTCTGCGGGCGATCGATCCCAAGACCGGCAAGCGGGCCTGGGAGTATCCGATGACGGGCTTCGGGCGTATGTGGACCGGTACGGTGTCGACGGCGACCGGGGTGCTGTTTTCAGGCGACGACGACGGGCAATTGGTGGCGCTGGACGCGAAGACCGGAAGCCATCTGTGGAACTTCAACATGGGCGAATTGTCGACGGCCTCGCCGGTGATTTACGAGGCGGGCGGCAAGCAGCATGTGGCGATTGCGTCGGCCACGGCGGTGTTCGCTTTTGGGTTGTTCGAACCGATGGAGCCTTTGGAGTTGCCGAAGGTGACTACCCGGAAGACGGAGTAAGAAACCCGGCTTGGCTCCCTAATACGTGCCCGGCCAGACCCCCGGCGTTACGAGTTCGAGCAAATGAGCGTCGGGGTCTCGGAAATAGATGCTGCGGCCGGAGGTGCGGGGAACGCGGCCCTCCCAAGGCACTTTGGCCCAATCGACGCGGCTTTCGATTTCGACGCCGCGTTCGCGGAGTTGATCTTCCCAGCGGTCAAGCTCGGCTTCGCTCACGCTGAAGGCCACATGCATCTGCCCACCAGCGTCGGCGGGCGGAATCGTGCCGCCGGAAGTTTCGAGCGATTCGAGCGACCCGCCCTTTTGGAAGAGCAGCAAGACATGGCGTGAGCTTACGCTCATCGCGACAATTCTTGGATTGGACAGTATCGTGTCCAGGCCGAGGACGTCTCGATAGAACCGCTCGGAGCGGAGCGGATCTTCCACGTAAAGAGAGGTTTCGATCAAGGTTTCAAGTTGCATGACCTGGCTGCGAAAAGGGGTTTGTGAACGGGTTGCAGCCGCAGGGTAGCATCGCGGCACTTGCTTGGCCAGCGACATCGCGCGCCGTAGCAGTTGGCGTGCCGGATGCGAACGAGAGTGCGCCGGCCACCGCGGGGCGGGTGCGGGGTCCGGCGTCCCGGAGCGCCATAAGGCCGTGAGACCGCTTGACGCCCAGACCAAAACAAGGGGCTAATGATTCCGGCCGTTTAGTCGATAACATCACTGAGAGACCGTTTAGGGGTCGCGCTCCCGTGTCGAGAGGGGCCGCTATACGATTCAAAAGAGAAAAGTTAGACCTCGGGTCCGCATCAGGGAAGCGATGAGCAACGGGACGCGCCGCCCTGCTTCCATGTCCTTGGGCCCCTGGACCAACCGGTGAGTATGAATTCTGAGAATACAGAGTCGAAACAGGAACAATCAGCGGAACGACCCATCGATATCACTCAGGGCGCTCACGGACTCTTCCGCGCAGCGGTCGAGGCAGCACCCAACGGCATGATAGCCGTCGATGAAGACGGCAAGATCGTGCTCGCCAATCGCCAAATCGAGGCTATGTTCGGCTACCGGCAGGAAGAGCTATTAGGTCAACCGATCGAATGCCTCGTTCCGGCCAGGTTTCGGGAACGGCATCTCGGCCATCGCAAGGAGTTCCGTAAAAAGAGCGAAACCCGGCCGATGGGGTTGGGGAACCAACTATTCGGGCGGCGCAAGGATG
Source organism: Acidobacteriota bacterium (assembly GCA_027624045.1). Classification (GTDB taxonomy): domain Bacteria; phylum Acidobacteriota; class Terriglobia; order Bryobacterales; family UBA6623; genus JAPPLB01. The sequence goes on from JAQBUE010000004.1 coordinate 32,263, forward strand.
GAACGGAGTTTCCGGTCGAAATCGGCCTGAACCCGATCGATGCGCTGGGAGGCGGAGTCGTGCTGGCCTCCCTCATGGATATCAGCGCGCGCGCCGCGGCGGCGGCCAAGCTTGAGAAAACTGTCAATGATCTTGCCGCCGCCCACGAGCAAGCCGTCAATCACCTCGCCGCCGCCAACGCCGAACTCGAGGAGTTCTCTACCGTCGCCTCACACGATCTGCAAGAGCCCATTCGTAACCTGCTTTCCTACGTGGCCTTGCTGGAGGAAGATCTGCCTTCGGGTCTGCCGCCCGACGCCGCGCAGGATCTTAAATACATCAAGCAGTCCGCTTCGCGGATGCAGGAGTTGGTGCAGGACCTATTGACTCTGTCGCGAGTCGGGCGCCGGGAGCTGCAAATTACGGACGTTTCGCTGGAGGAGTGCGTGCGAGAGTCGTTGGCGGCTCTCGACGTCGCTCTGCGCGAAAGCGGCGCGCAATGCGAATCATCGGGCCTGCCGAGCGTTCGAGGCGACCGGCGGATGTTGACGCAGCTTTATCAAAACCTGATCAGCAACGCCAACAAGTTCCGTGCAAAGGGGATGACGCCGAAGATCCAGCTCACGGCCGAACGCGGACAGGGGGGTGAGTGAGTATGCGGGGTTCGGGACAACGGCATTGGGATTCCGGCCGAGTACGCGGAGCATATTTTCTCTCCCTTCAAGCGGCTGCATGGCCGCGGCGAGTATCAGGGCAGCGGCGTGGGGCTCGCTATTTGCCGCCGAGCTATTGAGCGGCATAGGGGCCGTATCTGGGTCGAGCCCCCGGAGGGAGAAGGCGCTCACTTGCGGTTCACGCTTCCCGCGGGCCCGGCATGACGGAGTTCCCTGAGCGAATGACGAGAACAGGCGCAGTCCATACAATTCTGGTTGCCGAGGACAATGCGGCGGATCGCGGTCTCTACCGGCGGATCGCCGCGGAAGAAGGTGGCGGGTTTGATCTCCGGTTGGTGGAGGACGGAGAAGAAGCGCTGGACTATCTGGAGGGTCGCGGCAAGTACTCGGACCCGGCCAGCCGGCCCTGCCCCAACCTGCTTCTGCTGGATATCAATATGCCGCGACGCGACGGATGGGCCGTCCTTGAGAAGGTCAAGACAACCCCGCGATTGAAGACGATCCCCACCGTGATGCTCAGCGGATCGGACCGGCCCGAGGATATCAATCGCGGCTACCAGCTCGGGTGCAGCTCGTACGTCAAGAAGCCCTCTGAACTCAACGAGTTTCGGAAAACTTTGCACTGTCTAACGACGTATTGGCTCACGTGTGTGCGTTTGCCCGATGACGCCTACTAGCCAAAGAGAGCGCCTGCCGCGAAAGAAAATGCGGATCGTCGTGATTGACGATAACCCGGCCGACGCCGGCATTCTGCGCCGGAACCTCGACAAGATCGACTCCTTCGACATTCACCTCGCGCACTACCTTGATGGCGTGGAGGGCCGCGATGCCGTGCTCCGCGCCGGCGCTGACTGCCTGCTGCTCGACCACGAACTGGGCGTCCCCAACGGGATGGAGATACTGACACAGATCCGGCAGGCCGGGTGCGACGTACCGGTGATCGCCGTGACCGAGCGTGGCGACGAAGCGATCGCCGCGGAAACATTCCGGCGGGGCGCGCAGGAATACCTCGTCAAGTCCCACATCGATCCGGTGGTGCTGGAAGATACGATTCGCAGTGCCATCGACAAAGTTGCCGACGAACGGCGGCGCCGCGACAAAGAGCAGGAACTCGAGAGCTTCGTTTCGATCGTCGCCCACGATCTGCAGCAGCCGCTGTGCGCGATCAAGGGCAATCTGGATCTGCTCCGTGACTTCTATGGCGAACAGTTGGGCAAAGAAGGGCAGAAATTCGTGGCGTCGGCCGTACGCATGTCGTCGCGCATGTCGGAGATGATCGAGGGTCTGCTCAGCTATTCGCGCGTCGGCCGCGGCCAGGCCGCGATGGGCCCGGTGAACCTCCAGCAGTGTCTTCGCGGTGTACTCGCCGCGCTCGGCCCGGCGATCAAGGAGACGAACGCGGAAATCCATGCCGGAAAATTGCCCACGGTCTGGGGAGACGGATTGTCGCTCAGCCAGTTGCTGCAAAATCTGCTGATGAACGCCCTGAAGTTTCATTCCGAACGCACCACCGTGGTAGAAATCGGGGCCCAGCGGGAATCAACCGCATGGCATGTGTGGGTCAAGGACAACGGAGTCGGCATTGACAGCAAGCATCACGAAGCGATCTTTGCCCCCTTCACCAGAGTCGACGCAAGGAATGGACCGAAAGGGTCAGGCATCGGGCTGGCCACCTGCAAGAAAATCATCGAACAACATTGGGGCCGGATCTGGATCGAATCCAGCGTCGGCGCCGGAGCAACCTTTCATTTCCTGCTCCGCGCGGCCGACGACGAAACGGCGCCACGGCCCAAGCAGGCGCAGGGACGCGTTCTCGTCGTCGAGGATGAGCGGCCGATTCGTGAGCTACTCGAGGAAGGCCTCGGACACTACGGCTATGAGGTGGTGGGAGCGGCCGGGCTTGGCAAGACACTTCAACTCGCGGCGGAGAATCGCTTCGATGTCGTCATCACCGACCTCGTGCTGCCCGACGGGACGGGCCTGGACGTGATCCGCGTCATCCGTGACCGCCACCCCCACGCCAGAATCATCGCTGTCTCTGGCGGCGGCGATGATCTCACCCCAGGCCCCCTTCTCCGCGAAGCCAAGCTTCTCGGCGCCGAGAAGCTCTTCCTGAAACCGTTCCACTTGATCGATATCGCCTCGGCTGTCGGCGAATTGATGCGCGAAAGCGTGGCTCATTGAAAACCGACGCCGGCTTTCGATGCAGTAACAAGCAGGGGTGAGCGGGCGGTCACTTCTTCTTCATGTAGTAGTCCCACTGCTCAGCGGCTTGGTCGACGATGCCGGGGATATCGCGGGAAAGGACGTAGCGGTTCTCCGCCAGCCTGCCCGAGGATTTCGTGATCTTTTCAAGATACGCGTCGCGGTTTTCATAGCGCTCTTCCATGGAAGGCCGCGGGTCGCCTGTTTTCTTGCGGTCGTCGGCCGACTTGGGAAACGCGACGTACGAGCCACGCATGCTGAAAAGTTCCTTCGGCGCGCCGATCTCAGCGGCGCGCAGGTTCCATCCCATATAGCTGGCGAGCGGGACCTCAATCACCGGCAACACGATGCCGGAGGTTTCGTTGCCGTCGTCGTTCACTTGCGGGACGAACATGCGGAATTCCTTGCCGACTTTGGGCGGCTCGATGGTGACGATTCCCTTCGACAAGAAGTCGGGACCGTAGTCGACGCGGTAGCCGTGGTGCATGCGCTTCGGAATCTCAACGCCAGGGATTTTCGGAAAGCGCATCTCGGCGAGCGGCACGAGTTGGTGATTGGACATGCGCGGGTATTGCGACGGCGGCGGCTCGGCTTTGCCGGCGACCCAGTCGTTGAGAGCGAGCAGCAGAGCGCGCATGCCCCAGCGATAGTCGTTGGCGTTGGCGGGGTTCTGCGCGCCGCCGCTGCTGGGCGGGAAGCTGCCGGCTCCGTGCTGCGCGCCCGCGAACATGTAGATGCGGGTGCCGTTGTGGATAGGCGCGTCGCCCTCGCCGTCGGGCGTAGTGTGAATCAGCGACGCCGAACGCCCGTAATATTCGTAGGAGGAGTTGCTATAGAAGATCTTCGGCGCGACGGCTTGCTCGATCGTCCGCGAGAGGATGCCTTCCTTGCGGCCGGTTTCGGGGTCTTCAATCGCGATGTCGTTGAACGGGTAGATATCGGTGGGATAGAGGAAGTTGAAGTGCGGGCGGGCGTCGCGCGAGGGTTGCGCGAAGCGATGGTTGAAGCTGCCACGTCCGCCGCCGGCGACGTGCGGCCACAGGCCGTCGAAGGACTTTCGTCCGTGCTCGTCTTTATTGAATCCGAAGTAGAGGAAGGTGCGCAGAAAACGCCCGCTTTGGGAGGAGCCGAAGCCAATGGTCCTTTCGATGCCGCGGTGGTAACCGGCGAGCGAGCCGCTATAGCCTTCGCCGCCGCCGTACTTGAGGAACGACATCAGGTCGCGGGTGGCGGCGAGGCCGAGTCCGACGAGCTTCGGGTCTTGGGCACGGTAGACGATCTCGTAGATCTTGCCCGGGACGAGACCCTTCTTGACGTAAACGTGCGTGCGGTTGGGGACCGGGTGGCCGTCTTTCTCGGCGGCGAAGAGCCATTCATCGCGCGGGATGACTTTGCGCGGGGCGTCGATGCGATCACGCACAGTGAGACGGATTTCGGGGTCGTCGGGGTCGCGCACGGGATACGGGATGTGGGTGCGGTCGGCGAGGTGGAAGCTGTGTATCGGCTCGTCGGGCACGAAGTCGGAGCGGACGAGACCGACGATGGGCTTGTCGCCGTCGCGGGCGGTGGGCGCGAAGAATTGCATCAGGCCGGGCTCAGGCGGGACGTCATATTGCCAGCCCATCCAGGCCATGGTGAAGCCTTCGCTCAGCATGAGTTCGTCGCCGAAGTGAGCCTCTTCTCGCGGGTCGTTCGAGCCGGAGCCGAGGTTGAATTTGTTGAGGGCGCCCTTGCGGCCGCGGTTGACGACTTCATAGAAGACCGTGCCGTTGCCCTTGGCGGGATCGCGCGGGACGAGCAGATCAAGGTCGGCGGAGAACTCGACACGGCCACGGCTATTGAGCGGCGCGTAGTCAATGTCAGAGACACGGCGGTTGGCGTCGCTCTTCGGATCGACCTCGAAATAGACTTTGCCAACGAGGCGGTCGTAAGGGCCGGTCTTGCCGAAGGATTTGCCGTTGAGGACGGGCATGGTTTCGGTGATTTCAATACGGACGACCTCGGCGCCGGCGAGGCTAAGCGACAGGGCGGCGGCAAGAAGAATCCGTTTGAAGGGCATGAGTTGGTAATCCTCAGAGGGAGGAAGTATACGACGAAACGGGCGTGCCTATATTACACCTTCGCCGGCTACAGACGAACTTCGACAATCGTAGCGCCCGCGCCACCTTCCTGTTGCTCGGCTTGGTAGTAGCGCTCAACGTGCGGATGCGTGGCAAACATAAGCCAGAGGGTATTGCGAAGCGTATACATGCCATGACCGTGGATGATGCGCACGCGCTGAACCTGCGCCAGGACGGCGTCGTCGAGAAATTTATCGACGGTAGAGCGGGCGTCGTCGGAATCTTTGCCGATGACTTTAATCTCCGAGAGAGAGGCGGCGTCTTTGAGGGCCGGCTTGAAGGTGATGCCACTCGCGAGTTGTAGAGAGGCGGGCGGCGCTTCGGCGAGAAGTTCGGTGATGTCGTCACGGCCCACTTGCAGCTTGAGCTGCCCGGCCTGGACTTCCCAGCGGTTGCCGGAGAGTTGCCGAATCACTCGTCCCGTCGTGCCCAACGCGAGCAGGCGGACGGCGCTGCCGACGGGAATGGGCTCATCGAGGTCGATCTCGCGGGCGGGCTCCGGTTTCGGCTGGCCGCCGGGCGCGTCCTGTTGCAGGCTCGTGCGCAGTTGACGGCGCTGCTTGGATAGTTGCCGCTGGAGTTCAGACGCCGCCTTGCGGCTTTCTCTCGATTCATCGAGCTTCTGAATCGCGGCTCGCATCTCGGCCTCGAAATTCTTGATGCGCTCTTCGGCGTGCCTTTGCAACTCGACAGTCTTGGCGGCCTGCTCACGTTCCAGCGTTTTTTGAAACCGCCGGTTCTCGGCCTCAATGTCTTCTTGCTGCTGCGCGAGCGCGGCGCGGGCGGATTCGAGTTCCGCAACCTTCTCATGCAGTCGGCGCAGGAACGTAGCTGTTTGCTCGGCGTGCGAGCCCAGAGCTTGGCGGGCGCGGGCGATAACCTCGTCGGGGACACCCAGGCGGGCCGCCATCTCGATTCCGGCCGAGAGGCCCGGCACGCCGACGGTAAGAACGTACGTCGGCGTGAAGGTCTCTTCGTCGAAGCCGACGGCGGCATTCTCGACGCCCGGCTGGTTCGCGGCGTAGGCTTTGAGTCCCGGTAAGTGGGTCGAGACGGCGGCAAACGAGTTCCGCTTCGCGAAATGGTCCACGACGGCGATGCCAAACGCGCCGCCTTCTTCGGGATCGGTGGCGGCGCCGAGTTCGTCGATGAGAACGAGCGAGCGGTCATCGGCCTCGCGCATCATGAACTTCAACTGCTCAACGTGCGCCGAGAATGTACTGAGATTTTCGGTGATCGATTGCGCATCCCCGATGTCGGCGAGCACGTGGCGGAACCAGGGCAGCTCGGCTTGCTCGGCGGGCACGGGGATGCCGGCCTGACTCATCAGCGACAGCAGACCGATCGTCTTAAGCACAACGGTCTTGCCGCCCGCGTTGGGTCCGCTGACGAGCAGCACGCGGCGCTCGTCATCAAGTGTGAGCGAGAACGGCAGGATCTCGCGGCCGTCGCGCCGCAGCACGTCTTCCAAGAGCGGATGGCGCGCCTGCTTCAGCTTGAGGCAAGGATGTTCCTCTTTCTCAAATACGGCGGTCGAGCAGCGGAAGTCGATGCCGAAACGCGCCTTGGCGAAGATCAACTCAAGATCGGCCAGGGCGAACAGAGCTTCAGAAATGGCGGTGCGCTCGGACCGCAGACGCGCGGTCATCTCGCGCAAAATGCGCAGGATCTCGATCTGCTCCTCTTCGAGCAGACTGACGATGCGGTTGTTGAGTTCGATGGATTCGATGGGTTCGATGAAGGCGGTTTGCCCGGTCGAGCTCGATGCGTGGATGACGCCTTCGATGCGGCGTTTCCAAGATGACTTCACCGGGACGACAAGACGGCCGTTGCGAATGGTGACGTAGTTTTCCTGAAGGACGCCTTCTTCGTAGTGATGCCGGACGAAATCTTCGAGCGTTGACTGAATCAGACTACGCTGCTGTTCGATTTGGCGCCGGATGCGGGCGAGTTGCGGACTGGCTTCGTCGAGCAGTTCGCCGTTGGGACGGAGTTTGCCGGACAGTTCAGCGAGCAGGGCTGTGAAGTCTGAAAGCCGGGCGTGATAGACCGCGAGGTTCGGGTAGCGGTCGGGCTCGCGGCCCATGCGCCGGCGGCCGTCGTCGGCCCGGTCGAGCAGTTCGAGCAGGTCGTAGATCTCGATGCCTTCGAGAACGGCACCGTCGGGCCGGAGTTTGTCGATAGCGAACCGCAGATCTCTGAGCCCTTGAAAGCGCGGCGGCAGGGTGCGGGTTTCGTCGTCCTCGGCGCCTTGCCCACGCCTCCAAACTTCCATGGCTTCGGCGGTCTCGGCCAGCGCCTGTTCAGCACCCTGCCGCGCGGCGAAGAGCGGTTTCTCGCACCACGCGCTGAGGCGCCACTTCCCCAGCGGGCTGACAACGTAGCGCCCGACGACATCGAGTAGGGCAGGTAGCTCAAGAGATTCCGTGGCGGGCTTCGACATGACTACCTATGCACCGGGCGCTTCGTCTCTCATGCGGAACGCCTTCTCGATGACGGCAGGCGTTCCTTCGGTAACGTCAACGGCCATGAGTTCTGACGGCGTAAACCAGCGCACTTCCGCCGCGTCATCGGCCGCCGCAAGTGTGCCTCCTATCGGCCGGCAAATGTAATCGGCCAGCACGTAGTGGTAACGGATTTCGCCTCGATCGTCCCGCGTGATCCTTTCGAAAATCTCCACGATCTCGCCGACGTCGATCTCCAAACCGGTTTCCTCGCGCACTTCGCGGCGAACGCCGTCGATCAGGTTCTCGCCAAGCTCAAGCGCACCGCCGGGAATCGACCAGATACCCTTGAGCGGTTCATTGCCGCGCCGAACGAGCAGAACGGCGTCGTTCTCGAGAATAACGGCACCGACACCGATGATCGGTTGCGAGGGATACTCACGGGACATACCTCCTCACGATTGCAGCATAGGGCGGCGCGAGTAGCAAGACGGGACGGAAGTCACGAAGCCGCCGCTTCGTGCTTCAATAGTTTCAACAGAACGACTTGTCCGGCGCGCGCTGTTTGGCAATCAAGTTCGCGTTGCGGTACAACTCGGGGAGTGAGAACTTTCGCGATGAGACGCCGATTCGCGGCCGTCGTTGTGGGCCTGCTGATGGTCATTACTCTGACCGCCGCGCCCAAGAAGAGGAAGAAGAACGAGCCCCTGGCATTGATCAGTGGTACGGTGTTTCAGAGCAGCGGGTTCTTGTTGCGGGGCGCTAAGGTTGTAGCGGTCAGTGAGCAAGAGCGTAAGATCAAGATCGAAAGCCAAACAGGGGAGCGTGGCGAGTTTGCGTTGCGGGTTCCGGTGGCGAAAGGTCCTTACGTCGTGACGGCCGAGGCAAGAGGTTTCGAAGCGCAACAGAGGACAGCCGAAGTGTACGAGTCTCAAAAGACGACAGTTACGTTCCAGTTAAAGCCGAAGCAGTAAGATCGGCGGAACCCCGTGGGCGCGCCAAACGTCTGATTCAGTACCAACGGGATGGGATACTCTATCACCGTTGGAGGAGAAAAACATGAAAACGCATCGTTTCTGGCTCGTCGCGCTGGCATTGGCAACTCTGCTGGTCACCATATCCCCGACAGCCTTTGGCCAGAAAAAGGATTCCAAGAAAAAAGATTCGGTGACGCGTTCGGTGAAAGGTCTTGTTACTACCGAAGCGGAAGATCCCCTGCCGGGCGCCGTCGTGCAACTGAAGAACACGCGCACGCTGCAGGTCAAGTCATTCATCGCCGACTCGCAAGGATCGTACTACTTCCACGGGCTCGATCCGGCAACCGACTACGAACTCAAAGCGCGCTACGAAGAGGAGACCAGCAAGGCTCGGAAAGTGAGTTCGTTTGACGGCCGCGATGAGGTTATCTTCAACTTCCAAATCAAAGTCAAGAAGTAGTGTTACTGCGTCCGGCCTGCTTACTGCTTGCGGTATTGGCCCTGCGCGCCTGTTTCCCCCCCGCTCCTGATGTCAAGGCGATCGAGCCGGCGGAGTGGGCCGCTGCGCTTGAGGACTATCGCGGAGCCCCCCTTGCCGTCAACGTTTGGGCGAACTGGTGCCGTTCCTGCGTGGAGTTTCTTCCCGCTTTCGCCGCGCTGCCAGAGCGTAGGGAGTACAGCAATGTCGAGTTCATTTCCGTTGTCGTCGAAGATCCGGCGGATGGGCCGGCGCTGGCGGAAGCGAAGCGGCTGGTCACGGAACTGGAAGCGAAGTTCCCCCACTTTGCGATTCAAACTGATGTCGAGGAAACGCTCGGATTGCTGGGCGTTCATGACCTGCCCATTGTCTTGATCTATGACGCTGAAGGGCACCTGCGGCACCACATCGAAGCGGATGCCTTCGATGGCGAGATGCGTATTGAGGATGTAGAGGATGCGCTCGATTCGGTGCTGGCGAACTAGCAGTAGCTCGCTACCCCCAGTCCGCGGTCCCCCGAAGTTTTCCCTACCGGTCGGCCCGGTTTTCTTCGCGGGCGTAGAAGGTTTCCCAATCTTCCCCGGCGCGGCCGTTGAGATCCCACGCAACGTTGCCGTCTTTGAGGGTGAGTTCGGCGGTCAACAGTTTGTTGCCTTTCTGAGTGATTCTCTTAACGTCGAGGAATCCGAAGTCGCCTTCGTCGAGACGCAGGACGGTAACGTCGGCGATGGCGCCTTCGCTCAGGTGCCCGAGTTCAGGGCGCTTGATGGCTTCGGCCGGCTTCCAGGTCGACATCCGGACGACGTCTTCGATCGAGGACCCCAGATTGAGGATCTTCGACATAACGTTGGTCATGTCTTTCATGGCGTCGTTCATGCTGCCGGTGTGCAGATCGGTTGAGATCGTGTCGGGCGGGAAGCCTTCTTTGTAAGCCGGTACGGCGACTCGCCAAGTGAAGCTGCCGCCGCCGTGGCCGACATCGAAAATGATGCCGCGCTTGCGGCCTTCGAACATCGACGGATTAATCTTGCCTTCATCGGTCAGCTCGACGCGCAGCCCCGAATACATGTGCGTGTAGATGTCGCCGGGGCGGAGCTTATCGAGGAAGAGTTGCCCGATCGGGCGTGCGTCGGGATGATTCCCGCCGAAGTCGACCATCACGGGGACGTTCGCGAGGTTAGCCGCCTCGACGGCGCGCTCGACCGAAACCCACTCGGGCCCCGGGTAGTGTGCGGTCTTGATGCCGACGATGATTTCCGGGTACTTCTTGATCATCGCGGCGATTTTCTCGGGCTCCATGTCGGCGGGGTTATCCTCGCCGTCGACCCCCATACCGCCACCGGCAACGTTCAGCAGGACGAGAACACGCGTCTTCGAGCCATCGATGACACGGTCTTTGAAGTCCTCGAAGTTACGATGGCCGGAACTGCCGACATCGACGAGCGTGGTGCAGCCGGAGCGGAAACTGAAGTGGTCAGGGTAGACGCTGCTGTCGCCGGTGAGCACGCCGGGGATGCCCGTGCCGGCGTAGACGTGCGCGTGCAGGTCGATCAACCCGGGCGTAACGTACAGGCCGCTGACGTCGACCACTTTCCCGGCGCGGTCTTCGGGCAGGTTCTCTCGTACGGCGACAATCTTGCCGCCGCTGATGGCGATGTCGCGCGGCGCGCTGAGATCATTCTTCGGGTCGATAACGTGACCGCCCTTCAGGAGTGTTTCGTAGGACTCAGGGAGCGGAGCTTCACCACCTCCGCAAGCCGTGAGAAGGGCGAAAAGAACAAGAACTGCGATCGATGTTTGTTTCATGTATTCAGACCTGCTGCTGTCAATAGGGATGGGCGACGCCTACATTAACCCGTAAGCTTGGCGGTAGTCGGTGGCGGTTCGGCCGTTAAGATCCCAGGCGACCGCGCCGTCGCGCAGTGTCATCTCGCACACGATCAGTTTCGTGGCGACAACGCGAGCTTTCTGGGCATCCACCAAACCGAAGCGGCCGTGGTCGAGGCGCAGCACGGCGACATCGGCAACAGCGCCCTCACTCAGATGCCCGAGTTCGGTGCGCTTGATCTGTTGAGCCGGGTTCCAGGTGGACATCTTGATGACGTCGTAGAGAGGAACGCCCTGGCTGAGAATTTTCGACATGACGTTCGTCATATCTTTCATGCCGGCGTTCATGCTGCCGATGTGCAGGTCGGTCGATATCGAATCGGGCCAGAAACCTTGTCGAATGGCGGGAACGGCGTTCTTCCACGAAAAGCTGCCGCCACCGTGGCCTACATCGAACTTGATGCCCCGATTGCGCGCCTGCGCCAGGTAAGGTAGTAGCTTTCCATCCTCGCCGATATAGGGGACTTGAACCTTGTATCCGTGGGTGTAGATGTCACCTGGGCGGAGGTGATCGAGCACTAACTCCTGGAAGGGCCGCGCCTCTTGGAAAGTACCGAAGTCGATCATCACGGGCAGGTCGGCGAGCTTACCCGCTTGGACGGCGTTATCGACAGAGGCCCACTCCGGGCCTGCGAAGTGAGCAGACTTGATGCCGACAACCGTGTCAGGATACTCCTTGGCCCGTTTCGCGGTGGCCTTGGGGTCCATGTCGGACATATCCTGCTCGATTTTCTCGCGTCCGGCCATGCCTTTGCCAACGATGTTGAGAAGAGCCAGAACACGCGTCTTCGAAATATCGATGACCTTGTCTTTGAAATCGGGGAAATTGGTCCAACCAGAGCTGCCCGCGTCAACGACGGTCGTCACTCCGCTACGAAACGTAAACCCGTCGGGATAGATGCTGCGGTCGCCGGTGTAGGAGTCTTTGTTGCCGGTTCCCGTGTAGACGTGAACGTGCATGTCCACGAGGCCCGGCGTTACGTAGAGGCCGGAAACGTCAACCGTCTGTTTGGCTTCCGTGGGAGCGATATTCTCGGCAACGCGGGCGATCTTGTTACCGGAGATAGCGACATCCATCGGCGCATTGATTCCGTTGCGGGGATCGAGCACGTGGCCGCCCTTGAGCAATAGGTCGTAGGGCTGGGCTGCCAGCAAGGCAGGTAACAGGAAGAGGCCCAGAAGTAGATGGGAAAGTCTCACGTGCAATTACCTTTCGTTCAAATCAAAGTCGCTAGGGCCTGCGGGGTATTGTTGCACCAGTCGCCCCGCGCCCGGCTCCGGCCCCTCGACGAGCCCTTCCGCGCGCGCTTTGCTGTTCACGGTTGGAGATCATCCAGTCCTGGCCGGCGCGAGCGTTGAGATCCCAGGCAATACGGCCACCTTGGAGCGTCATCTCCGCCACAATTTTCTGATTCCCCTTGAACAGGCCTCTGCGCACATCGAGAAAACCGAAGTCTCCCCGATCGATACCCAACACCGCCACATCGGCTACAGCGCCGACGCTCAAGTGGCCGAACTCGGGGCGCTTGATCTGCTGGGCGGGATGCCACGTCGACATCTCGACGACATCGTACATCGAGACCCCTTGGCTGAGGATCTTCGACATAACGTTGGTCATGTCTTTCATGCCGGCGTTCATGCTCGTGATGTGGAGGTCAGTCGAGATGGAGTCGGGAATCCAGCCCTGCTGGATTGCCGGGATGGCCTGCTTCCACAGGAAGCTGCCGCCGCCGTGGCCGACATCGAACTTGACGCCTCGTTTGCGGGCCTCCTGGAGGTACGGCCGCAGCTTGCCATTGGCGTCTAGCATCGGAACGGAACCCAGATACATGTGCGTGTACATATCGCCTGGGCGAAGACGTTTTGTGACGAGTTCTTCGAACGGGCGCTCATCGGTGAACGAGCCGAAGTCGACCATCACCGGGATGTTGGCCATCGTGCCGGCTTCGACGGCGCGGTCGACCGCAATCCAGTCGGGAGCGCGGTAGTGGGCTGTCTTGACGCCGACGATCGTGTCGGGATGCTTCTTGGCCATGGCAGCGGTTGCCTTAGCGTCCATGTCGTCATTGTTTTGCTCGATCGCACCGCCGCCCATGCCGTGGCCGACGATGTTGAGCATGGCCAGCACGCGAGTGCGCTGGCGGTCGATGACACGGTCTTTGAAGTCCTCGAAGTTGCGCCAACCGGAACTACCGACGTCAACGACCGTGGTCACACCGCCACGAAACGTGTGGCCGTCCGGGTAAACGCTGTTGTCGCCGGAATAGGCGCCGCGCATGCCGGTACCGGCGTAGACGTGAACGTGGATGTCTACGAGACCGGGCGTTACGTAGAAGCCCGAGACGTCGACGACTTGGCGCGCCTCAATCGGATCGATATCGGGAGCGACACGGGCGATCTTGCCGTCGTTGATCGCCACGTCCATGACAGCGTTAAGGTTATTTTTCGGGTCGAGAACGTGACCGCCCTTGAGAAGCAATTCGTAAGGGGCCTCGGCGCTGAGGACTGTGGCGGCGAGCAGAAGTGAAATGACGAGACAGATGGTTTTCATGATGATGTCCCTTGTTGGAGGCTCTTACGGCCGTTGACGACTGCCCCTGCCCCTTCCCTGTCCGCGTCCCTGTCCTGGGCGACGCTCTTGCACGTCCTCCCAGTCAACGCCGGCCCGTCCGTTCAAGTCCCACACAACATCGCCCTCGCGCAGGGTTAGCTCGCATTCGAGCAGTTTGTCTCCTGCATAGCGGGCTCCCCGCGCGTCAGCGAAGCCGTAGACGCCCCGCTCATCGCGGAAGACGGCCACATCGGCCACGGCCCCCTCGCTGAGATGGCCCAGATCGGTGCGCTTGATCTCGCTGGCCGGGTTGCTGGTTGACATCTTGACGACGTCGTAGAGCGGCACGCCGAGGTTGTAGATCTTCGAGACAGTCCGGATCATGGACTTCATGCCGCTGTTCATGCTGCCGACGTGCAGATCGGTCGAGATGGAATCAGGCGGGAAGCCCTGCTCGATCGCTGCGACGGCGACCTCCCAGCGGAAGCTGCCGCCGCCGTGGCCGACATCGAACTTGACGCCGCGCTCGCGTCCGGCGAACATGCCGGGATTGATTTTGCCGGTTTCATAATTCAGCTCGTCGCGATTGCCGGCGAAGCAATGCGTGTAGATGTCACCGGGACGGAGCTTTTTGGTCAGCAGGTCGGCCAGAGGACGCGTATCCGGGTAGTTCGACCCGAAGTCAACCATGACGGGAATGTTTGCCATCGTGCCGGCTTCAACGGCGCGCTCGACCGACGTCCAATCGGAGTGGCGGTAGTGCGCGCTCTTCACGCCGACGATCAGGCCTGGGTATTTCTTGGCCATGTCGGCGGTGGCCTTGGCGTCGAATTCTTTGGTGTCGTGCTCTTCGGGGCCGCTGGTCATACCGCTGCCGGTAATGTTGAGCATCGAGAGAACGCGGGTTTGCGAGCGGTCAATGATGCGATCTTTGAAGTCTTCGAATTGACGCCAGCCGGAACTGCCGACGTCAACCACGGTCGTCACGCCGGAGCGGAATGTGAAGCCATCCGGGTAGATGCTGCTGTCACCGTTGTAGCTGCGGCGCGCACCCGTCCCGGCGTAGACATGGACGTGGATGTCGATCAACCCGGGCGTCACATAGAGCCCCGTTACGTCGACGACTTTCTCAGCCTCTGATGCCGGAATATTTGCGGCGACACGGGCGATCTTACCGTCCTTGACCGCGACATCGCGGACAGCATTGATCTCGTTGCGAGGATCGATGACGTGACCGCCCTTGAGTAATGTGTCGTATTGGGTTTGGGCGGCGGCGGTCCCCGCCAATAGTAATCCCAGTGCTGCAGCCAGAGTTCTCATTTCCATACGTCGCCTGATGGCCCTCAGTGTACTCTCGATCGAAAGGCGTGAAAGCTACTTATTCCGTACTGGTCCGGGCCTCTTGCCAAGGTGTTCCGGCACGCCCGTTAAGGTCCCACATTACCTTGCCGTCACGCAAGGTCAATTCACAAACGAGCAGCTGAGTTCCCTTCTTACGCGAACCCTTGACATCAAGGAATCCGAAATCGCCCGTGTCGAGCCGCAGCACGGCGACATCCGCGCCGGCGCCCACGCTCAAGTGGCCCAGATCGGTGCGCTTGATTTGCCGGGCCGGCTCCCAAGTGGATTTGCGGACCACGTCCTTCAGCGGCACGTCGAGAGCAAGAAACTTGGACATGACGTTGGCCATGTTCTTCATCCCCGCGTTCATGCTCCCGATATGAAGGTCGGTCGAGATGGAGTCGGCGATGAACCCGCCCTTGACGGCCCCCACTGCCTGGAACCACCAGAAGCTGCCGCCGCCGTGCCCGACATCGAACTTGACACCCCTCTTTTGCGCTTCAAACAAGTACGGGCGTGGCTTGTTCTGATCGTCGAGCAGCGGAACGCGGCCGAGGTACGTGTGGGTGTACATGTCGCCGGGTCGCAGCTTCTTCGTAACCAGTTCCTCGAAGGGGCGTTCCTCGCGGAAGAGGCCGAAGTCCACCATGATTGGGATATTCGCCTTGGTGCCGGCAGCGACGGCGCGCTCGACCGGATCCCATTCAGGTCCTTCATAGTGGGCTGTCTTGACGCCGACGACCGTGCCGGGGTACTGCTTCGCTATCTTGGCGGTGGCATCCGCGTCCATGTCGTCGAGGTTCTGCTCGATGTCGCCGCCACCCATGCCCTTGCCGACGATGTTCAGCATGGCAAGCACGCGCGTCTGGGCGCGGTCAATGACACGTTGCTTGAAGTCCGGGAAGTTGCGCCAGCCCGAACTGCCGACATCGACCATCGTCGTTACGCCGGAGCGGAACGAAAAGCCGTCGGGATACACGCTGCTGTCCCCCGAGTACGCGCCCTTCATGCCGGTGCCTGCATAAACATGGACGTGGATGTCGACCAGCCCGGGGGTAACGTACAATCCCGCTACATCCACAACCTTCGCGGCCTGCGAGGAATCGATGCTTTCCGCCACGGCCGCTATGCGGCCATCCTTAATGGCGACATCGCGCGGACCGTCAATGTCGTTGCGGGCGTCGATGACATGACCGCCCTTGAGAAGAAGGTCGTACTGCGCGAACAGCGAGCCGGCCGCAAGCGCGGCCAGCAACACGAGGCGCGAGAGATGCTTCGTCAATGGTTTACTCCCTATCGAGACTCATCGGAGTCCCTCAAACAATCGAAATGCTGCTGACATCAAAACGAAATCTGGCCCCAAGGTAAGCTTGCTAGAGATCGCCCGCCGCCCACGTTGAGGGGGGGTCTGAGTATAATGAGACGCGATCGGGACCCGCTTCAGCAATCCCGTTCATAAGTTCCCGCAGGCGCTCAGCATCCTCCAAACCCACCTAAAACCGGCGCCCTCATGGACTTCCAGAAGACATTACTCCGCCGTACAGGCAAGGCGATTCACGACTATACCATGATCGTCGAAGGCAACCGCATCGCCGTCGGAGTGTCGGGCGGCAAAGATTCGCTGGCGCTGCTGGGCGCTCTGCTGCTATTGCAAGAGAGATCGCCGGTCCATTACAGTCTGCATGGGTTCACGGTGGAGCAAGGCAAGTTCGTTCGACCCATTGCTGATCCGCTTCCGCTGCTGGCGGAAGAGATGCTATAGGTTGTTCTCGGGCGAGGACGTATGCACGAGTTCATAAAAGCGGCAGGATCGGTTTCCCTGGCGACACTGCCTGTCTCTCCACGGCGGCGGAGCTTGGCTGCGCCGGCATGACGAAGGCAGACGCACTACCGGCCGGGGACCGCACTTTCGTGCGTGTGCTGATTGTCGTTTTCCTCTTTTTTCTGTTTCTGTCCGGCGTTAAAGGTTTGGGCGACGGGTTCAAGCTGCTCGGGCGAGACCTCCTCGAGTCGTTCTTCGCCGCCACCGAAAATCCGTTCGTCGGCCTGATGATTGGGTTGTTGGCGACAACACTCGTCCAAAGCTCGTCGGTTTCGACATCGCTGATTGTCGGGCTCGTCGCCGCTCCGGAGAACCCCTTGCCGATCGCCAACGCCGTACCCATGATCATGGGCACCAACATCGGCACGACCGTAACGAACACATTGGTCTCATTGGCCTATGTGGCGCGGCGCGATGATTTCCGGCGGGCGTTCGCGGTGGCTACCTGCCATGACTTCTTCAACTTCTTTGCGGTCGTGATTTTGCTCCCGCTGGAACTGGCGACTGGTTTCCTGCAGCACTCGGCCGAAGCGCTGTCCGGAATGGTTTCGGGTCTCGGCGGGGTGGAGTTCGAAAGTCCTCTCAAAGGCGTTCTGAGCGCGGGTGTGTATCCGTTTGTGTGGCTCGCCAAGATGCTGTTCGAAACGAAACCGCAGCAAGGCGCGTGCATCGCGATCGGTAGCGGAGTGATGATCGTGGTGGCGCTGATTCTCCTCGTTCGGACGATGCGGGCGGCCATGGAGTCGCGCGTCGAAGCGTATGTGACACGCTTCCTTGGCGGAAATGCGCTGGCCGCGATCCTGATCGGCGCCGTCGTGACAGTCATGGTGCAGTCAAGTTCCATCACCACATCGCTGCTCGTGCCGTTGGCGGGAGCGGGCGTGCTGACTCTGGAACAAGCCTTCCCGATCACTCTCGGCGCGAACGTCGGCACCACGGTTACGGTCCTGCTCGCATCGACGGCGGTGTCGGGTCCGAACGCGCAGGCAGGCGTAGCCATTGCGCTCGTCCATTTCCTTTTCAACGGCGTTGGCACCCTGATGGTCTATCCGATCGCTGCGATCCGGCGCATTCCACTGGGCCTGGCTAGATGGTTTGCGGAAATCGCGGTTCGGTCGCGACTATGGGCCGTGCTCTATATCGTGATTCTGTTTTATGGCCTGCCGGCCTTGTTCGCCTTTCTGAATTAATAGCTTGCGGCGGTGATAGAATCTTGTTGGGATCCGGCATGAGCGTCGCCGTCAAACTTCTGACTTGGGAGGACATCAAGGATCTCCCTGAATCTCATGGCCGCACGGAGATCGTGGAAGGGGAGTTTGTCGTGTCGCCCACGCCCGGAAGTCGCCATCAGATCATCTGTTATCGCCTCGCCCTGAAGCTCGGCCCTTATGTCGCTGAACAGCGCCTTGGGACGTTGTTCGCCCACCCGATTCACGTAATCTTGGCCGATCATGTCCACTACGAGCCGGATCTCTGTTTCATCGCCCGCAAGCGAAGTTCGATCATCCAGGAGGCATACATTGATGGGCCGCCTGATTTGGTGATCGAGGTGATCTCGGAGTCCAACCGCACACATGACACAGTCGTCAAGTATCGCGATTATGCGCGCTACGGTGTATCGGAATACTGGCTTGTCGACATGCGGGAGGAAGCGATCAGCACGTGGCGGCTTCAAGGCGGAAGCTATGAACTCTTGGGCCGGGCGCAACGAGGCGCGCGAGTCCTTACGGGAATCCTCACGGGGCTGGAATTGGATCCGGCGGAAGCTTTCGACGATCCCTTCCAGGCTTAGACGGTCAGCCCGAGTTCTTCTTCCAGGTATTTCTTGCTGACCGCGGAGCTAGCCTTGGCCGTACTGGCGGTCATGTCGAGTTCGACTGTCATCCAGCCCTTCCAACCGTTGGCGTCCAATTCCTTTTTGATACCCGGGAAATCGACGCCGCCTTTGCCGAGCGGGAAGAAGATCAGGTTGTCTTTGTTGGTGTTGACCGAGCCGCGCTCCATGTAAGGGCCCTTGTAGCCGCCGCGGTGCTCGGGGGCGCAGTCTTTCATGTGAAACTCGATGATCCGCGAGACGTAGTCCTTGGCGAGTTGCAGCGCGTCCATGCCGGCCATCGTCGTGTGGCCGGTGTCGAGAATCATGTGGACGTGGCGAGGGTCGGTGAGTTCCATGATGGCGTCGACGTCGTGGCGCTTCTCGTACTGGTTCCAGAGATGGTGGTGGACGCCGAACTTGATGCCCACGTCGCTGATGCGGCGCCCGAGCTCGTTGAACGCCGCGGCCATATTGCGGTAGATCTCCGGCGTATTGCCCCCGGGATTCGCGGCCCCGCAGTTGATCTTCAGATGATCGCAGCCGAGCTTCTTGATGAAGCGGACCAGGCGCATGTGATCGTCAATCACTTCCTTATGCTGCGTGGCGTCCTGGAAGTTTGTATTCAGCGGCCCGCTGTTTGAGACGGTTTCCATCTTGAGGCCGAGTTTGGCGAGGATGTCGACCAGTTCTTCCGGACGGTTCTCCCACTCGCTGACGTAGGACCAGAACGTTTCGATCCAGTGGTATCCGACCTCGGAAGCTTCGCGAACGGATTTGAGAAAGTTCTCGCCCCCGGCCCAGTCGGGGCGGGTGTTCGAGGTAATACCGACGGTAATGTCGGCCCCCGTGCCCTTGCCTTGGCCCTGGCGCGGCGCGGCGAGAAGAGCGGCGCCGGCGGCGAGCAGGCTACGGCGCGTAACGTTGGCCCTTCGCAAGCTCTGTTTAGAATTCTGTTGAGAAGTCACTTTCTGCATCCTCCATGGGCTTCCAAGGGCAGCATATACCAGGCATGAGAACAACTCAAGAGAACATGCCGGATGCGCCTCTCGGCGCTAGGGCATAATAGCGGGAATGACCAACAGCCGTGTTCTCGCCAAACTTCGCGCCGGTGACTTCGTGAAAGTTGCCGGCATCAGCCGCGTTATGCACCCCTGGCTCGCCGAGACGGTCGGCCGCATCGGATACGACTGTATCTGGCTGGACCTCGAGCACCGGCCCTGGGGCGACGAAGTGATTGACCCCATCTCGCTCGCTTGCCGCGCTACCGGGATCGACCTGATGGCTCGCATCCACAAATCCGACTACGGCGACCCGATGCGCGCTCTTGAGTTCGGGGCCAACGGACTGATGGTGCCGCACATCCGAAGCGCCCAAGAGGCTCGTGAGTGGGTCAACCACGCTCGCTTCCCGCCGCTGGGCAAGCGTGGCATCGACGCCGCCGGCGCCGACGCCGACTACGCCCTCGCTGACCCCAGAGAGTACCTGGAGCACGCCGCCAAAGAAGTGTTCCTGGCCTTCCAAATCGAGGATAAGGAAGCCGTCGAATCAATTGATGAGATCGCTGATGTGGAAGGCTATGACCTGTTCTTCATCGGTATGGGCGACCTGAGTCTCAGCTACGGCGTGCCTTTCGACTTCGGGAATCCCATTCTGCAAGAGGCGATGGAACGTGTCGCGGCGGCGGCCAAGAGGACGAACCGCTGGTGGGGCACGCCCACCGGCACACCCGAGCACGCCCAAAAGATACTCGATCTCGGCGGACGCATGATCACCGCCGGCGGCGACCATATGGCGCTGCTCAACGGATTCCGCAATTCGTTCCAAGATTATTCAAAGGTCCGAATCTCGACGTAACAACGGCGCGGCGTACTTGCATCGGGGCAGTCAGGCTCGGCGTCAGCTTATTACCAGCATGGAACTCCCTTTCACACTCAGCGCGCCGGCTCTACAGAAGGCCATTGCCAGTGTTCTTCTGCTGGTCTTGGTCCTCGTGGCGCGCGCCTTTTTGGGCCGTATTCTCACGCGCTACGTCAAGCACACCGAGCCGCGCCGCCGTTGGCTCGTCAGCATTCGCAATGCGCTGCTACTGCTTGGTTTCATCGCGCTGGGGATCATCTGGGTCGACGAGTTGAAGAATCTGGGTGTGGCCATCCTCGGCGTCGGCGTCGCGTTCGTGATTGCCGTAAAGGAGTTTCTGCTCTGTCTGAACGGCTCTTTCCTGCGGGCGACGACGAACGCGTTTTCCGTCGGTGATCGCATTGAGTGGGCGGGCCACCGCGGGGACGTGATCGATTTAGACCTGTTCACGACGACGCTTCTCGAAGTCGGGCCCGGTCACGCCTTTCACTTGAGGACGGGCCGCACCGTCGTGATTCCGAACAGCAAGATGCTCGATTCCCCCGTTATCAACGAATCACACATGAAGCGCTTTGTCTTGCATGTGTTTTCCGTGCCTCTCGGAATCGAGGAAGACTGGCAGCGGGCCGAAACCATCCTGCTCAAGGCCTGCCTGGAGGAATGCGCGCCCTATCGGGACGAAGCGGCACGCCATATGAAGAAGCTAGAGGAGGAGCATGGTCTGACTGGCCTGCCGCCGGAGCCGCGCGTGATGCTGCAGCTCAGCGAGGTCCGCAAGCTGACTCTGCTCGTGCGGTTCCCTTGTCCGGTGGGCCGGCAGGGAAGCTTGGAACAGGCGATCATGCGGCGTTTCCTGGCCGAAATGGTGTGGCGGCAATTGCCTGCCCTGGACGAGGCCGCCGCCGAAAGAGAACAATTCGGGCCGACAACGCGCCGGCCCCGGACCTAACCTGCCTATTTCGTTTTCAGGTTTCTTCCCGTTCGGTGGCTTCAACGAGGTCAAGTACGGCAACTCGATACACCGCGGGCAGGCCTTCCCGGTCGCTGACGAAGTAGATCCATTGGCTGTCGTGCGAGAAGACGGGCTCGGGCGCTGATGCCCAGGGGTCGGTTTGATCCGTGCCGGCGATCGGGTAGGGTTTGCCGCTACTGGCGTGTTCGCAGATCGTTATTTCTCGCTGCAAGCGGCTGAACAAGACGTAGATATTCGGGCCGGCGAGACTGCTGCTTGCCCCCACAATCACTGAATTATCTTCGTTGGCGCTGAGCCAGCCGAAGCGGCTACAACGCGAGACCGTGCGTTCTTCGCCTGTCGTAACATTGACGCAGCGCACCGTCGCGCCGCGCCCGCTGGCGTCCGGGTAGTGGACGTAGCAGACTTCTTCGCCGCCGCCGGACCAGTATTCGTGACCCAGTCTCTCTTCGCCCTGGCGGGGACGCAGGTTCCTGGGGCCGGACGCGCCGGGGCGCATCAGCCAGAGGCGGTCGACTTTCTCCCAGGGGCCTTCGTGGCAGTAGAGTACTTCGTTACTGCCAGGGCGGAACTGCGGGTGAGCGAGCCACTGGTTCTCGCCGACCAACAGGCGGCCCTGGCCGCTGAGCAAGTCGACGAGCTGGATACGGCAGCGCGGCCGCTTGGCGAATTGCTCGTCGAAGCCGTCGACCCAGTCTTCTTCACGCATCTCTACCACGGCGGCATAGCGAGCTGAGCCCGATACAGCTAGATGGCCGGTGACCCGCCACCCCGATTCCGCACGGTAGATGCGTTGCGTCCGGCCGCCGCCCGCCGCCACCCGCTTGAGTTCGTTTCCCTGAAGAAAAAAGACTCTTTTCTCCTTGTCGTCCAAGGTGGCTGAGTAGGTGTGGACGCCAGGACCCTCGCTGAGTTGAAGCATCCGGGAGCGGGCGAGATTCAGCCGAAAAATCTGGCGTGAGCCGGTCCGTTCCGAGCCGACCAGAACGAACGAGTTCTTGCGTGAGAGAAATCGATGATGATAGTGCGGCAGATGGTGCAGCGAGTCGGCTGGCGTGAGACGGTAGATCAGCCGCTCCGTCAGCGCGTCGGGGCTAACAGAGGCTTGATTCTCAAAGCGAGACCCTCTGCCGGATGAGCGCCCTTGAGCAGCGGCCACGGCAGGCGCACAGGCAGACAAAAACGCTCTTCGGCTCAGCGTTTTCACCAATTCGTCATCGTATCATCGGACTTGCTTCACCGAAGCGCCGAATCCGCCGTTTCAGGCGAACCATCGTCCACCGCTGGGCGGCCGATGCGCCATCGGACGAGTGTTAGAATGATCCAACTCCGCTTGAGCCGCTCGCTGTGAAGAAGATTCAACAATTGCTGCCCAATGTGTATCGCGGCGTTGTGTCCGACCCGCTCGCCGAGGAAGATCTCGTGCTCACCTATTGGCCTTCGACGGTGGGTCCGATGATCGCTTACCGAACGCGCCCGGTGGGGGTTTTCGGCAGGAAACTGTTTGTCGAAGTGACCGATGCCCAGTGGCGCGACGAGTTGCAGGCCCTGAGCCGCCGGATTGCGCGGCAATTGAACAAGGCGGTCGGGCGGAAAGTGCTTTGGGACGTGAGCTTCCGGCTGGGCCGGGAGCGGGCTAAGCCTCCGGCGCGAACGGCAGCCGCCGGCGAACCGTTGACACCGCGTAGCAGCGACGAAGCCGACGACATTCGAGACCCGAATCTAAGGCGGATCTTTCGCGCCCGACGCCTCAAGTCCGCCGCGGGAAAGATCGCCTGATGAAGATTACGGAAGAGGAAGTCCGCTACATCGCGCAGCTCGCCAATCTCGAATTGAGCGCGGAGGCGATTGCGCAATATAGCCACGACATGGAAGAGATTCTCACCTACATCGACAAACTCGACGAGCTCGATACGAGCGCGGTCGAACCGATGGCGCAGGTAATCTACGAAGGCACTGAAACAGCGACCCTGCGAGACGACGTGCCGGCGCCCTCGTTCGACCAGGAAACAGCATTGCGCGCAGCGCCGCTCAAGGGCGCGGGATATTTCAAGGTACCCAAGGTCATCGAACGCTAGGCGCATCGAGGAACAAGCAGGCGGTCGCGTTGCAACGTGACCCGGCAGGTGCCCTAACCCGGCACGCGCCCTGACTCGGCAAGATGGATAACTACAAGACACTCACGATCAGCGCCATCCGGCAAGGGCTCAGCAACGGCAGTTTCAGCGCCAAGGAACTGGCCCAGCAAGCCGTCAGCCTCGCCGAGGCCGAGAACGATCTTTATGGCGCGTTCTTGCACTTCTGCCCAGAGCGAGCTCTTGCCACCGCCGAGCGCGTCGACGCCGATCTCGCCGCGGGCAAGCCGCTTGGCGCCCTGGCCGGCGTCCCCGTCGCTGTTAAAGACGTCATCATGACCAAGGGCGTGCGGACGACTTGCGCCTCCCGCCTCCTTGAAAATTACGTGGCGCACTATGACGCCACAGTCGTTGCCCGTCTTGAGCAGGCCGGCGGCATGATCTTCGGGAAAGCGAACTGCGACGAGTTCGCGATGGGTTCATCGAACGAGAACTCGGCGTTTGGCCCCGTGCGCAACCCGGCGGCGCCGGATCGCGTGCCGGGCGGCTCGAGCGGCGGTTCGGCGGCAGCCGTGGCGGGGGGCTTCGCTCCCGTTTCGCTGGGCTCGGATACGGGCGGGTCGATCCGCCAGCCAGCCTCGTTTTGCGGCGTGGTCGGGCTGAAGCCTACCTACGGCCGCGTCTCCCGTTACGGTTTGGTGGCCTTCGCCAGTTCGCTGGATAGCATCGGCCCGTTTGTCCGAACGGTCAAAGATGCCGCCACGCTGCTGAGTGTGATCGCGGGCCGCGACCCGCTGGATTCGACATCCGCCGCCGTCGAGGCGCCCAACTATTCAGCCGGCCTGACGGCTGACGTCAAAGGGCTGCGCATCGGCGTCCCGAAGGAGTACTTCGCCGCCGGTCTCGACCCCGAGGTGCGAGGCCGGATCGAGGCCGGACTCAAAGTGCTCGAAGGTCTCGGCTGCGAAATCAGCGAGATGAGCCTGCCCCACACCGAGTACGCGGTCGCAACCTACTATTTGATCTGCACCGCCGAAGCCAGCGCCAACCTGGCGCGCTACGACGGTGTGCGCTATACGCGGCGCGTTGACGAGCCGGAGACGCTTGACGAGATGTATTCCAAGACGCGCGGCGAAGGGTTTGGCGCCGAGGTGACCCGCCGCATCATCCTCGGGACGTATGTGTTGAGCTCGGGTTACTACGACGCCTACTACCGTAAGGCCCAACAGGTGCGCACGTTGATCGCTTCCGACTTCAAGAAGGCTTTCGAGACGGTGGATGCAATTGTGACACCCGTGTCGCCGTTTCCGGCCTTCAAGCTGGGTGAAAAGATTTCCGATCCGCTCGATATGTATCTGTCTGACATCTACACGCTCAACTGCAGCTTGGCGGGCAACACCGGCGTCAGCGTGCCTTGCGGCAAGACCGCCGAGGGGCTGCCGGTGGGCATGCAGATCATCTGCGATCACTTCCAGGAGGCAACGATGCTCAAGCTGGGTGATGCCTTCGAGCAGGCAGGCGGTTTCACGGTCTGAGCGCCCCGGCAACGCAGCGCCGCATCAAACACCGTCCGCTATCCTGAACGTTTGATCCTCTGCTGAACGCGAGCCAGTCTCGCCGCGCTTCCTAAGATGCATATTCGTAAACTTCGTCTCTTGACTCCGGGGCCCACGCCCCTCTATCCACCGGCTGTTCGCGCTATGGCCGGCGCGGATATTCATCACCGCACCGAAGACTTCCGGGCGCTCTACTCGGGCGTACTCGAAGGTCTGAAGTACTTCATGGGCACCACCAACGATGTGATGGTCTTCACCTCGTCGGGCACCGGTGCGATGGAGAGCGCGATTTCGAACCTCTTTTCAGCCGGCGACAAGGCGCTGGTCGTGTGCGCCGGCAAGTTCGGTGAACGCTGGACGGAGATGACTCGGGCTTTCGGACTCCAAGTCCAGGTGCTCGAAGCGCCCTATGGCGATGCCGTCACACCCGAACGCGTTGCCGAGGCTTTGCAGACTGATCCCGGCATTCGCGGCGTCTTCGTCCAGGCCACGGAAAGCTCAACCGGTGTTTCTCACGACATCGAAGCGATGGCGCGGGCCGTCAAAGGGACGGATGCGCTGCTGATCGTCGATGCCATCACCGGTCTTGGCACGAGTCATCTCGATATCGACGGCTGGGGCCTTGATGTCGTCATCGGGGGTTCTCAAAAGGCGGCGATGATTCCGCCGGGGCTGGCCTTTCTGTCACTGAGTCCGAAAGCCTGGGAACGGGCCGAACCGCGGCGCTCGGGCTATTTCTATTTCGACCTGCTCAAGCACAAGAAGGGCGGCGAAAAAGGCGAATCTCCTTGGACCCCGGCGACTTCGCTACTGCTCGGCTTGGCCGAGACGCTCCGCTACATCCGCGAGCTGGGCCGGGAAAACTTGATCGAAAACGCTCAACTGCTCGCCAAGGCGACCCGCGAAGCCGCCGTGGCACTCGATTTAGAGTTATTCGCGAAGGGCATTCCAGCCGCGGCTGTAACGTCGATTCGCGCCCCGAACGGTGTCAGCTCAAACGATATCGTTAAGCAGTTCAAGACACGCTTCGGCTCGATCATCGCCAATGGACAAGGATCGATGAAGGGCGAGATCTTCCGTATTGCCCACCTCGGCTATTTCGACTTCGCTGACCTGTTCGGAGTGATCGCCGAGCTTGAGATCATCCTGCACTCACTCGGCCAGAAGGTGGAATTCGGCCAGGGCGTCCGGCGCGTGCAGCAGGTATACGTCGAAGCCGCGGGTTCGCAAGGTTCGTAAACCTAACCAGCCCGGCGGCAATCATCGCACCACTACACACCGCCTTACGAAATCGCAGATTGGGGCTGCGTGGGTAGTTTCCTAATACGGTTCTGCAACATTCACAGCACGATCAGGGTCACGCCTGCGATGGAGTCCAAGCTGACCGATCACATCTGAACGATTGAAGAACTCATAAATGACTGAAAATACTTGATTTGCGCTACCTTTTAGTATATAATAATACCGGGAGGGAGCTATGCTAGTCCACGTGGGGCACGAGTCTTCCAGGGTCGCGAACTACGTACTCTGGCACTCACAAAAAGATCCCGTAACACCGATGCAGCTTCTCAAGCTGGCCTACCTCTGCCATGGGTGGATGCTTGGACTGTGCGGAAGACCACTACTCAGCGACCGTGTAGAAGCATGGCAGTACGGCCCGGTCGTCCCGAAAATTTACCATCAATTTAAGAAGTATAAGGGGGCCTTCATCTCCGAGGTACCAGGTGTCAAGCCGTCAGGATTTTCCCCTGACGAGGAGAGCATCATGGATCAGGTGTGGGAGCAGTACGGTCACCTTACAGGCCCGCAGCTTTCAACGCTGACCCACCAGTCGGGCACGCCGTGGGATATCACTATTCGTGTCCGTGGGCAGGGCTCCACAATACCCAACGATCTCATCGAGCAGCACTATCGAGCATTGACGGAAGCACGGACTTGATTCAGTGGAGCCTGGCAAGAGGGTACGAGCGGAGGCCCCACCAGAGGCCAGCGAGCAGTCGAACCTTGAAGCTATCGCGATTGCCGGTAACAAACTTAAGCAGTACCGGCGGGATAACACCGTCAAGACACATCTTCATTGCGCGACCATCCTTGGGTTCTGGGCGTTCGTTTTGGGAGTGCTGGGTATCGGGCTCGTCTGGTTCTGGCATCTTGTTACGCCTGAGTGCTGGCACTATCTTTCGCAATCCCAAGAAGGCGAAATCAAGACTATCCTTGTCACTGCTATTACTTCCGCCGCGATGACACGCGCGGCCAAGAAGCTCTTTGGCGGCCAAGACGACTAGCAACCCAGATTTAGGACCCACACACTGTTAGGACACTACCGCTGCGTGTTGACAGCCCAAAGCCAGTGGGAGTAGTCTCACTATGCATCTGATTTTTTCGGATGCTGTCTATTCACAAACCTGCTCAGGGCGAAGTCGCCTGGCCGAGTTCCGAAACCCCGCCGGTTCTCGGGCCCGTTGTGGCTTCGCGACGAACCATGAAGGGGCGCTTCGATGAAGAAATATCTACTCGCCATTGTTCTGTTGACGGTTCCGCTCACTCTGCCGGCTCAGCCGGTTGAGTTTACGATTGAAACGGTGGCGGGAATCGTCGGAATCGGCGATAGCGGTCCCGTCCCTGAGGTGCTGCTGTTCGATCCGCAAGGTGTCGCCCTCGATAGCGATGGAAACCTCTTTGTTGCCGACCGCTCGCACAACCGCATCCGCAGAATCAAGATAACGGCCACAACCGTCGCCGGAAGTGGCGTCGCGGGGAACTCGGGCGATGGCGGACAAGCGCAGGTGGCGAGGCTCAATGGCCCATCGGACGTATTCGTCGATGAGCTGAATAATATCTATGTCGCCGATACGAATAACCACAAAGTAAGAAGGGTCACTCCGTCCGGAGGTATCACGACGATCGCGGGAACGGGCGTCGCGGGCTCGGCCGGGGATGGCGGACTGGCTGTGAACGCCCAATTGGGCCGGATCGAGGGGGTCGCGCGTGACGCCGCGGGCAACCTCTACATCGCGGATACGTCGAACCACCGCATTCGCAAGGTTGACAAGGACGGCGTAATCACGACGCTAGCGGGGACGGGAACCGCGGGCTTCAGCGGCGATGGAGGAGCGGCGGCGGCGGCGCAACTGGATTCACCTGTGGGTGTGACGATTGGGCGGGCTGGCACACCCCATGCCGGGGCGGTGCTGTTCGCAGATTTCGGAAATCACAGGGTAGCATTTTCCAATCCAAGAATGATCCTGAAATGCGGTAGGTCGAGGCCGGGGACGAAATAGGGTGT
>JAQBUE010000153.1 GCA_027624045.1 Acidobacteriota bacterium
GAAATTCAGCTGGCGCGCCGCTGGCCACCCCGCTGCTTCTCGCCGCCTGAAAACAGGGTATTCTGCCACAGGCTGCTAGGCGGCCTGTCCCGGCGCAGCAGGTAGTCCAGGCGGGGCATGCCCGTCACCTCGACCTTGCTTGCATTTCCCCACGAGGCGATGTGCCTGGCACTGCTCGGACCGATGCAGGCGATCTTGTCGGCCAGTACAGGTTGGTGTTGGGGAGCTCCGCCACCGGCTCCCAGTTGCGGATTCTCATACTGACAGCGCCACTCCAAGACGCCGTCTTGCAACACCACCGACGGAATGCCGGTCATTCGCGCGGCGTCCAAACAGCGCGACACGCCGTAGTGGACGTCATTCACACAGAGCACCAGGTCCGGGCTCGCACTAAGCATTCGCCGTGGATCCCACGTCGAGTCATAGACGAATTCAGCGTCACCACTAAAAGACTCTTCGATGGGGCTGATGTGAGCAAACTGATCACGCAGCAGACACCACACTCGCAACGTCTTCTTGGGCTTTGCTGATTCCGTCACAGCGCTCAGCCTCTCGTTATTCGACAGTGCCTCCATCGTGTATCTCACGCTCTCGACTCAACTCCAGCGGCTCGCTTCGCTAAAACCGGAACGAGCGACGACAGGCGGGCACGTGTCCCGTGATCCGCGCCGAGCGTCCAGATGACGCACGCAGCCGCGATCGCCGTCGCGATAAACCCCAGCGCCACGCCGGTGTAGCCGCTTACAGCCCCGCTGAGCCGCCACCCCATGATTGCCGCCATCAAAACCGGGATGAAGACGAGCGGCCGCATCCGTAGAGTGAATGGCGCTGCCGCGTCTTGCGATTTGAACGTTGCGGCTACAAGTCTTTCCAGGTACCAGACGGAGTTGGAGAGGCTGGCGAGACTCGTCGCCGAGACGATTCCAGGCAACCCGAACCGCCTCCCAAGCACGATGCTCAGTGCGATCTTTACGACACCCTCGCCGAGCCGAGACAAAGACTGCGGCTTGACCACAAGCGCCGCCGAAAGGACTGCCCGCTTTGGCAGAACCCAGAGATTCACGACGAACGCCGCGGCCAGGGCGCTGTTGAGCCAGAGACCGCCGTAGTTATCCGGTCCGACCCAGGCAGTAATAAACTGCTCATTCACTGCCCAAATCGAGGCGGAAAGAACGAGCGCGAACACCATCGTCAAACTTTCGAGCTTGCGGTAAACATCCGCCGCTTTCGAGGTCTCACCCTGTCCGAGCAGCGCGCCCAAGACAGGCCGCGCAACATCGACGACCGGCTTGAACATGCCCTCAGCCAAGTCGTACAGCCGGGCCGTTAGATACAGCACCGCAACCGACTCGACCGAGACTAGCTTGGCCGCGAGAATTGAATCGACGCTTAGAATCATGAGTCCCGCCAAGCCGCCGACGCTGAACCACATGCCGAGGCCACCCACATCTCGCAGATGCCTCCAGGCAAGCAACGTCCGCCGGATCACGAATTTTTCGATACGGCGGCTCTCGAAGTAGGTCAGGGCCAATCGCAGCAGCGAGCCTGATAGCAGAGCGACCGCCAAGGCCACCAGGCCCCAGCCCTCAAGCAGCAGCACGACCGTTACCGCGACCCGCAGTCCCATGGCTGCGAGTTGCACAGCGTTGTCGCGGGGGAAACGCTGTCTTGCGATGAGAACGGCGCTGAAGACCCTAGCCAGCAGCGAGACACTCGCATCAAGGGACAACAACACCACAACAGCAACGGTTCCACCCGCCACGCTCGGGGCAAGCCCCGCGAACGCGGGAAAGCCCGCCGCCAATGCCAAGCCGCTGATGAACGCCAGGAGGGCCGTAAAGATCTGTGCGGTGAACGCGGCGGTAACCAAGGTGCTTGTCGCGGCGGCGTCGCCGGGGAGTCGCGCCAAACGAGTCTGCAACGCGGCGGCGGATCCGAGGTCGCAGACGCGCAACCAACCCGCCACGCTCAGGGCCAAGACGTAAATGCCGTACTGTTCCCGTCCCAAAGTCCCAAGAACAAACGGCGTCAGCCACAGCGACGTCAACAGACCGGCGGCCCTGAGGGCGTGACTCGTCGTCACCCCCGCCAGATACCGATTTCGAATGACGTCTCCTGCTTGCACGGGCTAGGTGAACCTGATTGGCCCCTGCAGGGGTCAGCGCACGGCATGCCGCGCCCCTACGTTTCTTCGGGGATGATTCCGTGCTGGACACTTAACCGGATGCGGTGGCCGCGAGAGAGCCTTCCGCCACTGGCGCCCGCTGCGTTTCATACGTATAGGCGCGAGCATCCTCAGCCGACGGCTCCCAGCCATTCAGGACGACACCTAGTAGGTGGGCGCCGTCGCTGGCAAGACGCTGCTCCGCCGCATGCGCCACAACCCTGCTGGTCTGTCCAGCCCTAACGACGAGGACCGTCGCGTCGGCGAGTTGCGCCACGACCCGGGAATCGGCCACGTGCAGCACGGGCGGCGTATCAATCAGAATTACGGCATACTGCCGCCGCAAGACATCGAGCAGAAACGGCAGATGCTTTGAGAACATGCCGTGGGCGGTAACCGCCTCTGAAGGACCGCTAGGCATAACGGAGAGCCCGGGGATCGACGTCGCATGGATCGTCTTCGCTATGTCCGGCATGTGCCGCCCCTCGGCATCCGCGAGCAGACTGGTAAGGCCCAGGTCGTTATCCAGATCGAATATCTCGTGAGCGCGAGGCCGCCGGAGATCGGCGTCAATCAGAAGCGTTTTCTTTCCGATTCGAGCCAACGAGATGGCTAGATTACTCGCCACTGTCGTCTTGCCTTCAAGCGGCGAGGGACTCGTTACAGCCAAGATGACGGGCGGCTTGCCTTGCGGCCCAAAGAGCAGCGAGGCGAGCGCGCCTCGGAAACTTTCCGCCAGCGGGGAGAAGTCAGCTGTTTCCGCAAGGCGTTCGACCCGCATGTCGGCGGCGGGGGCCACCGCGGGGGAATTACTGCTTCTCAAAGCAAGAGAGCCGTGTCCGTTGCGGGTGTAACGAACCCGCAGCCGCACGCTCCTGCCCACCTTGCCGCTTCTCCATGGGCCGATTCGCTTCACGCCGGGGATCGCACCGAGTTGCGGCGAGCGGAGCCATTGCGAAACGTCCGCCGGGGTTCGTAGCTTCCTGTCCGTTCTGATTCTCACCAGGGAAACCAGCAAGCCCAGGAACGCGCCCAACATCGCGCCCATGGCTGTGTGCGCGGCATGATTCGGCCCTATGGGGATGCCCGCTGGCTGAGCTCGGTCCAAGATCCTCACATTGCTCGCGCTCAGGGCCGACGCAACTCCGGTCTCCTTGACGCGGCGCAGAAGACTGTCATACAAGTCCTGATTGGTATTCACTTCGCGCTGCAGAATGTCGTACCGAATCGATCGAACAGCGTGCTCGGAAACAAGCAGTGACTGCCGATCGTACTGAGCTGCCAGCAGGTCTTGTCTTCGCAAGGACGTTTGGTACTCATTGTTCACGCGATTGAACAGCGACACCTGCTCCCGATCGATGGCGCCTTCCATCTCCCCAATCTGCGCCGCCACTCGCTTCACGCGGGGATGCTCAGGGGTATAGACGACATCCAGTTCCGCTAACTCACGCCGTAGCGAAGTCAATTCCCGTTCGTAAGAACGCAGGTTCAAGACCTCGGCACTCTCGGGGAGAACAGACGATCCTCCGTCCCGCGCCAATTCAAAAAACGACTGCTTGCCGATTCGATCCGCCTCGGCCAGCGAGAGTTCCTGCTGGAGCTTCGCCAAGCGCTGTTCAGCCACACTCTCCCTCGGCGCGACGAACAGCAGCCCACTCTGCCGCGCATATTGCTGGAGCTTCTCCTGCGACTGCTCCAGTTTCACTTGCAGGTCAGCGAGCTGCCGATCCAGCCAGCGTTCGGCCTCTTGCACTGATTCCCATCGGGTTCGGACATTTTCCTCGATGTAGACCTCGGCGAGCGTATTGAGATAGAGGGCTGCCTGTTTAGGATCAGTTGAATCGGATTGGAGTTCGAGAATGTAGGTCTCCGCGGGGATGGAAACCTCCAGCGAGCGAGACGCCAAACGAAGCTGGTCGTTGGGGCCGGTCTCCCAATCGGGCCGCTCGAACAACCCCGAAATCCATGCCGCCAGCGGTCGCCTCGCCGCCTGAGCTGAGTCCGTTTCCGGCACGCCCAATCGCTCCAGGACTTTCTCGTTCAAGCTGCGGCCCTGAAGCATCTGACCGTGCGTCGCGAGTCCGGATCGCGAGGCGGCAGGCCCTCCAGCATTGGTCGGACTCACGCCCCTCACGCCCAGAAACGACTCGTCGCGGTCGAGAACTTCAAGGTAAGCCTCGGCGCGATAGAGCGGAGCCTGAAGCGAACTCCAGAACAGGCCGGCAAGAGCCCCGGCAAGCATGATCAACAACAGCATTCGCCACGATTTGTGAAAGATTCCCAGCATGTCATCCGAATCAGCCACTGGGTTGTGCGCGGTGCCGGACACCTCAAAGGCTGGGTGCCGCACTGCGACAGGTAAAGGTACAGGTAAAGGCATGGATAATTCCTTCCAGGTGTCACGGTCGTGACCGTGTGCGATGCTCGTTTCCTCTCCCCCGCCGCAGCCGATGGGGCGTGCCGGCTCCCAGCAATCCGGCACGTTCGCGGCCGGCCGGCCAGGAAGGTTCGATGACAACGACCCAACTCGGGTCGATCTCGACCCCTACCGAGCGCCCGAGTAGCGAAACGGTCACAACAAGTCGCTGTCTGCTCTTGAATCCCTCGAGCACGCCCTCACAACCGAACAGCGGCCCTTTTACGACTTGAACCCGCTGACCGACACCCAGTGGCCCCAGAGGAACAAGAACGAGGTGGGAGTCAACCAGCGTGCGGACAGCATCTATCTCCGCGTCTTCAACGGGCATCGGGTGATGGTTGAAGCCGACAATCGACCTCACTCCCGGCACCAGCCGAACGAGCGAATGCTCTGCTTCCCCAAGGCGGCAGAAAGTATATTGTGGGAAGAGCGGGGACTGCACGAGTTTGAGGCGGTCGGACCACTGCGCTTTCCGCGTATAAAGCGGAAGGAATTCCTCCAGGCCTCGTCCCCTCAGTGCCTCGGCAACGCTATGTTCGTGCCGTGGCTTCACCCGGACGGCGAACCAGCGCCGCTGCGCATCGATCATCATTAGCAACGGCTCCTTGATCCGAATCTGTTCCGCGGTTAGCACAAAAGGGCAGCGGTGCTGACCGTGCTGACCGTGCTGTCGCCGACAGGCTCACGCCCCCAAGTCCCATTTGCTGGTTGGCGGTTTGGACTCACCGCGCTCGACAACGGCTCACATTTATCCGGTGGACCTTGCATCCACCGGCCCGCGGTTTCTGGCTACGAAACTGCGCGGGGGTTAACGGCTTTTTCCGTCACTCAACGTTCTTCGCCCCACTTCAGCCGAAGAACAAACACCCTAGGTTTTACCATGAGATTCGTATTATGTCAAGCATTAGATCATTTCCATGGAATCACTGATTCTTTTATCAGTATTTCCACTACAGCTTCGCCTGAGGCGGCCCCTGAACTGCAAACGTAGCCTCACGCGCAACACTCGAAGCCCGTCAGTCGTGCCCCTGAGGCCACCCTACGAGCTGGGATCGCCACGAATATATGAGTGCTAGGACCAAAAACAGGAGGCGTAATTAATCATCGTCTCCCCGCTGCCCTGCGGCCGGGCCGCCCCATCCGCCAGGAACGGAAACATGTTCATGGATGGATTGGCGTTCATTGTTGTCTTCGGCGCTCAGCCTGCGGCGCGACGCCGTGATGGTCTGAGACGATTCGTCAGCCTTGAATCTGAGAAAACGGGCCTCGGCGCGCGCGGCCGCGTCTTCGTCGCCAAGACCTCGATAGCACAGCATCCGCGTGTACGACATTTGCAAGTCCTCCGGGTCGATGCCGGCCACCCGGTCGAGCACGGCAAGCGCTTCCCTGTAGCGGCGCTGCAGCCGAAGCACGACCGCATACTGGTTCAAGACAACGCGGTCTCGGGGATAGTCGGCAAGCACTCTTTCGAGTGACGCGATGGCCCCGTCATAATCTCCGGCGGCGCGCGCGGCAGCGGCACGGAAGAAATGAATTCGCCCCAGGCTATCGTCGATCACCAGTGCCCGGTCCAGGTAGGGACCGGCATCGTCGGTGCGTCCCTCACTGATCAGCCCCCGCGCGATATTCAGCCAGCCGTCGGCGAACTCCGGGCGCGCCTCTGTTACGCGCTGAAACGCGTACTCGGCCCCTCTTAGATCACCCTGCAGCAGCAAGCCGATACCGTAGTCGTTCCAACGTTCGTAATCGTCGGGCAGCACCTTGGGACGCCACTGTGTTGAGCCGCCGCCGATATCGAGTGTTTGCCGATCCTCGGCTATCACGGTCACCGGAAGATCAGGAATGCGGTCGCGAATTCCGCCGGAAACGTTGCTCGGAATATCCTCGGGATCGAACGTAAAAGCGCGATCGTCGAAGTTCTTACCAAACTTCCCTTCGCCGCCCGCTTCCGGCTCGCCGGCATAGGAAAAAGCGGTGTAAGACAGCGCGAACTTGCGATAGTTCAGCTTCGCATGGAGTTGAATCGGCCCTTGAATACCCTCCGGTATCCGCATTCGAAAATGAGCCACATCCGCCGCGCCGGGAGGAATCTGCCTGACATACAGCACGCTGCGCGCATGAAATGCGTTGCGCTTGTCGATCAGGTTGCCGTGCTCATCGAGAAGCATAGCGCGATAGAAATGGGCCCCCTTCTCCACAGAGCCCCGACCGCCGTCCTCGATCCAGCCACTCCAGAAAAACGGTTTACCCGCGGCGTCCGCCGCCGATAACTCAAGCCAAACATCGAAGGCATCAACCGTGCCACCCGGGAAGAAGTGTCCCACTTTCCTGGTGCGCACCACCACATCCACGCGAACCACGTCTCCCGGCGGGATGCTGATCGGCGTCCGGTCGAGCGGCGCGGCGATGTCTCCCATCTCTCGTATCACAGGAGCCGCCCCCATCGAGGCGCTCTCCTCCCCGACCGCGAAGCTGGTCGCAAGCGCGGGCTCCTCTGAGTTGGAACGCCGCATCTCGAGCGCTCCCATGTCGTCCGCGGGCGAGGCGGCGAAGATGTCAACGGTTACCGAATCACGAAGGAACTCCTGTGTCGCCCTCAATTGCTCCTGGTGACCGTTGACGTAGGGCACCGCCGTGTTCGCAGCGGGAAAGCGGTGCGAGTGAACCAGACCGTCGATATTCCCCGGGTCCTGCGACTCGACGAGCGGCATATGACAATCCGCGCAATCGGCTGATTTGGGCGGATAGTAGAACGACCGCGCCCCATCGCCCGAAACCCCGCTTGCCTGCCAGGAATCGTACTCGTTGAATCCCCTGAGCCAACGGTAGTTATTGACCGGCACGTCGAGGTGAACTTTGTGGCACGTCGAGCAGAACTCCGCCCGGTCTTCCCGCATGAACGGCTTCAAGAAGGTTCGGCGGTGCGCCGCCGGCGCCGTATTGATCACGTAGCTGTCGATGGCCCGAATCACGGGGTTCTTACTTGCCATCAACTTGTGCAGGGCGGGGTATTCAATCGTGAATCCGCCGTTCCCCATGGTGTCGTCGACGCTGGAGATCGAGTGACACGAAACGCATCCCAACCCGGCTTGCGCCTCCGGCGTGTCGATCCGGCCCTTGACCGGGTCCTCGAACCCGCCGCTGAAGAACATGGCATGGTCGTGACAACCAGCACACCATTTCGACGCCTCCACGCCGGCGGTTTCCTGCATATACTCGATGGACTTGCGGTAAAACTGATTATTGAACGACGAGAAGTGATGCATCGACTCGTCCCACTGCTGGTAGATGTCCTTGTGACACTCACCGCACAGCTTGGAATCGAGAAAGTAGTCCGAAGGGACGTACTCACCCGTGTTCGTCCTCGATGCCGAAGGGAAGAACGGGCTGCCGACGCCGGCGCCCTCATAGTCCATCGACTCAGGCGCTTCGAGCGGGTTCAGTACGCGATCCTGCGGCGTCGGAAACCAACGCGCCTGTAATGTCACGTAAAGCGGCAGACAGAGAGCGAGAACGCCGGCGCCAGCGACCCACGGCACGAATGCCCGCGCGTGCCGAAAGGCCCACCAACCGATCAACCCGGCTCCGAGGAAGCCCGCGGCGCCGTGCGCCTGAACAATCCACAGGTTCGGCCGCGTCGCTCCGACATAACCGAGAAGAATCCCGAAAAAGGCGCATACAGCCAGGGCCAAGAGAGCGAGCTTCGCATCGCTCCTCAGAGTCGTCATCGGCTCCGATTTCCGAAACCGGATCGCCGCAACGATCATGGCTGCGCCCAGGACGACGTGAGCGAGCACCACTCCGATGAATAAGACACTCGCCTCCGGAAATGCCCAGATCCAGCCTGCACTGACGAGCAGGAACAGCAAACAAAGAGCGAAGGATCGAGAAAGACTCATCGTCGGGCCAGCGGCTGAATGAGACGCAACGCCGGGCGACGGTTGAAATCGCGCAGATAGTCGCGATGGAGTGCGTCATCGGGATATCGCTCGTCAGGACCGTAGGGGTAGCCGCTCATGCCGTGGAAAGGCAGCGGCTCAACGCTGGAACTGAACGCGGTATTGGAATCACCGTCCTTCGCCCAACCGTCGAAAAAGAGCAGATAATCACGCCTCCAGCCGGCCGGTAGTTCGGGAAGCCCGGCCGCGGGAAACCTCAACTTCACTTCATCCCCCGAGCCCATGACGACGAAGCGGTCGTCGATGTCAGCGAGCAATTCGTTAACGTCACCGTAATTGGTGTACTCGCCCGGCGTGGGATTCCACATTGAGGACGATTGCACCTCTGAGTAAACGAAGTGCTCAGGCTGACGGCGTTCCGGGTGTATCTCGACCCGCGAAAAGCCACGAAAATCGAGAGTCGCGTCCGCCGCACGCAGCCGGGTTAGCCGAGCTTCCGGGTCAGCGGTATTGCCGGCCGCGAAGATCTCGTCCCAGTACACGCAAAGGTTCGTTACGATGCGAACCTCGCGCGAGTCAGACCGGAAAACGCCCTTCAGATCGACCGCGATCGTTTTGGGCTTTCCCGCCGGAATGCCCATATCTTCCAGGGCAGTTACCCACTCGCCGTCCCGTCCGCGCACTTCGAGCCGTGGGGGCAGCAACACGTTGCGTTTGCTCTGGGCCGTGCCGACGAACGTACTGCCGTCCGCCCAATCCACCCAGCCATGCAGAAAGAGGACCGCGTCATCCCGTCCGCGCAGGCCGCTTAGATCGAGCGTCAAGGTATGGGTCTCGGCGCGACCGGCGAAATCCCACTCGAAGCCTTCCGCGTATACACGGTCGCGGCGTGTTAGTTGCCGAAGCACGTCGCGTCCTGTCGAGCTTGTCGCGGAGGACGGATAGATCCGCTCCTCCACACCGAAAAGCCGAAACTCCGGAAAGGGAGGGGAGATAAACTTCTCATTCGTGAAGATCTCGACCTTTTCGGGGTGGTCAACAACCAGCAGTTCAATCTGATCGAGATACGAGACCTCGCGCAGTTCCTCGGTCACCCTGACTTCATAAAACCCGTTGCGCGGCTTCAGCGATTCCGCGGGGACCCACACGTATTCGTCGTGGTCCGTCGGAAAGAACTGCCCATCACCCAGCCCTGCGCCAAGCGGCGCCACGCCCAACACGTCACTGATGAACTCGAATTCCTTGCCGTTCCACGTGAAGATCATCGGACACGAGCCTGACAGCCTCGGTTTCTCGATGTAGGACAGCTTCTGCCCGGCCGGCTGCTCCGACTCGTTCTGAATCAGGCCGTTCGGCCAAGTGATTCGCACCGTATCGATCGTCTGGCTCGCCCCGACGCCAAACATGAGCGGGACGCCCTTATATACCTGCTTCCCGTAATTCAGCCCGGCTTTGACCTCTACGCGCGCACCCTCGGCCAGCTTCTGATTCTTGACGCCCTCAAGGCTGATCGTGACACCCTGGTTCCGATTCTCAGCGCGGTTCCACTGAATGGCGATCGAGCCATCCGAAGAAACCGTAGCGAAATCCGTTCGCGCATCCCCATCAAAGTCCGCCGCCACAGCCGCGGCAAAGTTTCCGGAAGGACCGTTACCAGAAAGGCCCTTGGCGGTGCCGAACTGGAATCCCCCCTCGTTCAGCATCACGCCTTCGGCCGTAAGGCCATCGAGCCATCCGCGATTCTGGGTATCAGCCCAGGCAAGCGCCCGCGGCAATCTCATGCCCCGCTCGAACACGCCGGCATTGTTCTCGAGAACCTGCGAGTGCGGATCGGGTGCACCGCTCGAGTTGAGAATCGCGTCTAAGAATCCATCGTTGTCCAAATCGGCGATCTCAAGGGATGCAACCCCGGAACCCGGCGACAGTCCCGCGACGGTGCGGGGATCAAACCGCCCCAACTTACGGTCCTCAAACACAACCAGCTCGTCGGCATAGGCAACCAGGATGTCGTTGCCGTTGTCCTCTTCCATCTCAAGAAACGCCACCGCCTGCGCCACTTTACCGGTCCTGAACGGGAAGCTGCCGGAGACATCAGCGAAGGTTCCATCCCCGTTATTGCGCAGCAGCGACTGATTCGTACCGACCGCTACCAGATCGAGGTCATAGTCGTGGTCGAAGTCGACCCACAGGGCATCGCGGTAATCGCCCTTGAGTAGTTCCTTACCCGTATCGAATGTCCCGGTCTGGTTTGTCAGTAGCTGAACGCCACCACCGTGAACCGCGGCGATATCGGGAAAGCCGTCGTTGTTCACGTCACCCACCACGAAGGTTCGGAGTCCACTCAGGCCCGGCGGCACGACTAAGGCGCTGGACTTCCAGCTAGCGCCATCCTTCGTTAGCAGCGACGCTGAATCCTTCGACCACACCAGAAGGTCGGCGTTGCCGTCTGCGTTGGAATCGAGAATTTCAATTCCGGTGGCAGACCCTGCCAGTTCCACGCCGATGGGCTCGCTCTCGAATTTCACGTCACCGCCCGGCAGAGGATGAGTGGCCTGCTGGACGGGATCGTATAACTCGGAATAGACACTCCAATCCACGTCCTCACCTACGGCCGCGCCCTCCTGTGCCGCCTTGAGGCTCTTGAAGACTTCAATCTCTTTTAGGGCACGGTCTGGGTCAGATCTGCGCATCAACCCGAAAAGTTGAAAGTGCGGCGCCGCGAGGCTCGGGTCCAACTCCACCGCTTTCTCCAGTTCCGCGATGGCTCGCTCGGTATCGCCTTTCTGCTTATAGAGCGACCCCAACTGATAGTGGGTCTTGGCGTGATCGGGAACCCGCTCGGCCATGCGCTCCAACTGCGCCAGCGCTCGGTCGGTCTCGCCCTGTTTTTTGAACTCGATCCCGAGGTTGAAGTAGGTGTGCGGAAGCGCTGGGTCGATCTCCTGCGCTTTCTCGACTTGCGCGATCCCTTCCGGCATCTGCCCTGCCCGCAACAGAGCGAGGCCCAGATTCAGATGCTCTTGGGCCGATCCAGGGTTAAGATCAAGCGCCTTACTGAGGACCTCGGGGGCGCGGTTCTGCGTAGCCGGATTCTCGTAGAATGCCTTGCCGAGATTCCGTAGCTGCTGTAATTCGATCTTCTTCGGGTCCGGCGGCTCGTATGTCTCACTCGATTCCCGCGCGCAGCCGACCCACAGAGCGAGCCCTACGAACAGAACTACCGAAAAAGACTTTCGCATGGAGGCGTTCCTGTCATCGTACCGAAACAAGGATGGACGTCTGATCGCGTCCCCGCACTAATCAAGCTGGAGCCGCCGCAACTCGATTCCCGCTTCTTGCAGTAGACCCATCGCCACGTCCCCCAAGGGGTACTCCTGGCTGAAAACCACCTCGCGGATTCCAGAATTGATAATCATTTTGGTGCAGATCAAACACGGCGAGTATGTGGAATAGATCGTGGCAGCTTTCACGCTGATGCCGTGGTAGGCCGATTGAACGATGGCGTTCTCCTCGGCGTGCGAGCACAGGCACTCGCCTAGATTCGTGCCACTGTCGGCCAGCATGTTGCAGCGCGGGCAACCACCCTCGTTGCAGTTCTTTACGCCCCGCGGAGTGCCGTTGTAGCCCGTGGAGATGATGCGGCGATCTCGAACGATCACCGCCGCCACTTTGCGCTTCATGCAGTTGCTCCGAAGAGCTGCAATCCGGGCGATCCGCATGAAATATTCGTCCCAACCGGGGCGCTTGGCCTCCATCAGCCAGCGCGATACGATCTTGTCCACGCGCGCTTTGAGAGCGGCAATTGTCGTATCGTTGACAACCGCCTCGTCGGCCAGCTTATAACAAGCCCGCAGCTGCTGCCGGGTGGGGTCATCGCTTTCAAGCTCGCGTTGTTCTTGCTCGACGAACTCTTCACGGGAACTGGGCTTGCGCTCCCCGCCCCGCTCGACGACGCGATCGTAGCGCACCTCGACGGGGGCGTCCAAATGAAGCAATTGGAAGTTGCCCGTAGCACGCAGCGCCTCCACTTCCGCTGGGTTGCGAATCGAGTCGATCACGTAGTTCTGGTCCGGGCGCAGCTTCGCCTTGACGCGTTCGGCTAGCACCGACGAGCCGTATTCAGTCCGAAGCCGGTTTCCCGTCTCGATCAGATTCTCGCGATTCATCGCAATCCCTTGGCGCTCTAACTCCAGGCGGATCTCGTCCGAAAGCGAATGAAAGAGAAAGCCTTTCGCCTTGAGGTGGTCGGCCGTAACCGTCTTGCCTGAGCCGTTCGTTCCCGTGAGCCCGATAATCATCTAGTTCCCAGTGCCTGGCAAAGTTTTACGATACCAACTCGCCGGTACTGATCGCCGTACCCAGAGTTGTCCAATGCAAGATGATCCTGAAGACGCAGCGGTCGGGGCAGGCGACATTGCGGGTGAATGCA
>JAQBUE010000005.1 GCA_027624045.1 Acidobacteriota bacterium
GCGCGCCGCTGGCCACCCCGCTGCTTCTCGCCGCCTGAAAACAGGGTATTCTGCCACAGGCTGGTAGGGGTCACTGGACTCGTGGTAGACATCGGAGCAGGCGATCGTACGGGCACGGCCGAGGCACCGGAACGAGGGGTCAAGCGGACGCAGCCGGCCGTCCATCGCTTGTTCTCTGATCCCCATGGAATCGAGGGCGTCGGAGATCACCGCCGTGTAGAGATCTCGCTCCAACTTGGCGAAGTGCTCTACCTCCTCGACCGTAGCGGGCTGTACCAGTACTCGGGACGCAACATCTGCCATCTGAACTATCCTTCCACTGCCGGGTGCATCGCCGGGCCGTACTCACCCCGGTGCTTTAGATCACCCGATATTGTTCGATTGTTTGCTCGTTGACTTCGACCCCAAGTCCCGGGCCCTGAGGAACCCGCACATAGCCGTCTTCGATCTTGAGCGGATCTCTGGCGAGGCCGCGGCTGAGCGGACCTTGCGAGGTGTTGAATTCGACGAATACTGCGCGGCGCTGGAAAGCATTCAAATGGAGTGACGCGGCGGTGAGCAAATCAGAGCACCACGAATGCGGGATGACGAGCCGATTCGCCAGTTCGGCCATGTGCACAATCTTGCGCGCCGTCGTGAATCCCCCGCAGCGTGTCAGGTCGGGTTGCAGAATGTCGATCTTCGCGCGATCGATGAGCTGCCGGAAGCCCCATTCAGTCGCTTCCTGCTCGCCGCATGCGATCGGGGTTTCGACACTCTCGGCGAGCCGTCCGTAGCCGTCATAGTCCTCGGGATGGAGTATCTCCTCGACGAAGTAGGGCCGGAACTGCTCGATGGAACGAACGACTGAGATGGCCTGCTTGGGCGTGCGTTCGAGGAACCAGCCGGTATCCACCATCAGATCGTTCTTGTCCCCGATCTCTTCTCGCACAGCTTCGACCAAGCGCACATCCTGATCAGGGTCCTGTCCGAACACGCCCCAACCAAACTTGATGGCGGTAAACCCTTGATCGAGGTAGCCGCGGGCCGCCTCACGCATCGCCTCCGGCGTGGCACGAAAAAGCGTGCTCGCGTAGGCGCGGACCTTGTCGCGCCAAGCAGCGCCCAGAAGGATATGAATCGGCTGTTTGTAGAATTTTCCGGCGATGTCCCACAGCGCGATGTCGATGGCTGAAATCGCCTGGATCGTCGCGCCGCGCCGTCCGTAGTAAATGCTGCCGCGGTACATCTTGTACCACAGGCGTTCGGTTTCCAGAGGATTCTGACCGATGATCAGTGAAGCTAAGCCGTCGAAGGCCTCAAGACCACCTTCGTCCCAGCGTGGCGCGTCAATGGCCGCTTTCGCGACTGAGGGAGCGGTTTCGATATCGGAATAGCCGTCGATGCCGGCATCGGTCGACACCTTGACGAGGCCCATGAATGTCGGTCCGCGCGGCTCCTCCGAATTGTCCGGGGCATTGTAGAGGCCGGGCGACTTCAGAATCATCAGTTCGACGTTGGTGATCTTCATGGCGGGGTTCTAGGCTTGGGCCTCGTCAGCTACGACGTAGAGAGTAACGCCCTTCTTGACCATGGCCCGAAAGTGGCGCATGATGACCCAGCCTGATTTCGCTGAACGGATTTCAAGAGGCGCGGAAGAGTGGTCCGAGAAATCGTGCAAGCGGCCGACGAGGGCGCCCGACTCGACGCGTCCGCCGAGATGAACAACGGGTTCCCAGACGCCATCGCGCGGAGCGGGCACGTAGTCATCGATTCTCGAAGCGTCGACAAGGCGCGAGCCCTTGCTGCCGGGCGGCCGCACCAGCGCCGGCTCACCCTTGAGATGCCCGTAGTGCCGCAGGACGTTCTTGATTCCCTCGTAGGCATGGCGTGTGCCGTCGATATCAACGGACTCGCCGTAGCCGAACTCGCCGCCGATGGTGACCTTGCCTTCGGCCTCGGCTTCATCGGTCAGAAGGCCGGATGCCATGGCGCTGGAGTAGAGCATGATGAAGGGCGGATCGAACAAGCGAGCGACGAGCTCGATCTCCTGCCGCTGGACCGGGTCGGGGATGGGATGAAACGAGGTGCAAACCGGGAAACAGCCTTCCATGCCGCCGGAGTGGATGTCCAACACAACATGGACGTAAGGAAAGACGAATCGCTTGACGAAGTCGGCAATGCGGTACGAAATCGTCCCACGGGCTTTCCCAGGGAAGGCGCGGTTCATGTTGACGCCGTCGAGGGGCGATTCGCGGCGGTTCGCGGTGCAAGCGCTCGGGCTCAGTTGAGGAATCAGAATGACGCGGCCGGTGAGCGCCGCGGGATCGAGGTCGCGGCACAGGCGCTTCACCGAGACCTGGCCTTCGAACTCGTTGCCGTGCGTGCCCCCGAAGGCGACGACGCCGGGGGGCGGCTTCGCGGCCTCATCCGGTCGGGTTCCATTGATGACGGTCAGGGGAAGCAGGGTGTAGCCCCATGTCCCATCCAGGTGGAAGGCAACATGGTAGTGGTTCTTACCCGCTTTCTCAAAGTTGATTTGCGACGGATCGTGGACAACTGTTGGCATATGAATCTCTTGTCAGCCTCAACGGCTCGGCAGATCTCTTCGGTGGGGCGAAGCCGCGCCGAAGCCTTCTCAAGAGCATCCCATCACCGTCTGATTCGGGCAACTTGCTTTGATCGTTTTGTCCTGTATCCTGGACGGCCAAGAAGGGCTCTTCGGCTTTTCGGACAATGTGAGTGTAATGACCAACGAGGCGTCGGCGCAATTCTCTGAACGGGGCTTCCTGGTGCTTCCCGGCTTCCTTTCGACCGAGCAGGTAGCCGGATTGAACAAGGCGGTCGACGATTCGTTGACGAGCCGGCCGGAGGACTGGTGGCGCCTGAGCGATTCCTTCCGGCAGGCGCCCAACGTCCTACCGTGGACGGATGCCTTCGATTTCGCGATCGAGCAACGTCCTATCCTCGATCTGGTCGAACACTGGTTTGGCGAAGATGTTTCTTTTGAAGAGTTCTCGATCTTGATTCGAGATCCGACCGAGAACCTGAGCGAGGCGAAGGGCTGGCATCGCGACATCACGCGCGACTACTCCCGGCGCGCGGAGATCGACGCCGTATCGCTGATCTACCTGTTGACCGATGTTGGGGAAGACGACCACTGTTTCAGCGTCATTCCCGGCAGCCACGACGGTTTGCTTCACTTGCGCCCCAACGAACACAAAGCGGGCGAAGAGGTGGACATCCTGGGTCCGGCCGGTACCGCGGTCCTTTTCCATGCGCGCTGTTTGCATTGCGGGAAGCTGAAACCGAAGGGCCGCCAGCGGCGCAGTTTGCACATCTACTATTCGCGTGCCAACGGTCCTCGGACGTCGGAATGGACCGACATCCCGGAGCGTCTTTCCGCGAAGACGGATCCCCTGCTGCCGCCCCGGCTCTATTCCAAGTGGAACTCGACGGACGTATTCGACGGCACCGGAAAGAAACCTCGGGATCTGCCCGCCGGACTCACGATGGCGGAGACGTTGTCCGAGGTCCAGCGCCGAGCCCGTGAGGAATCGGCGCGAGTCTGAACAGCTTCTTCCGAGGGCCTGAATGCGGCGTGTGAGCAAACCCACAGCGGAGTCAGCTTTTCGCGTCCGGACGAAGGACCAGGAAGGTCCGTC
Organism: Acidobacteriota bacterium; assembly: GCA_027624045.1. Lineage (GTDB taxonomy): Bacteria > Acidobacteriota > Terriglobia > Bryobacterales > UBA6623 > JAPPLB01. Next base: position 3,645 of record JAQBUE010000005.1, read on the forward strand.
CAGCCGATTGGACGAATCGTGATGTCCATGATGTTGATTTTCTCCGCACAGCGGCGATAATAGTAGCCATCGGAATCGAAAGAGCGACACGTTCTTTCGAAGTCTAGGTAATTCAGGTCAGGGGTAGGTGCCTGTCTATAGGCATCGGTCGGCGGTTTCGAAACAGGTCAAGGAGTCTTTGGGATGAGAAAAACCGTAGCGGTTCTCGCATTGGTGGTCTTTGTATTGTTCACGAACTCAGTCCTGCTGGCACAGCTTGGGACGCAGGGTTCGATCTTAGGAGTGGTGACCGACTCGACGGGCGCGGTTGTGCCCGGCGCGAGTGCAGTCATCACCAACGTTGATACTGGTCAGCGGATTGAGACGCAGAGCAACGAAGCGGGCATCTTTCAGGTGTTCGCGCTCAACCGCGGCTTCTACTCGGTACAGGTTTTGCTGGATGGTTTCAAGACGTGGAACCTGGAACGGACGGAATTGACAGTGGGTCAACGATTGCGTCTCAGCCCGGCGCTGGAAGTGGGTGATGTGGCCGAGCAGATCACGGTCGAGAGCAGCGGCGTCGAACTGATCCAGACGGAAGGGGCTACTGTTCAAGGCACTGTCGAGGCTCGGCAAATCGTCGACCTACCGATCAACGGCCGCAATCCAGCGGCACTTGTGAATCTGGTGCCGGGCATGCGCTTTGTCCGAAAGATGACCAGCGCCGAGCGGGGCAACGAGGTCTCGGGAGCGGGCGTGCCCGTCGAGAACACGGAGTTCCAGATCGACGGTTTGAACGCGAACGCCGGCATGAACGAACGGGGCATCACCATTCCCAATGTGGACACGATCGCTGAGTTTAGGGTCGAAACCAGCAGTTTCAGCGCCGAGAACGGGCGCCAACCGATCCAGATGATCATGGCGACCAAGGCGGGGACGAACGAGTTTCACGGTGCGCTCTGGGAGTTTTTGCGCAATGACAATCTTGACGCCCGGAATGCCTTTTCTCCCGGTACAACAATCCCGAAGCTGACCCGAAACCAGTACGGCGGTACGGTTGGTGGGCCGATCGTTCGCAACAGAACATTCTTCTTTTTCTCTCCTGAAGCGACAAGAATCCGTCAGGAGCGCATCTACAACAGCCCGACGATCTCCCCTGAAATGCTGCAGGGCGATTTTTCGAGCGTCTCATCGATTACGAACCCGTTCACTGGCGATCCGTATCCGAACAATCAGATCCCGTTATCGGAGGTGTCCGGAGGTTCGTCTTTCTTTTTCGACCAGTTCCTTCTCCCCAATTCACCCGGTAACCGTTTCCGGGCAGTCGCGCCGCGTCCGGACGATAGCTGGGAGTTTGTCTCCCGTATTGACCATCAGTTGGCCGACAACCATCGGCTCTACGGCCGCTGGATCATCACCGACAACACGTTCATCAACCCGGACGTTCGCCCTGACATTCAGAAAAGCGACAAGACGCGGCAGAACAACTTTGGGCTGAATTACGCTTGGACGTTGAACCCGACCAGCTTGCTGAACATGAATTGGGGCTACACTCGGTCGTTGAATGACTTCGATTCTTCCGTCGTCGGCGCGAACATCGGAAACCTCACCGAACAAGCCGGCATCCGGGGATTCCAAACGGCGGGCCGCGAAGCGCACGTCGGACTGCCGACCGTTGGCGTTGCGGGCTATACCGCTTATCAATCGCCTTGGGGCGGCAGTGGAAGGCTGTGGTTCGAGGCCTATAACGCAAAAGTCAATCTCAACCTCGTCCGTGGGCGCCACACGCTCACGCTCGGGGGGGAATATAATACCCGCAGCACCTACGGCAACCACGGATCGTGCTGCGCGCGGGGCAACTTCACCTTCAACGGGCAATACACGGGAGATGGATTTGCCGACTATTTTCTCGGTTTAGTGCAAACCGCTCGCCGCAACTTCCCCCTCCAAACGTTTGGCATGTCCGACTCACCTTACACCGGGTTTTATTTCAACGATTCCTGGAAGGTAAGCAACAAGGTAACCGTCAATTTTGGTGTGCGGCACGACTTCTGGCATGAGAAGGCGGCCATTCGAGGGAACCATGCAACCTTCGATCCGCGTATCGGTAAGGCTGTCGCGGGCGAAACACCCGACGGTCGGATCGACCTGACGTCCCAACCCGTTGCAATGGCTCTTGCGGAGTTTACCAAGGATGTTTGGGTTTCAGCCACGGAAGCTGGGATCCCACACGGCCTCTTCGAAGCAAACGGGGTTTTCTCGCCCCGCCTTGGGGTTGCTTGGAGACCCTTCAGCGGGAACAACGTCGTCGTTCGGGGCGGTTACGGTATTTTCCCGATGCAGTTTGTCGGTAACCGCACCGCTTCGGCCGTGGTCGGGCCGCCTTACTGGAACTTCGAAAGCGCCAGTTTCGCGAGAGCTGAAAACCAGAGATGGGAGACGGCGTTTCCCGAAGATCCCAATTCATTCCTGTCCCCCAGCGTAGCCGCACCCGCGTGGGATATCGTTGCCCAGAAGACGCATGAATGGAATGTCTCCATTCAGATGGCCATGCCGGCTCAATCCGCGTTGACGCTATCCTATGTGGGCAACTATACGGCTGACGCCCATACGGGAGGGACGAAACAGTTCAACGTACCAGTACCCGGCAAGCACCCGAATTTGGCCGCGGCTCGACCCTTCCCAATCTTCGGGAATGTTGGCCTAGTCACCAACGTGGGCCACACTTGGTACAACTCCGCTCACCTGAAATGGGAACGGCGCTTTACCGACGGCTGGCTCTTCACAACCGCTTATGCCTGGGGCAAGTACTTGGATCAGCTTGATTTCGAGCCTCATGCACCGGACAGCTACAATCGCGGACGCAACGCTCAGGATAGAACCCATATCTTGGCCTTCAACACCGTGTACGAGCTTCCTCTCGGGCGCGGGCGTGCGCTCATGGCTGATGCTCATCCCGCGGTCAACGCGATCCTGGGAGACTGGCAGATAGCGGGGATTTATCGTTTCGCCTCTGGCGCACCGCTCAGCATCAACGTTCCTGGGGCGACTTTGGGGAACGGTCGGGGCACGCGTGCTGACATCACCGGTGATCCGCAGTCGTCCAGTCCGTCGGCTAGTCAGTGGTTCAACCCAGGCGCGTTTATCAGGCCGGCGGCCTTTACCTTCGGCAACTCGGCGCGAGGCATCTTGGACGGTCCGGGATCGCACATCTTGGATTTCGGCCTGATGAAGAACTTCTACGTGACGGAAGGAAAGTATCTGCAGTTCCGGTGGGAGATGTTCAACGCTTTGAACCAGGTCAACTTGAACAATCCCAATACGAACCTTTCTCAGAACTCCACGGCCCAGATTCTGTCGTCGGGCGACGCGCGGCAGATGCAGTTCGGGCTGAAATTTATCTACTGACCCTCGGCGCAATTCGCTCCGAGGTTTTCTCGAAACCCGCCGGCGCTCCCCGGCGGGTTTCTTCGTTTGGAGCGCCCTTCCGGACGCTGGTGTGAGAGGGATGGAGCAACCTCTTGGCCGTGCTCCGCTGTACAGCCGCGGACCTTCAAGGACACCTGAGCTATGATGCGAAAGCGTCATATTCACCCCATGAGATTTTCTCGTCTCTGGCTCCTCCCGTTCACCTTGCTGCTATCTAGCGGCTCACTCTCGGCCGCCGACCTGAAGGCCGGCCTGGATGCCTACAACCGCGGCGACGACCGGACGGCGGTCAGCGAATTTCGTCCCCTTGCCGAGGCCGGGGAACCCGTTGCTCAGTTCAGTATGGGCAAGCTCTCCGAGGAGGGCCGCGGATTGCCTCGGGACTATAGCGCCGCCGCCAAGTGGTATCGCAAATCGGCCGAGCAGGGGTACGCCCTGGCACAGTTCAGTCTCGGGCAGCTTCTTGAAAAAGGGCAGGGAGTCAAGCGGGATATTCAGTCCGCCGCCGTTTGGTACGGAAAGGCCGCCAATCAGGGCCGAGCCTACGCGCAATATCAGCTTGCATTGCTTCTTGAGGCAGGAAACGGTGTCGAGCGCGACTACTCCGAGGCGGCGCGCTTGTATGAAGCGGCGGGCAAACAAGAGACCATCCCGGCGATCTACCGGCTTGGGACGCTGCACGAGCGTGGCCTCGGCGTCCCGCGGAACTATCAGGCGGCGTCTGTTCACTACCGCAAGGCCGCTGAAAAGGGATACCCGCCGGCCCAGTTCAGCTTGGCCGAGCTATACCGCCGTGGCAACGGAGTGCCCCAGAGTGATACGGACGCCGCCCAATGGTACAAGCGCGCGGCTGAGCAAGGGCACGGGGACGCGCAGTTCCTGCTGGGCCTGGCTTACCAGGACGGCCTCGGTGTCACCCAAAGCGACACCGAGGCCGCCCAGTGGTACCGAACCGCGGCGGAACAAAATGTTATCCGCGCCCAGTTCCATTTGGGGCTGCTTTATGGTGACGGACGCGGTGTCCCGCAAGATTACACGCAGGCTGCCCGTTGGCTTAAGCAGCCGGCCGAGCAAGGCAATCCCAACGCCCTCTATCGGCTGGGGACGATGTATGCCCAGGGTCAGGGTGTAGAGCGTGACGAACGACGGGCCGTGGCTCTCTATCGCGAGGCCGCCGAACAAGGATTGGCCGAAGCACAGTTCAATCTAGGACTGACGTATTTCCAGGGCCGAGGCGTGGAGCGAAGTCCGGAAACGGCCGCCGATTGGTATGCGAAAGCGGCGAGCCAGGGCGACCCGAAGGCACAGCAAACGCTGGCGATGCTCTATCAGCGAGGCCAGGGGGTGCCAAAGGATGAAGGAGCGGCTGCCTACTGGTTTGGACGCACGGCTGAGGCTCGCCGGATGTATCCGCAGGCGCTTGAATCGTATCGCAAGGGCGCGGAACTTGGTCACCATGATTCGGAGTTCAGCGTAGGCCGCATGTATTTCGCCGGCTTGGGTGTCGAGAAAGACCGTAGCCAGGCTATCGAGTGGTATCGCAAAGCAGCCGCCGGAGGAGTGGCCGATGCGCAGGCCGGACTGGGCGTGTTATACGAACGGGGCGAGGATGTCGAACAAAGTTTTGAGCAAGCGATCTCCTGGTATCGCAAGGCGGTCGAGCAGAACCAGCCGGAGGCTCTCTACAATCTTGGCGCGGCGTATGAACATGGCGGAGGCGTCGAGCGCGATGCCACGGAAGCAGCACGATTCTACGAGAGGGCGGCACGGCTGGGAGTCGCGGAGGCGCAGTTCGCTTTGGCGGCCTTACATGAGGAAGGCAGAGGTGTCCCGCGGGACGACATCCGCGCTTATGCATATCTTCAGCTTGCGGCTGAGCAGGATCACGCGGCGGCTCAAGAGCAGCTGACGGCGTTGGGGGGCGCTTTGTCGGCAGAGGAGATCGAGCGAGCGCGGCGGCTGGCCCTGGAATGGTCGCGCAGCGGCAACTAGGTTACTTCCTGGCTACGCCTTTACCTTCCGCGAGGGTGTGATAGCGATCGGCTTCAAGGCCCAAGAACGTTTCGACAAGGCCGCTCGGCCAGCGGATCTCGACGGCTCCGGCCTTCGCCGCCTTCCCAAGTCCGAAACGGATGCGGAAATCGTTGTGCGAGAGGTAGCTCCCTCCACTGCGCACCTCGGCTGTTTGCTTGGGGTCGCCGGCGAGCGTGATACGCGCTCCGATCCCGTTGCGGTTACTTTTGACGCCGGCCAGTTTCAGGCCGATCCAGTGATGGCCTGACTCGCTGTCGTTGCGCAGAAGCTGCGGCGGCTCATTCATATTCACGACGAGGACGTCCATATCGCCGTCGTTGTCATAGTCGGCGAAGGCGGCGCCGCGGCTGGATTTCTTCTCGACGAGCGGCCCGCCGATCTTCTTGGTTAACTCCTCGAAGCGCCCATTGCCGAGGTTGCGGTAGACCTGCCGCGGCTCGTGATACTTTGACTCGATGTTGAAGTCATCGATCTCGGGATAGACATGGCCGTTTGCGATGAACAGATCCAGGTAGCCGTCGTTGTCGAGATCGACGAACGAGGTGCCCCAGCCCAGGTACGCCATCGATGAAGCTCCCAGGCCGGAGGGGAACGTGACGTCGGTGAAAAAGGCTGAGCCGTCATTTTGATACAGGACGTTCGAGTCCTGCGAGAAATTCGTAATGAAGAGATCGAGTGAGCCGTCGTTGTTGTAGTCGCCTACGGCAACACCCATGCTGGCCTGCTCGGTGCCGGCGGCGTTCAAGGCCACACCCGAGAAAAGGCCCTCTTCGGTAAACGTGCCGTCCTTTTGGTTGACGAACAGAAAGCTTGGCTTCGAGTCGTTCGCAACGTAGATCTCGGGGAAGCGGTCGTTGTTCAGATCGCTGAAGACGACCCCAAATCCATAGAAAGCCGGTTGCTCGACGCCGCTGCTCTTCGTGACGTCGCTGAAAGTGCCGTCACCGTTATTTCGGTAGAGGATGTCGGGCTCGCCATCGAGTCCGCGCGGGCCGCAGAGAACGTCGCGGCCCATGTATTTGCAGAGTTCGTTCGAGCCGCGCTTAGGAACTGTCTTCAGATCGAAGCGGACGTAGTTGGCGACATAAAGATCGACGTCACCGTCGAGGTCGTAGTCGCCAAAGGCGCAGTTTGTCGCCCAGCGCGCGTTGCCGAGGCCGGCCTTCTTTGTGATATCAACGAACGTGCCATCGCCACTGTTCTTGTAGAACACGTCAGCGCCATAGGCGGTCACGTAGACGTCTTGGTAGCCGTCGTTATCGAAGTCAGCGACGCATGCGCCGACGCCCCACCCCTTGCGCAAGAGTTTCGCGGACGATGTAACATCAGCGAAGTTTCCCTTGCCGTCGTTGCGATAGAGAGCAGCCATAGGGTCACCGCCGTTGGCCATGTTGGCGAGTGTCGAGCCGTTCACGAGCAGCAGATCCATATCGCCGTCGTTGTCGTAGTCGAAAAAGGCGGCACCGTTGCCGTTGATCTCGACAATGTAGTCTTTGTTGTCTTTGTTACCGCTGATGTTCGCGAGGATGACGCCGGACTCGGCAGCTACGTCGGCAAAGCGTATCAGCGTCTTTTCCTGTGCCGGTAGCGCCGCGATCAGACACAAGACAAGCAAGGACATCGAGATGCGAAGGGGTAGTTTCATCGTACGGTCGAATGACAACTCTTCTTGGATGCTGTCCTCATAGAAGCATACGCAAAAGTGCGTGATAGGATACCGGTTGTGCGGGAACGTAAAGGCCCAAGGGGTCAGCTTCAGTACACGTTCCTCCTCATAGCCGTTGCTCTCGTAGCGGCTTCCCTCAAGCTCACATTGTGGGCCCAAAGCCCCACGCCGGGTGCACTCGGGACAACCAAGGGGCGGCTTGTCGCAGCTGGCGCGGACGATGGCTACATCGACGCGAATGTCTGCGCGGGCTGTCACAAGGAGATCTGGGCTACGTTTCAGCAAACCGGTATGGGCCGCTCCTTCGCCCGCGTGACGGCGGAGAACGCGGGTGCCGACTTCAGCGAGGCCAACACCTACTTTCATCAGGCCTCCAAGCGCCACTACAAGGCGTTTCAGCGTGACGGAAAGTTCTTTCAGCGCCGGCATCAGATTGGTCCGAACGGCGGCGAGATCAATGTCGTCGAGAAGGAGATTCACTACGTCGTAGGGTCCGGTAACCATGCCCGGAGCTACCTTCACCGAACGCCCAGCGGCAAACTTGTACAACTGCCCTTGACTTGGTACGCCGAGAAGGGCGGCTATTGGGCCATGAGTCCCGGTTATGATCAACCGGTCCACCAGGGGTTCCGCCGCGCCGTGGACTTCGAGTGCATGGCCTGTCATAACGCCTATCCCGAAATTGAGGTTGGCGCGGACCTGCCAGGACGAACGCCCGTGTTCCCCGGCCAGATACCCGAGGGCATTGATTGCCAGCGTTGCCACGGCCCGGGCCGCGCGCACATCACGGCGCTTCAGAACGCCGCGTCGCCCGAACAGATAAGGAGGGCGATCGTCAACCCGACACGGCTCAGTTCCGAAAGGGAACTCGAAGTCTGCATGCAGTGCCACCTTGAAACGACCAGCCGTAAGCTTCCGCACTCGATCGTGCGCGCCGACCGTGGCTTCTTCTCGTACCGCCCTGGCAAGTCGCTCGCGGATTTCATACTGCATTTCGATCACGCTCCCGGAAGCGGCGAAGAGGACAAGTTCGAGGTCGTCCAGTCGGTCTACCGGCTGCGGCAGTCGAAGTGTTTCATCGCAAGCGCAGGCGAAATGACTTGCACGACTTGTCATGACCCCCATCACGCTCCGCGCGGCGAAGCAGCGGCGCGACGCTACAGTAACGCCTGCCGCAACTGCCACTCGCAAGCGATGGACGGCATGATGGCGGCGGGAAAGCACCCGCAAACGGCTGAATGCGTGAGCTGTCACATGCCGTCGCGACGCACAGACGACGCGATTCATTCGGTGATGGTCGATCACTTGATTCAGAGGCGTCCGCCAGATCGAGATTTACTTGCCCCCTTAAAGGAAAAGCCTCAGAGCGAAGAGACGGCCTACCGTGGCGAGGTCGTGCCTTATTATCCAGCGGATCTCGACTCGACGCCCGAGGGAGAGTTGTATCTGGCATTGGCTCAGGTGAAAGACAGCGCGGACTTACGCAACGGAATACCGCGCCTTGAAGCGACCATCCGCAAGCACGCGCCCGGGAATCCGGCGTTCTACTCTGAACTTGGCGAAGCCTATCTGAAGGCGGGACGGGTACCGGACGCCATTCGGTCTCTGCAAGCCGCGCTCGAGCGGGTGCCACGCTTCTTGCCTGCCCAGAAGGCGCTGGGGCTGGCGTTGCTCTTGGGGGATGAGTTCTCGGCAGCGTTCGACGTCACGAAGAGCGCGCTCTCTCAAGCGCCTGATGACGCTGAAATTCACAACACGCTCGGCGAGATCCGCTACCGCGAAAGCAAGCTCGCCGAAGCGGCGGGACATTTTGCAGCAGCCCTGCGCCTTGATCCCGACTTCGCGGAAGCTCACAACAACCTGGGGGCAACGCGGCTGCTCGCCCGAGACGTCGCCCGCGCCGCGGAGTCGTTCAGCGAAGCGGTTCGAATCAAGCCCGAGTTCGCGGCCGCACAGGCGAACCTCGCACAAACTCAGGCGGCAGGAGCCAGCCAGAACGCTTCGAGCAACAACGCCGGAGACTCGGCCGACTCGATCCCTCAGCTTGTCGAGCAGGCCCAAGCCGCCGAGCATGCCAACCGGCTCGCGGAAGCGGCGGCACTCTACGAGCGCATTCTTAGACTGCGTCCGGATTGGCCGGAAGTGAAGTTGAATCTCGGCTTGGTCTACTACTCACAAGCGCGCTACTCGGAAGCGATCCGTGTCTTGGGCGACGTTGCTCAAGACCAGCCGAAACTAACTTCAGCATTACTGTTCAAAGGTGCTTCGCAGTACCAGCTCGATCGCCATGCGGAAGCTGTTCAGTCGCTCGAAAAGTATCTCTCGCTCGAACCGAACAGCGACGAGGCACGGCCTTTCCTCGCCGCTGCTTACTACGGGCTGAAGGACTACCCGGGCGCGGCTATCCAGTATCTGGTCCAGATCAAACTCGACCCTGTTAACGCTGAACTTTACTTTCAACTAGGCGAGACCTACACATCCTTAGCCGGGTTGCTCGTCGACGGCCTGGCAGACCAAGGAAAGCAAGGCCCCGCCGACGCCGGCTACTACTCGCTACTGGCCGGTGTTCAGCAGGCCCTGGATCAAGAGGACTTCTCTATCGCCGAAGGCCGCCTGCGAGAAGCTACGGTGCTCGACCCCAAGAACACTGAAGGCCGACTAGCGCGCGGCTACCTGCTTTTGGCGCGCGGCGACCCCTCCGCGGCGAGGGCCGACTTCGAAGCCATCCTCACGGAATCGCCCGCCCACTGCCGGGCGCTGCAAGGGTTCGCGAACGCGGAGATGAGCCTCGGAAATCAAGACACTGCCGCTGGGGCGATCGAAAAGCTGTCCGGCATCTGGCCGGCCTGCTTGACGTATACGGTGGGTAGCTCCGATGAAGACGAACCGGCTGATTTTACGGCGGGGAGTGATGCAGTGACGGCGTGCCGGCGAGCGGTCTCGGCGCGCTCCTTTGGGAAGGACGCCGCGTCGGGTGTCGAACGCACGATCGTGATGGCGTCGTGCCTCGAAAGAAGCGGAGCCGTCCCGGCCGCCACCGCCACGCTGTTGACCGTTCTCGATGACGGCCCCAGAAGCCGCTATCTCGCCTCGCAGGTTCTGCTGCGCCTAGCCGAAAAGGCCTACAAGAAACTCGCGCGCCTCGCGCCCGCCTCACCCTTGGTGTCCCGCCTTCGTGCCCAGGAACTCGAGCGCCAGGGCGACTTGGCTGCCGCTGACGCGGAGTTTCTGAAGGCGGTTCGCCAGTCGGCTTCAGACGTAGACGCGCTCGTTGCTTACGCACAGTTCAAGGCTCGCATCGGCCGGCTCTCCGAAGCCGCACCAATTCTGGAACAAGTCCTACAGCGCTCTGCCGACCACCCACGCGCCAACGCCATGCTAGGGGACGTTTACCTTTCAACCGACGACATCCCGAAGGCCGTCTCTGTGCTGCGCCGCGCTGTCGAGGCGAATCCATCCGACGAAATGATTCGCCGCAAGCTAGGGATTGCCCTCGATCGTAGTGGTCAACTCAATGAGGCCATCCGGGTATTGGAGGACGCGCCTACTGACTCTGACGGCCAGATCCATTTTTCGCTCGGCAACTACTATCGGCGGATGGGGGCGAAAGAGAAGGCCATCGAAGCACTAAGGGTTTACCAGGAACGGCAGAAGCACGCTCCCGCGACCCCCTGAACGGGGCGGGGATTCGTCCCGCAGGCTGAACAGACCTGTACGTCAGACCCGAGTTGGAGAGAGGATTGGAGTATCCTAGGTAGAAGTAAATCAGCTTTTTTCCACGGTCAGCTTATGGCAAACGGACACACCAAGGCGCTCGCGAGTAGTTGTTTCGTCCTCCTCGTCACGGCGTTGCTGCTTTCTCCGGTAGACAGGCTGACTGCACAGCAACCGAACCCGGTTGGCGCAGACTACTTCCCTCGGTACATCCAGCCCGTTTTCGAGCAGAAGTGTTTTAGCTGCCACACTGCCGAGTCGAGCGTTTCGAAACTCGATCTCACCTCGCGCGAGGGCCTGATGCGAGGTGGCGACAACGGGCCAGCCATCGTCGCGGGCGATGCCGAGAGAAGCCTGCTGTACAAGTCCATCACCCATCAATCGCAGCCGTTCATGCCGCTGGGTATGGACCGCCTTTCGCAGCAAGAGATCGACCGCATTGCCGCCTGGATCAATGCCGGCGCGCAGTACGGCGCAGCGCCCTCGGGCGGGGATCACCAAGACGAGAAGTGGATCAAAGGGCAAAAGCTCTTTAGTGAAAACGTTCAGCCGCTCTTTGAGAGCACCTGCCTGAAGTGCCATTCTTCCGAAACCAAGGCTTCTGGCCTGGATCTCTCGACCCGCGACGCGATACTCGCCGGCGGTGAGAACGGCAAAGTTGTTGAACCTGGCCGGTCGAAAGACAGCAAACTCTACAAAGCCGTGGCGCATCTCGGCGAGCCGCATATGCCGTTTCGCTCCGAGCGGCTGCCGCAAGAAACAATTGACCGCCTCGCCGAGTGGATCGACACGGGTGCGCCGTTTGAAGGAAAGCTCGAAGCCTCTTCCGGTGTCATTCGCAGCACCCATTGGGCGTTTCAAGCGCCCCGCCGACCCGACGTTCCTCAAGTCAACAATCAAGCCTGGGTTCGAAATCCCGTGGACGCTTTCGTCTCGGCCAAGCGTGAGGAAAAGGGCCTCGAACCGGTGGCTCCCGCGGATAAGCGTACTCTGCTTCGCCGCGTCTACCTCGACTTGGTCGGTTTGCCGCCTACGCAGGAAGAGATGCAGGCGTTTCTCGATGATGATTCTCCGAACGCATATGAGAACACGGTCGACAAACTTCTCGATAGCCCGCGCTACGGCGAGCGTTGGGGCCGCCACTGGATGGACGTTTGGCGCTACAGCGATTGGTATGGCTGGACCGAACAGAATCAGGTCCGCTACAGTCACCGGCACCTTTGGCGATGGCGCGATTGGATCGTCGAGTCATTGAACGACGACAAGTCCTACGACCAGATGGTGCGGGAGATGCTTGCGGGCGACGAACTCGATCCTGAAAACGAAGATATGGTGCGCGCCACCGGCTACCTGGCGCGCAATTGGTACATGTTCAACCGCAACGTGTGGCTTCAGGATACGGTCGAATACACTGCTTCAGGATTCCTCGGCATCACGCTGAAGTGCGCCCGCTGCCACGATCACAAGTACGACCCGCTTCTACAGACTGATTACTATCGCTTCCGGGCGTTCTTCGAGCCGCACCAGATTCGAATGGACCGCGTGCCAGGCGAGCCAGACACCATGAAGGCCGGCCTATCGCGTGCCTACGACGCCGACGCCGGGACGCAGACCTACCGCTTCATCCGCGGCAGCGAGAACAATCCCGACGAAGCGCACCCGCTTTCACCCGGCGTTCCGCGCATGTTCGGCAATCCGGATCTGAAGATCGAGCCCAAAGAATTGCCGCGCGATATCTACTATCCAGCCATTCGGGAGTTTGTGCATAAGGACTTGCTGGCTAAGGCTGAGAAAGATATCGAAGAAGCCGAAAGAAAACTTGCCGAAGCTGAGAAAGCGTTGACCGACGTTAAGGAGAAACTAACCGCCACGAATCGGCCCGAACCACGCCTCCTCGCGGATGGCAATCGGGCTGTCGAGGCTGCCGGCTCGGATGACGTATCAGCAACCAGCAGGGAACTATTGGACGAGCTCCGGCATGCTGAAGACAACGTAGCCTTGGCTGAAAAACGCGTCGTGGCCGCGCGTGCGGATTTGCCCGCATTGGAAGCGCGCATTACAGCGGACAAGGCGAAATACGGCACGCTCGCTGACGCGGATGCCGACGCTCTCGCGGCGACAGCGCTCAAGAAAGAACGCGAGGCCAGAATTCTCAAAGCTGAAGCCGACATGCTGGAAGCCCGCCAAGATCTGACGGAGGCCCTTCTCAACCCCAATCCCGAGCCGAAGGATGAGAAGGACGCCAAGGAAAAGTCCGCCGAAACAGAAGGCAAGAAAGACGAGAAGAAATTCGCCGACGAAAAACGTATCAAGGAAGCGCAGTCGAAACTTCAAGCGGCGCTCGATGCTCTCAAGGGTCCTGGAGAAACCTACACGCCGATCGGGGAGAGCTATCCGCGTACTACGACCGGTAGACGCACGGCGCTCGCCCGCTGGATTGCGAATAAGGAGAATCCTCTGACTGCACGCGTGGCCGTGAATCACATTTGGCTGCGGCATTTTGGTGAAGGTATCGTTTCGACCATGTTCAACTTCGGGTCGAGCGGTCAGCCTCCCTCGAACCCGGAATTGCTCGACTGGCTGGCTATGGAGTTCATGGACAGCGGCTGGAGCATGAAACACATGCACCGGCTGATGGTCCTGAGCAATACCTACCAGATGCGATCGTCAGCTCCGACGGAATCCACTAACCGCGACAAGGACCCAGACAACATCTATTTGTGGCGCATGAATCCGCGCCGCATGGAAGCGGAAGCCGTACGCGATTCTCTGCTGTATCTCTCCGGAAAGCTCGAATTAGACATGGGTGGCGAGGAGATCGCCGCTGACAAAGGCCAGGAGCTTTTCCGGCGCAGCCTCTACTTCCAGCACACACCCGATACGCAGATGACGTTCCTGCGTTTGTGGGACGCCGCCAGCCCCAACGAGTGTTTCCGCCGCAGTGAAAGTGTCACCCCCCATCAGGCGCTGTCGCTTTCGAATAGCAAGCTCAGCTTGGAGATGTCACGAACCCTGGCCGGCATCGTCAACGATACGGTTGGGAGTTCACCCGACAGCGCGTCCGAGTTCGTCACTAATGCCTTCGACAAACTCCTCGGCCGGCTGCCGACAGACGAAGAACGCGGCGAGTCCGAGACATACATCCGCGAGCAAACGGCGCTCTATGCCGATGCAGGCGACCTGAAGCGATTTGAAACCGGCGAGAAAAACGAGAAAACGCCGCCCGCGGCGGATCCGCATCTGCGTGCCCGCGAGAGCTTCGTGCATGTGATGTTCAACCATAACGACTTCGTCACGATTCGATAAGACGCCATGAAGAAACCTCTCCCATTCGCTTCGACAGGATGCTGCGGACCTTCCCGGCGTGTGTTCCTCGCTGATGCCGGGATGGGTTTCACGGGCCTCGCGTTGGGTTCAATGCTAGCGCGGGATGGAATCGCCGCGTCGCCTGCACTCGAGAACTGGGCGCCACCGGACGGCAAACCGCATTTCGCGCCCAAGGCCAAGCGCGTCATCTGGATCTTCATGCTCGGCGGCGTCTCCCACATCGAGAGCTTCGATCCGAAGCCCGCGATCACCAAATACGCCGGCAAGACGATCGCCGAAACGCCCCATAAGGATGTACTGACGGCGCCCTTCGTCAAGGAAAACGTTCAGGCTCTTGAGGCGGGCAACACGCGGCACCTGCGGATGAACCTTTTTCCGCTTCAGGTCGGCTACGGCAAGCGGGGGCAAAGCGGCATCGAGGTCAGCGATTGGTGGCCGCATGTCGGCGAATGTGTCGACGACCTTTCGGTGATTCGCTCGATGTGGACCACCGACAACGACCACGGCGCGATCCTGCAATTTCACACCGGCCGCCACATCTTCGACGGCTTCCTTCCGACGATGGGGTCGTGGGTTCACTACGGGCTTGGTTCGCTGAACGACAATTTGCCGCAGTTCATGGTGCTTGGCGAGCGCCCGGGTGATTGCTGCGGAGGCGCGGGAGCGCACGGGGCAGGCTATTTGGGGCCGGAACACGCTGCTGTGCCGATTGACGTGGACCCTGAGAATCCGCTGCCCTTCGCGTCGCCCGGACCGGATGTCTACCAAGCCGAGCAAAAGCGCGAATTCGAACTCTTGAAACGGCTCAACCGCCTGGCGGGCGTCGAGTATCCTGACGACCCGAAGATGCGGGCGCGCATCAAGTCCTACGAACTCGCTTTCCGTATGCAGACGGCTGTGCCCGAGGCTATGAGTTTCAAGGAAGAGAGTGAAGAAACGAAACGCCTCTATGGGCTCGATCACGAAGCGACCCAACCCTTCGGCGAAGTCTGTCTTGCGGCCCGCCGGATGTCCGAGCGCGGCGTACGTTTCGTTCAGGTTTATCACGGCACTTCCGCGAATAAATGGGACGCCCACAAGGAGCTCAAGAAGAGTTATACGGAACTCTCTGAGAAAGTCGACAAGCCGATTGCGGGTCTCCTCAAGGACCTCAAGCAGCGCGGCATGCTCGATGAAACGCTCGTCGTCTGGGCCACCGAGTTTGGCCGCACGCCCGGGGGCGAAGGCGCCAGTGGCCGCGACCATCACCCCTATGGTTTTTCGATTTGGATGGCTGGCGGAGGCGTCAAGGGTGGGCATGTCCACGGTGCGACGGATGAGTTGGGCTTCCACGCCGTCGAAAACCGCCACTACGTGACCGACGCCCATGCGACGGTCCTGCACCAACTCGGGATTGATCCGCGCAAGCTGGAAGTTCCCGGCCGCAAGCGGCTCGAAATCGATTTCGGAAACCCGATCAAAGACATTCTGGTATAGCGCGCTCATGAGCAAACCACTCCACGACAACTGTCTGACCTGTAGCCGCACAGACCGCCGCACGTTTCTGGCGGACGCGGGAATGGGTTTGACCGGGCTTGTGCTGGCATCGATGATGCAGGGCGACAAGGCCTCGGCGACAGAGTCTGAGCCGTGGGCGTTGCCCGACGGCCTGCCGCACTTCGCGCCCAAAGCCAAGCGCGTCATCTGGATCTTCATGATCGGCGGAGTCAGCCACGTCGAGAGCTTTGACCCGAAACCGGAGATCAACAAGTACGCCGATAAGACCATCGCGGAAACGCCTTACAAAGACGCCCTTGTCTCGCCGCTCGTGAAGGAAAACGTTCAGGAAATTGTGGTCGGTCGCAAGATCATGAGCAATCTGTTCGCGATGCAGACCGGCTTCCGCAAGCGCGGCGAGAGCGGCATCGAAGTCAGCGATTGGTGGCCGCACGTCGGCGAATGCGTCGACGAGATCAGCGTGGTGCGCTCGATGTGGACGACGGACAACGATCACGGCGCGCAGCTTCAGTTCCACACCGGCAAGCACATCTTTTTCGGCTATCTGCCAACTATCGGTTCGTGGGTACATTACGGCCTGGGGTCGTTGAACGACAATTTACCGAGCTATATCGTCCTAGGGCAGCCGCCCGCTGATTGTTGCGGCGGCGACGGCACCCATGGGTCGGGTTATCTGGGGCCCGAGCACGCCGGTATCAGTATTGACAGCAACCCCGAGAACCCCCTGCCCTTCGCGTCGCCCGGTCCCGACATGTATCGCCAGGAGCAGAAGCGGGAGTTCGAACTTCTGCGGAAGCTCAACAGCATATCGAGCGTCGAGTATCCCGACGATCCTGCCCTGCGTGCCCGTATCAAGTCATATGAACTTGCTTTCCGCATGCAGATGTCAGTGCCCGAGGCACTCGAGTTCAAGCAGGAGAACGAGGAGACGAAACGCCTCTACGGGCTCGACAACGAGGTTACGAAGTCGTTTGGCGAGATCTGCCTCGGGGCCAGACGGCTCTCCGAACGCGGCGTCAGGTTTGTTCAGCTTTATCACGGCGGCAATGCCGGGGCGGGCAAGTGGGACGCCCATAGCAAGATCAAGAAGAATTACGACGATCTCTGCCCACAAGTCGACAAGCCCATCGCCGGACTCCTCAAAGACCTGAAGCAGCGCGGCCTGCTCGACGAAACGCTTGTCGTTTGGGCGACCGAGTTCGGCAGGACTCCCGGCGGAGAGGGCGCTTCCGGCCGCGATCACCATCCGTTTGGGTTTTCAATTTGGATGGCCGGGGGGGGCATCAAGCGCGGGTTCGTTCACGGAGCAACCGACGAACTCGGATTCCACGCCGTCGAGAATCGCCACTACGTAACGGACGTTCACGCCACGGTCCTGAACCAACTCGGCATTGACCCAAGGCGACTAGAAGTCCCCGGCCGCAAGCGCCTCGATATCGACTTCGGCAACCCCATCCGTGAAATTCTGATTTAGGTCGTCGATGTTCCGCATCGGGGACGTCACCACTTAGGAGCCCTCATGATCCGGAGCGTGTTCTCGACCTGCCTGCTCGCTGCTCTTTTCTGCGCGCTCGTGTCCGCCGGCGATAAGCCTTGGACCCTCGACGCGATCATGTCGCTGAAAACCGTCGGCGATTCCCAGATCAGCCCCGACGGCTCACGGGTCGCGTATGTGGTTCGAGGGGAAGATTCGAAGCGACACGCCTATTCTTCCGAGATTCGGGTTGCCGAGGTTGGCGGTTTAGGTAAGGCGCGTGCGCTATCGAAACCTCACCACTCCGATCACTCGCCGCGCTGGTCTCCGGCACAACCTGGCCGCCTCGCTTTCGTCTCCGCCCGAGGTGCGAAGCAGCAGGTCTACATCGTGTTCGTCTCGGGTGGTTCCCCGGGCGGCCCGGTGGGCGACGCAGTGCAGCCCGTCACCGATTCAGCAACGGGCGTGAGCGGCTTTGCCTGGTCTCCTGACGGAAAATCGATTGCCTACATTTCCGGTGACCCTGTCGACTCTGAAGAAGCCGCCCGCATCGAGATCGGCGACGACCCGATCGTGCGCGGTGAGAATCACAAGTACAACCGCATCTACATCGTGCCGGCCGCAGGCGGGACAGGCCGCTTGATCACCAAGCAGGACCATCATGTTCTGTCGTTCGACTGGTCACCTGACGGTTCACGGATCGTCTATGCCGCCCAGACGACACCGGAAGGCCGCTGGGCCTTCCATGCCGACATCCATGAAGTGGACATCAAGACTGGCAAAGTAGCTGACCTCGTGACGCAGGAAGGGCGCGACGCCAGCCCCTCGTACTCGCCCGACGGAAAGCAGATTGCGTTTCACACGCAGGGCGGCACGCTCAACTATTTTGCCGAACGCGATGTGGCGCTCGTGCCGTCCGGCGGTGGAAGCATGCGCTACCTGAGGAAGCTCTATGAGGGCGACGTCTTTCGCGGCGGTGATAACTTCTGGTGGTCTCGTGACGGATCGAGAATCCGTTTCGGAGTTGGGCAGGGGACTTGCAATCGCCTCGTCGAGGTCAACCTGCAGACAATGCAGAGCGCGGCGCTGGCCGTCTATCCGTCATCATCCTCCGCGTTCACGATCAGCCGTGAGGGAACGCGAGTTGCATTCATCAACGCCGGCAACACGTCCCCCTCGGAGGTCGAGATCTGCGACTTGGCGAGCCCCGGGCAGGGGCGCTCAACCGAACCCTCGAACTGTCGGCAAGTTTCGAACGTCAACCCACAGGCATCAGACTATCCCTCGCTGCGCACCGAAACGGTTGCGTGGAAATCGACGGACGGTTCGCGTGTTGAGGGCGTCCTGCGTTTGCCCATCGGGTACAAGGAAGGCACGCGCGTCCCGCTGCTTGTCGAGTTGCACGGCGGGCCGACCGGCGTTGCAACCGAAGGCTATCCGGTGCCTCGCACCTACCCGACACAACTGTTCGCGCAAGAAGGATTTGCGATCCTCGCTCCCAACTTTCGCGGCAGCTCGAACTACGGTGGCGAGTGGCGGCTCAAGAACAGTGAGTCGCAAGGCTTCGGTGACTTCGACGACGTGATGACCGGTGTCGACTATCTTGTCGAGAAAGGTATCGCCGATCCAGACCGCATGGGCGTGATGGGCTGGAGCTACGGCGGCTATCTCACGTCGTGGGTCATCGGCCACACCGACCGATTCAAGGCCGCGTCCGTCGGCGCTCCCGCGACAGACTGGGCCACCTATTACGGCGAGTTTAACGGAGCGCTCGAAGTCCTTTGGACTTACTTCGGCGGCAATCCCTGGGAGCACGCGGAGAGCTATATCCGTCACTCATCGCGAAACGGGCTGGCGGCCAACGCGAAAACTCCGTCGCTGCTACTTCACGGGGCCAACGACCTCGACCACAACCACGAAATTTGGCAGATCCTGAGCGACCGCGGCGTTCCCGTCGAATTCGTGACCTACCCTCGCGAAGGCCACGGCATCGGCGAACCCATGCACCAACGCGACATGATGAAGCGCAATCTAGGGTGGTTCAACAAGTGGGTTCTGCGGACAACTTCGACCCTATAAGGCAAGAAAAGGACTGAGGCTAAGTCTCGGTCAGCCAGCGCTGGTGCCGTCCAGCATTCCTTCGGCATAGAGGGCGCCAGCCGGCGTATCTTCGTGCTTGAAGAAAAGAAAGACATCTCTTCCCTGCTGTATCATCTCGTTGACTTTCGCGCTGATCTGCTGGCGGTCCGCTGGAGTGTAGTCCGTTTTACGGAGGCGGAAATAAACGAAATCGGCGGTCAGAACTTCGGGGGTTTCGAGCTTCTCCGACTCGGCGAGGCAAACGGCCACATTGTGCTTCTGAAGCAGGTCATAGACGGCGGGTTCGAACCAAGAGTGGTGCCCGAACTCAAAGGCGTAGCGCATGTCGGCCGGCAGGTCGCCCAGGAAGGTCTCGAGTCGCGCAATGTCACATTGTAGATTGGGTGGAAGCTGGAACAAGACGACGCCGAGACGGCCCGTGACACGCAGAGGGTCGATCGCGCGCAGAAAGAAGTCAGTGGCGTCTTTGACGTCGTTGAGGCGTTTGATGTGCGTGATGCGCTGGTGAGCCTTGATACAGAAACGGAAGTTCTCGTTCGTGAGGTCAACCCAGTTCTCAAGCGTGCTTTCCGAGGGTGTGCGGCGAAACGTGTAGTTGATCTCGACAGCGTTAAGCCGGGTGGCGTAGTGTTCTAGAAACTTCTTAGCGGCGAGCTTCTGGGGCTAGAAGTCGGGCTTCCAGCTTGGGTAAGAGTATCCGGAGGTGCCTGCAAAGAGTTCGGCCATGGTCAGGTTGTCGAGCTTCCTCACGAGTATATACCGGGGGCAGGGCGGTTCGATTACGATGGTAGGGGTCTATATTACCCCCATGGCGGATTCCCATTTCGAGATGATTGAGCAGGAGTTTCCCGACGAGCCGGCTGTGAGCGGGTTCCTGCATTCATCCGGCGGAGACTCGGCGTTGGTCCTGACACATGGGGCCGGCGGGAACGCTGACGCTCGTTTGCTCGTGGTGTTGGCTGAGACACTGGCGTCCCAGGACGTATCGGTTCTGAGATGCAATATGGCGTTCCGGCAGAAACGTCCGAAGGGCCCTCCGCATGGTGGAAGCGCGGCTAAGGACCGCGAGGGCCTGCGGCGAGCCGTCTCGTGGATGCGGGAGCGGGCGGCGAAAGTTTATCTAGGCGGACAGTCGTATGGTGGGCGGCAGGCGACGATTCTGGCCTCCGAGGACGAAAGTGTGGCGAACGGGCTGTTGTTGATCTCCTATCCGCTGCACCCTCCCGGGAAGCCGGAACAATTGCGGACGGCGCATTTCCCGAACCTCCGCACGCCGGCGTTGTTCGTGCACGGGTCGAGGGATCCGTTTGGCACGCTCGACGAGATGCGCGTGGGTTTGGAGACAGTCGCGGGGCGGTATCAGCTGCTGGAGATCGATGGAGGAGGCCATGGATTGGTACGGGGCAAGGCGGAGCGGCCTTACCAGGAAGTGGCCCACTTGATGGCGAATGCGTTCTCGAAGTTTTTCGGGTAGCGCCTTACGGACGTGATTCCGATCCATGCCGCTTGACGAGTATCGCCAGAAGCGAAAGTTCCAGGAGACCTCCGAAGCTGCTGGAAAAGTTCGCCGAGGCGGCAAGAACGCGAAGCGCCCGGCGGGTGGACGCTTCGTCGTTCAGAAACACGCGGCTCGTCGGCTCCACTACGACCTGCGCCTTGAGATTGACGGTGTGCTGAAATCCTGGGCGGTGCCCAAAGGGCCCTCGATGAATCCCAAGGACAAGCGGCTGGCCGTGATGACGGAGGACCATCCGCTCGAGTACGGAAATTTCGAGGGTACAATTCCCGAAGGAAGCTACGGCGCGGGGACGGTCATCATCTGGGATACGGGCGAGTAAGCGCCCGACGGCGAGCGTTCGGCGTCTGAACAAGTGGCCGCCGGTGAGATCAAGTTCGTGGTGCAGGGAAAGAAGCTGGCCGGCAGCTTTGTACTTGTGAAGTTGAAGCCTCGGGCGGACTCGAAAGGCAACGAGTGGCTGCTGATCAAACACGACGACACTCACGCGGATGAGTCGTTTGATGCGGACATGCTGCCCGATTCGGCGCTGACGGGACGGACACTCGATGAAGTAGGGCACGGTTTGCCCCCTGACCAGGCGGGCCAGTTCCCGCTGGCGGCGCTCGAAGGGGCGGCGCGGGCGACAATGCCGCGAGACGTGCAGCCGATGTTGGGGACGTTTGTCCAAAAGCCGTTCTCAGATCTGGATTGGTTGTTCGAGCTGAAGTGGGACGGCGTGCG
This sequence comes from Acidobacteriota bacterium, assembly GCA_027624045.1. Classification (GTDB taxonomy): domain Bacteria; phylum Acidobacteriota; class Terriglobia; order Bryobacterales; family UBA6623; genus JAPPLB01. The sequence continues at coordinate 25,104 of JAQBUE010000005.1, forward strand.
TGGCATAGCGTTCGTTAACGACGGGGAGTTCCGCTTGCGGTCACGGATGGGGCACGATATGACGGATCGCTATCCGGAGTTAGCGCTGCTGCCGGAGCTGCTTTCAGGGCGGCAGGCGATTCTTGACGGCGAAATCGTGGTGCTCGACGAGCAGGGCCGGGGGGATTTCGAACGATTGCAGTCACGCATGCATGTCTCAAAACCGGCGCGGGGGCAGATCGAACAGGCGCCGGCGACGTACTACGTGTTTGACCTGCTCTATCTCGACGGCCATGACTTACGGCAGGTCGCGCTCGTCGAACGTAAACGGCTGCTTCAGCAGATCCTCAACGCGAATGACCCGGTGCGCCACTCGGACCATGTTCTCGAGAAAGGCAAAGAGTTGTTTGAGTTGGCGCGACAGCATGGCGCTGAGGGCGTCGTTGGGAAGAGGCTTCATAGCCGCTACGTCTCCGGACGCTCGCCCGAGTGGGTGAAGTTGAAGGTCACCTCCGAGGTGGATGCGGTCGTCGGAGGATATACCGCGCCGAGCGGCGGCAGACAACACTGCGGGTCGCTACTGCTGGGGTTTTACGAGGGACGGAAGCTGAACTTCATCGGGGCGGTGGGGTCGGGATTTAACGATCGGATGCTCGCGGAGATCGCGGCGGAGATCGATAAGCGTAAGTCATCACGGCGACCGTTCGCGCAAGTGCCCGTGACGAAGGGTAAGCCGTATTGGATCAAGCCGGAGTTAGTGGCGCGGGTAGAGTACGGGTCGTGGACGCAGGAGAAGCGTCTGCGGGCGCCCGTGTTTGGCGGATTGCGTTGGGATATCGACCCCAAGGATTGCCGCCTGGAAACGGAGACCGCGGCGCCTGCGGCCGTCGTACAGGCGCGGCCCGTTTCGAGTGTGCTGGTGCTGGCATCACCCGCTGAGATTGAGGAGGAGCTCTTCGCGGGAAAGCGTGAGTCAGTGATTTTGGAGATCAACGGCAAGCCTGTCCGGCTCACGAATCTCAACAAGATCTACTTCCCGGAAGCGCGCTATACCAAGCGTGACTTGATCGCCTATTACTACGGGGTGGCGGACTACCTACTGCCATTCGTGAAAGACAGACCGTTGGTATTGCAGCGCTTCCCGAACGGCATCAAGGGGGGTTCGTTCTATCAGAAAGATGCGGGGCCGGATACGCCGTCATGGATGGAGACGCACGGAGTCTTGTCGGAGGAACGAGGGCGGGACATCCAGTATTTGCTGGCTCAGGATCTGACGGCCTTGCTGTATCTGGCGAGCCTGGGCTGTATCGAAATGCACCCTTGGTCGAGTTCGATTGGAAATCTGGAGAACCCCGACTATGTTTTTTTTGACCTCGATCCGACCGAGGGTACGAGCTATGACACGGTGATCGAAGTGGCTCGGGCAATATTAAGAGTGCTCGACCGCATCGAGGTGCGGGTGTTCCTGAACACATCCGGGGCGACGGGGTTTCACATGTATCTGCCACTCGAAGCGCGGTATGGATATGAGCAGGTGCGTGTGTTCGCTGAGATCGTGGCACGTATAGTCGCGGCCCAAATTCCGGAGAAAGTGACGCTGGAACGTTCGACGGGTAAGCGCGCCAGCGGCGAAGTATACCTCGACTATTCCCAGAATGCATACGGGCGTCCTCTGGCGACCGTCTACAGTGTGAGGCCACAGGCGGCGGCAAGTGTTTCGGCGCCCGTGACGACCAAGGAGCTGCGGCGCGGGCTGAGACCAGAAAGATTCACGATCAAGACGATGCCGGGACGCTTGAAGAAGAGAGGGGATCTCCGGGCTGGATTCTGGGAACATCGGCAGCGGATTGAGCCGGCCCTGGATCGCTTGCGCCAAGAAATCAACAAGAGGAAGATTGCGCTGTAAAGGATCTGGCGTTTCTCGTCATCAGCGGTTCGCTGAATCCGGCGAGCAAGTCGCTTCGTCTGGCGCTGGAGCGGGCGCGCTCGGGCGAAGGCACACAGGCGTGGCGGCGTGCGCGGGTTTCCCGCGGGGCGAATGCTACGGCGTACCGAGAGCTACGCCGCGGGCTTCCAGGAGTTCGCCGGTCGAGCGCAGCAGGGTGAGCAGGCTGCGGCGGTAGGCGATTGCCTGAGCGAGCACTTGGGCCTCGGCGTCGACGAGATCATTCTGGGCCTGAAGGACGAAGAAAGCAGTATTGACTCCCAAGTCGTATTTCTTTTGTTCGGCATCGAGCCGTTGCTGCGCGAAGCCGAGGGCGACTGTTGCCTGTTCAACCGCTGCCTTGGCTAGATCAACGCCGGCAACCGCCTGAACAACGTCAAGTCGAACGTTCTGCTCGCTGCCGCGCAAGGTGTAAAGATTACGCTTCTTCTGGATCGCGGCGTCAGCTAGATTCGCTGCCGCGGCCCGGTTCCGCAGGGGGAGCTGTAACGTGAGCCCGAAGCCGTAGGTAGGAAAGCGGAACTGGAAGAGCTGGTCGAAGGCTTCGGGGAATCCGCCCGGAACGATGTTGGCGATAGAGCCCCCGAGCCCCGAGCGGTCAAAGAAGTTTCCGCCGCGGCCCTGGGCGCTGTAGTTTGCGCTGACGGATAGGTCAGGCCGTATATCGTTCGTTGCGCCTCGGATATTGAGGTCGTCGATCTGGAGTGAGCGGCGGATTCGCTCAAGCTCCGGCCGATTGAGTAGGGCACGGGCGACTTGCACCTCGACGTCGAGGCCCTCCATGTAAGCAGGCGGCTCGACGGGTTCGGTGAGCACGACGGCGACATTGCGGAAATCGGGGTCGAGGTCGGCGCCGATCCATCTCCGCAGGGCGTCTTCGGCCTGCTGCAGGCGGTACTGCTCCTGCGTAACGCGGACTTGTGCGTTGGCGAAATTCTGTTGTGGCTGGAAGATATCGAGCGGCGAGATAGCGCCGAGTTCGAGACGTCGGTTCTCCTGCGCGAGAAAGGCGCGTGAGATCTCAAGGTTGTTCTCTTGCACCCGCAGCTGCTCGCGGGTGTTGACGGTGTTCCAGTAATCGGTCTCGGCCTGAAAGATCAGCAGCAGGATGCGCTCACGGACTTGCTCCTCGGTTTGCGCCAGCCGCGAGCGGGCGATCATGATCGGAATGCGCTGAACGAAGCGCCCGCGGTCGCGCAGCAGGGGCTGGCTGACGGTGAACGAAAGGCTCTGGCGGATGCTGGGATTGAAGTTGTTGAACTGGCTATTACTGGCGCTCTTGCTGCCTACGTAGCCGACGGTGTATTCGGCGCCCGTATCGAGCTGCTGGCTGTAGGTGAACCGGCCCGACTGGTTGAGCTGAGTAACAACGGCGGCGCCCTGCAACTGATCGTTAGAGGGCGTGGTTGAGCGGTTCGAGTTGAAACCAGCCGTGACGCTCGGATCGAAGGGGCTGAAGGCACGTTGAATATTGTTCTGCTCCTCGAAAATCGCGAGCTTCGAGAGATTGATATCAGGGTTGTTCGACATCGCGAGTTCAAGAAAGGCTCGCAGCGACAGTTCAAGCTCGCCGTCGTAAAGAAAGTCCTGCAGGTGGGAGACGGCCTCGATCTGGACATCCAGCGGAGCGCGCGCCCACTGCTCACGGAAGTAAGTCTTGTCGGGAAACGTGCTGAATTGGGCCCCCAGAGAAAGGGCTAAAACGAGCAGTAGCGTAATCAGTCTCTTCTGCATTTTGCGTAGGGCTTTTCAGAGTTCGAGCGGCAAACCGTCTGAGTGGCCCGCCGTTTCGAGAGGGCGAGGCGGCCAACAGTCTACTCGTATCGAATCGCCTCAATAGGATCCAGTTTCGCCGCTTGCACAGCGGGGTAGCTGCCGAACAACAATCCGATGAAGACAGACACGGCGAATGCCACGATAATCGAAGTCGCCGTGACGACGGTCGGCCACTCGGCGATGGTCGCGATGATGAGCGAACCGCAGAACCCAGCCGCGATTCCTAGCAGCCCCCCGACGATAGAAATCAAAACAGCTTCAATCAGGAACTGTCGAATAATGTCTCGCTGCCTAGCGCCGATGGCGCGTCGAATCCCGATCTCGCGTGTGCGCTCGAGCACGGTGGCGAGCATGATGTTCATGATGCCGATGCCGCCCACAAGCAGGGAGATTCCGGCGATGCAAATCATAACAATTTCGAAAATTTTCTGTGTCTGCTGGCGCTGTGCGAGCAATCCCGCCGGTACGATGACGGTGAAATCGCCGGCGTCGTTGTGTGTGGCCGTGAGGATGGCACGCACAACCTCGGCGGTTTCAATGGGATCGGATTCGTTAAAGACTCGCAGGAAGACGCCGTCGATTTCGTCTTTCAGATAGCTGTTGGTGTCGTCGAAGCGGCGCATAACAGTATTGAGCGGTGCGATGACAAGGTTGTTCTGGTCGTCGGTATCAAGGCCCTCAATGTCGGCGTCGCCGCCGGACTGAGGGGCGACAACCCCTATGACTTCGAGCCAAATGGCGTCCATTTTGACATGTTTACCAATGGCGGAACCGTAACCGAGGAGGCTGATCTTGGCGCGTTCGCCAAGGACGCAGACGGGCCGCGCATAGAGGTCGTCCGCTTCGCTGAAAAATTTTCCCTCGATTAGGTTAAGGCTGTAGATTTTCGTGTAGTTGGGCAGGACGCCGATGACAGTCGGCAAATCCTGGTCGGACCGCGGCAGCACTGAGGTTGGATAGAAACGTTTGCGGGGCGACATAGCCTCAACGTTAGGGACGTTCTCCTGCAGGGCGCGGAAGTCTCGGAACGTCAAGCCAGGGGAGATTTCCCGGACAGCGAGAAGCGTCTCGCGGTCCACTGCTTCGTTGGCTTCCACGATGATGTTATTGACGCCGAGCAGGTCAATCTGGCGCAGCGTTTCCTGCTGGGCGCCGGCTGTGATGGAAAGCATGGCGACAACAGCGCCAACACCAAAGATCATGCCAAGCATCGTGAGCAGGGAGCGCAGCTTGTTCCCGAGCAAGCTGCCGAGGCCCATCAAGAGGTCGGGGAGAATACTGTTGGTAGCCGGCACTTCTAACGCTGCCTCCTGCCGCCGCCACCACCAGGGCCGCCACCGGCCCCGCCACCGGGTAGGGTCGGGCCGGACTTCTTCGCCGATTTCTTCTTCTTGGTGGTCTGGCGCTGATCGAGGGGCGGTTGCAGCGAGACCGTTTCGCCCTCTTCAAGACCGCTGAGCACTGCGATGCGGGTTTCGGTTCGCTGACCTACTTCGACGCGGCGCGGTTCGAGGTCATTGCCATCCCAAACGTAAACGATGTTGTTTTCGCCGGAGGGGTACACGGCCTGTAACGGGATATGAAGTGTATCGGGAATGCGTTCGATCACAATCTCGGCGTCGGCAAGCAGACCGGGGCGAAGCAAAACCTCAACAACAGAGCCTTGTTGCGGCGGCTCGGGGAGTCGGGCGTTTAGGCGGTCGGCAGCCGTCCACTCAGAGCTAGCCGGGCTCGCCCCGGGCAAAGCGGGCATCTCGACGGGAGCGCCGGGTTGCCTCGGGCCGCCTTGACCGGCTGAAGCGGCCTGATTTTCCGGACCGCCCTGTCGGCTGCCGCCGGCGCGAGAACGCATTTGCTGGAAGATCTTCCGGCGTTCTTCCTGGCTCATGGATTCGATATCGCGGCCACCGGCCAGCTCCTGCATCATCTTGCGGGCTCGTTCACGCTCTTCAGGAGAGCGGTTGCCGCGACCGCCGCCAGCGGACTTTCCCGTCTTGCCGGCCGCAGCCGCCTGTTCGGAAGGCGCACCGGAGTTGGCGCCCTCAGTCCTCGGCGAGGGGCGCGGTGAGCGGCTTGATTTGACCCCTTTTTGAGTGACCTGACCGCTGGCGAGGATGGTTCGAATCTGTTCAGGGGTCGCGCCGACCTGAGTGAGCAGTTCAGTCATATCGACGCTCAAAACGCAGTCGAACTTTTTTGTGGCTTGACCGCTGAAAAAATTGGCCGAGGCGGTGCTGCCAAGCCGCTTGATCGTGGCCTTCACCGGTTTCCCGGGCAATGCGTCAAGGTAGACGATTGCTTCCTGACCCTCGCTAAGGCGGGCGCGTTCCACTTCTTCGACCTGGGTTAAGAGTTCCATTTCAGAAAGATCGAGGATTTGCGCAAGCGCCATGCCGGGTGACACGTCGTCGCCTTCTTGCACGGGCGGGCTGGCTTGCCCGAAGGAACTCCTGCCTGAGCGGTTCTCGAGGATCGAAACAAGTCCTCCTAGCGGTGTGAGGACACGAGCGCTCTCGATGCGGCGCTGATCCCGCTCAACATCGAGCTCGGCCTTGCGAATCTGTTCTCGCAACACGGCGAGTTCAGCTTCGCGCTGTTGGAGCCGGGATTGAATATCAGATTCGAGCTTCTGAAGCCGGCGTTTGGCTTCTTCCAGAGTCAACTCGTTCTTGCGGGCGTCGATCTGTGAAATCAGCTCGTTCTGGCGGACGTCGAGTTCGGCGCGCCGAACGGCGAAACGGGCACTCATGAGTTCGACTTCATCCTGGCTCCTGAGAATCTCCAGCTCAACCTCACCCTTCTTGAGGTTCTGCTTGGTCTTTTCCACATCAAGCAGCGCATCTTGCAGGAACACTAGGCGATCGGAATCATCGAACTCAGCGATCAGGTCCATCGGTTTGGCCAGCGAGCCCGATAGGGCGAGCTGCGTGACCTGGGACGCGGAACCTAGGTTCGGGGCTGAGAGGGTGGTGGAGCGAACGGCCTGCAGGGCTCCCCGCAAATAAGTCTTTACGATCAGCTCGCCGCGCTTGACCTCGGCGAGAGCCTGCTCAGGTTGATCGTCGGGAATGCGGCTGACCAGGTAATAGGCGGCCCCGACGACGGCCAGGAAAACAAGCAGGACCGAAAGCCGAATAAGTAGTTTTCTCATAACGGTGCGGCGCGACCTACTCGTCGCCCTCTCCACTCCGCAACTGAGGATCTTCGAGGGCGATCACCTCGTCTTCATCGATGACATCGGAGACGACGATTTCGGTTGCGTTCCGAGCCAGCACCTCAATGGGCTGGGCTCGAAACCCTGTCCCGGTGCGGACGAAAACAGTTGGCTGCCCGTCAACCTGAAAACTGGCTTTTGCCGGGATGATCAGGACATCCTCACGCCGCTCGACGATCACTTCGACGCTCACGCTCATACCCGGGCGCAGACGGTCATCCATTTTGCTGATGCTGACATGAGCGGGGAAGTTCTTCTCCGGTGGAAAACGGCGGAAGATCAAGGTAGCGATGGGGCTAAGCCACTCGATCGTCCCCTCGAAAACAGCGCCTGCGACGGCATCGGCCCGAATCCGCACCGGCTGACCCGTGTGGGCGAGTCCGCGGTCAATCTCCTCAACCCGGAACTCGACCATCATCGAAGACAGGTCGGGGATCTCCGCAATCTCGGCGCCGGCCCAGGCCGTATCGCCCTCCTGAAATGGTGGACGGCTGCGACTGGACGAGCCTTGCGCGCGGGGATTGGGCCGCACCTGCATGATGCCGTCGACCGGCGCGCGCAGGATCATGTTGCCCAGATAGCTCTTTGTGCGGTCGAGGTCACGAACGGCCTTGTTCTTCTTTTCCCCAAGCTGCACCACATCAGCCTGTTGCGAGAGATCGGTCGCCTCGACGGTTGTCTGCGCCTTCGCCAAATCTCCCTCGGAAACCTTCACGCTGATGCGGTTCTTGAGGCCTTCGATTTCGGAAAGGATCTCCTGCTTGCTTGCTTCGAGCTTGGCGCGCTCCAGGTCGTATTCCGAACGCATAACGAGCATTGCGTTCGCCTCGTCGGCGATGGAGTGCTTCGCTTGGGCCTGAATAATCTCGCTATCCACTCGCCGGACATCGGTCAGTTTCTCGGCGTAGCGCTCTTCCAGAGCGGCGGAGTCAAACTCGACGACCACGTCGCCTTTCTTGATCAGCTTGCCGTCGCGGGCTAATCTCACGATTTGGAGGCTGGGAGCCTGAGGCGCGGTGATTGGAGTGTTTCTTTGGCTCTTCACTTCGCCGCGGGCACGGATCGTGCGCACGAAATCCCGGCGTTCGACGCGAGCAGTGGGGACTGCTCGTGAGGCAGGACCCAAGAAATGCAACGCCGCGTAGGCCATCGCAACCACAGCCACAAGCGCAAAAAGCCAGCGCGCGACTTGGCCCGAAGTTTTCGCTGTTTCAGCCATATCGAAAACAAACAACTTCCGCGAGGCCGCGATTCAAATAGCAGCCCCTAAAGTCTAAGACGGGGAACTTGCCGAGAAGGTTATTGTCTCCCAAGAAAAAGCTGCGAGGCAAGCTGACGGACGGCTAGCGAGACCACAGCGGGCCGGCGGCCCTCCGAAACGGCTAGTCACCCGCCGTTTCCACGGGCTGGAGGCCGCCTGGCGTCGCCTGACCCGCTTCCCGGCGAGCTTGGGCTTTTTCAGACCAGCCCTCGAGCGTGAAGTAGACCACTGGGATAAATACCAAGGTGATCAGCGTGGATGTCGTCAACCCTCCAATCACCACACGGGCCATGGGTGCTTGCAGCTCGCCCCCTTCACCAAGACCCAGCGCCATCGGGGTCAGGCCGAGCACCGTCGTCACGGTTGTCATCAAGATCGGACGGAGCCGGCGCATTCCCGAAGCGACGACCGCCTCCCGTAGTTGATAGCCATGTTCGCGGCGCAGAAGGTTCGTGTAATCGACCAGCACAATGGCGTTATTAACCACGATTCCCACGAGCACAATCACGCCCAGAAAGCCCTGCATATTGAAAGTCGTCTCGGTCAGGAGCAGCATGAGGACAACACCAATACCCGCCAACGGAATCGAGAACAAGATGATGAATGGGTCTCTGAGCGACTCAAACTGCGAGGCCATCACCATATAGACCAGGACAAGCGCCAGGATGGCCGCGAAGGTCATCTGCTGGAAGGCTTCCTGCTGCTCCTCGAATTCACCGCCGAAGCGGAACTCGTAATCGTCCGGCTTCTCAATGCGCTCAAGAGCCACTTGCAGGTCAGCGACAATGCTGCCCAAATCGCGGTCGGCGATCGTACCCGTGACCTCGATGATGCGCTGCTGGTCGGCCCGCGTGATTTCGGTCGGCCCTTCCTGCCGTTTCATGCGCACGACACTTTCGACCGGGATCGTCTTGCCGTCGAACAGGGAGATCGGGACGTTGTTGACCTGAGCGAGGTCGAGCCGATCCTCCTCGCGCAGCCGGACGAGAATGTCATACTCGTCGCCCTCCTCGCGATAGAGCGAAGCTCGGGTCCCGCCAATAGCTGTTTCCAGCGTGTCGGCGACTTCGGCGACGGAAAGACCCATGCTGCTGGCTTTTGCGCGATCGACGGAGATCAGCATTTCAGGCACGCCAGGCAGACGGCTGAGCTGCGCGCTCACGACGCCCGGGGTCGTTCTCATGGCATCCCGCACCTTCTCGGCGAGATCCCGAATGATCTCCATGTCGTGTCCGCGGACCTCCACGGTCAGGCGATCGCCCCCGTCTCCTCCGAATCCGCTGCCGCTACGGCGGAACAAGCCGCTGCTAACACGGGTCTGGACGATCATCCCTGGTTCGAGCTGCATCAGGGGTCGCAGCTGGGCGGCGACGTTGGCGGCCGTACGGTTGCGCTGACTCTGATCAACGAGGTCAATGCGCACGCGCCCCTCATTCATACCGGTATAGCGAAAGGTGCTGCTACTGCCCGCCTCGGTCATGATGTACGTGGCTTCGGGCACTTCGCGCTTGATGATATCGGTCATCCGGACCATGGTATCGTCGGTTACCTCGACGCGAGTTCCCGGTTCCAACTTCAAATTGACCTGAATCTGTCCCTCGTCGACCTCTGGCTGCAACTCGACGCCAATCAGGGGCAAAAGGTAGAGCGACACACCAAAAAGTGCGGCCGCGGCGACCGTGACGACGGCCCTATGGTTCAGAGCCCTCTCGATAACACGACCGTAAGAGTTCGTCCAGCGCTCCTGGGTGGTTCCCGCCCAACGAGAGACCGCAGCGGTTAGCCCGCGCCGCCCTTTTCCGACGTTGCGGCCGAGAAATTGGGAGCACAGAACCGGGACGACGGTGAGCGCGACGATCAGCGAACACAACAAGGCGAAGGAAACGACCCATGCCAGTTGCTCAAACTGCTGCGCCGAGACGCCGCCCATGAACAGGACAGGCACGAACACCGCGATCGTCGTCAACGTCGAGGCGGTAATCGCCGTGCCAACTTCGCGGCTCCCAACAATGGCTGCCTGCTTGAGATCCAACCCTTCCTCGCGGTGCCGATAGATGTTTTCCAGCACGACGATACCGTTGTCGACCAACATACCGACACCCAACGCAAGGCCGCCAAACGAGACCGTATTCAGCGTGAAGCCGTTGAAATACATCAGCGCGAACGTGGAGATCACTGAAATCGGGATGGCCGTTCCGATAATGAGCGTGCTCGACAGGCTCCGCAGGAAGAACAGCAGGACAAAGACCGCCAGGCCTGCCCCGATGAGGGCTGAATCGTTGACGTTGTTGATGGAGGCGCGGATAAAGTCGGCCGAATCCCAGGTGCTTTCCATCTTCACGGGCAATCCTTCGGCGTGAACCTTCTCGACTTCTTTCCAGACGCCTTCGGAAACTTTGACCGTGTTGGCCCCCGACTGCTTGTAGATGAACATCCGAACGGCCGTCTGACCGTTGACGCGGACGATGTAGCGGACATCTTCGTTCGAATCCTCGACCGTGGCAATATCTCGAACAAAGACGGGTACGCCGCCGCGGGTGGCTACGGCTACGTTCAAGATGTCATCCAGGTTCTCGAATTCGCCCTGCGTCCGCAGCAAGACTTCGTAGCGGCCTTCGAAGACGGGCCCGACGGGGCGGTTCAAGTTCTCACGCCGCAGAGTCTGAACAATTTGTGCCACGGATAGATTCAGAGCGCGAATCTTCTTCAAGTCGAGATAAACGTGGATCTGACGGCGCAACCCGCCGCTCACACGCGCCTGCGCTACACCCGGAACGCGTTCCAGCCTGTATTGCAGACTCTGCTCGGCGTAGTGGCGCAGTTCTTTCGCATCTTTCGTCTCCGAGGAGACGCTCAGGAACATGATCGGGAACTGCGAGACATCGAACTTGTACATCACGGGAGGCTCGATGTCATCGGGCAGTGTGTTCCGGCGGCGGTCGACCCGCTCTCGCACCTCGTTGGCTGCCTCGTCCAGATTGGTGCCATATACGAAGCGGACGCGTACGCTGGAGTTGCCTTCGGTAGAGCTGGATGTGATTTCCTCCGCGCCGGGAGCAGAGGCGAGCGCCTGCTCCAAGGGACGCGAGATCAGTGTCTCCATTTCTTCCGGAGCGACCCCCTCGTAGCGAGTCGTGACGCTGATCGTGGGGTATTCCGTCTCGGGCATCAAGTCGACCGGGATCTGGATGAACGCGATGGCGCCGAGCAGCATGGCGATCAAACAGGCCATCAGAATTGTCACCGGCCTGTGAATCGAAAACTCAGGAAGATTCATACGGACCTCGCAACGGAACTACTCGGACACCTGGGCGGTCTTTGGTGCTTCCTTTTCGGAATTCGTACTTTGCTTCTTGGCGGGAGCGTCGGCCTGGGCAGGTGGCTCGCCGGCTGTTTCCGTGCTGACGGCCGCTTTGATGAGGTCGCCGTCTTCGAGGATTGTCGCCCCTCGGCCGACGATCTTGACGCCGGGATCGAGGTTCGCAATTACCTCGACATTATCCTCGCGTGTCATGCCCGTTTCAATCGCCCGAAAAATCGGCCGCTCACCTTCAATGACATACACGCCGGGCTGCGTGCCACGATACACCAACCCTTCGCGCGGAATGAGGACGGCATCTCGCAGCGCGCCCGTATCGAGCCGAATTCGTACGAACATTTCCGCCTTGAGCTTGCTGCCGGTGTTGGGCACGTCGATTTCGACGAGAGCCGTGCGTGTGGCCGCGTCGAGCACGGGGGCGATGCGGGCGACGCGGCCTATGAGAATCTCGCCAGGCATTGCATCGACTTCGATCTCGGCAGTGTTGCCGACGCCCAGGCGGCCGATGTTGCGTTCCGGGACGTTCGCGAGCGTAACCATGGTTGACAGGTTCACGATTCGGAGAATAGGCGTCGAGGGGCTGATGATCGCACCCTGGTCAACAAAGCGCGTTGCCACGATTCCGGACATAGGGGCGTAAATCTTCGTCTGCGCCAAACGAATCTTGAGTTCCCGAAGTTCGGCTTCGGTCTGTCCGGTTTGAGCGCGGGAGAACTCCACCTGCGCGTCGACGACTTGCAGTTGTGTTTTCGTGGAGGCGAAGTCTTGCGGTGAAATGAGCCCGTCGTCCAGCAGGCTCTGGGCTCGGCTGAGTTCCGCTTTGGCGTTTTCCTGCTCGGCCTGCCTTTGTTGCATCAAGGCCCGCGCTACGCCAATCGACGCTTGCGCCCGGTTGACCTGTTGCTGCATCTCGTCGTCCTCGAGTTCGGCGATCAAGTCGCCCTCGCGGATCGTATCGCCGATCTTCAAATGCAGTTTCAAAAGGCGGCCGGTTACCTTGGCGGTGACGTCGACCTGCTCCTTGGGTTTGAGCGCGCCAGTCAGCAGCAGCACGTCCCGCAGCTGACCGGTGCGCGCTTCGGTGACCGAGACGGTGACGACGCGCGCACCGCCCTTTTTCTTTTTGGTGCTCGGGGCAGCCTGTTTTTCCTGGATGTCGTAGATCCGCAGGCCCACGAAGAATAACAGGCTTGCGCCGATCAGAATCCAGACGATTCGCTTAATCCACATGTTTTAAGGAGCGACAAGTGTCGCCAGCCTTTCGTTCGGCTTGGATTGGAAAACCTGACACCCAAGCAGCAGGCGTCCGGTTCATTCTCTTCCCCCGTGGCGGCCCGGCGAAGCCGCTATCTCCAGGATACTTTATGCTTTAGAGGCTGGCCGATCGACGAGGCCCCGCTGTTGACAATGGGAGAACCAGAGCCATCACTAGGCAGGCGATGAGCCGGCCCTGATGGTTACCCTTGATGCTTTCACAGTTATATCGGTGCGCCGCCCGGAAAACCAACCGCCGCGGGCCGGGAACCGCCTAATCGAGATAGATGAACTCGCTCGATCCGAATAATCCGCGGCAGAAACTTTCCCAGGCCTTGGCCCGCCGCTCAGCGGCGTCGCGCTTGCGGTCCTCGATCGCTTCCTCAATCTCGTGGATGAACGTCAACGCACGGTCCACTTCTGATGGATTCACGGGGCGAGCGAAGGCTTCCTCGTAGGCCAGCCCGACACGGTCAGCGTCACCAAGGTCGGCACGGCTCAGTAACCGCTCGGCCCACAATCGCGAATGTTCCAGGGCCACGGAGCCATTCATCGCGAAAAGCGCTTGCGGCGCCACCACGCTCGATCCGCGGTCTCCGTTAAGCGCCGAGGGATCGGCAAAGTCAAACGAACGGAAGAAATCGTACATGGCGCTGCGAACAACCGGGACGTAGACGGCGCGGATGTTGCGGTCGTAGTCGACATTCCCGCCCCGGGCCGTGTTGCTGACGTAATCGCGCGGCTTGTACTTGCTCAGGAGTGTATCGCCCATGGCGAAATCAAGGTGGCCGGAAACCGCCATGATGGCATCTCGAATGGTCTCCGCTTCCAGACGCCGGCGGGGCATGCGCCACAGCAGCGTGTTCTCGGGGTCGACGTCGGCCGCCTGCTCGTTGAACGCCGTGCTCATCTGGTACGTACTCGAAAGGATAATCAGCCGATGCATCTGCTTGATCGACCAATCGTTCTCGATGAAACGGATCGCGAGCCAATCGAGCAACGGCTGGTTCGTCGGGCGGTCGCCCAGTTTGCCGAAGTTATCAGTGGAGCCAACGATGCCGCGGCCGAAGTGCCAGCGCCACAGGCGGTTGACCATGACACGGCTGGTGAGCGGATGATCTTCCCTGGTCAGCCAACGGGCCAGATCGAGTCGGCCGCTTCGATTCGGGCCGATCGGCTCAGGCTCTTCCCGCGACAGGACCCGCAGGAAGCGGCGCGGCGCCGGATCACCGAGCGTCCAATGACTGCCGCGAATGTGGATAGCAGTATCGGATATCATCTCGCCCTCGGTAACCCCCATGGCGCGGGGATACTCCGGGGTGGCGTCGGTCAGCGCCTTGCGCTCGTCTTCGAGTCGCGCGATTTCCTTTTGGGCGCCGGCGGGAAAATACTGTTTGGAATCGGCCGGCGGCCGGAAGGGGCCGAACTTCTCGTAGAGAACCTTCCGGAAGGCTTCGAGGCCGGCATCCTCAAGTTCCCTCTCTTCCTCGCCGTCCTTGTAGCGCTCGTTCTTGCCGAAGTCGACCTCTTCGCCCGGGTAGAGCTGTTGCCATTGGCCGCTCGCTTCTCGAAAGAGATCACCGTAGCGCGCGGCCAGCTCGGAGCGGTCTTTCGGCTGGAAACCCTCGAAATGCTTCGCGGCGGGCGACGCCCAGTCGTTCAAGGAAGCATCCGTGCCAAACACCTGCCAGCCGTAGAAGACCGAAGCGGTTGCGCCTCGGCTTGCGCGGAGACGGTCGATCCATTGCTCCAGGAAACCGGGGTTGACTTCGTACTCGCGCGCGAGCTGCTCGCGGCTGCGGGGTACGCCGGTTCCCGGGGCCAGCGGATTGGGTGCAATGAGAATCCGCGCGAAATACGGGAAGCGTGACTTGTGTTCGAGCCGCAGGACGTTTTTTCCCGCCCGCATCGGGTAGATGCCGGTGGTCCACCAGCCGCCGACTTCGGGCGAGGCGGCGCGATTCTGAATGGGCTCAAGGCCGCTCTTCATCAGGACGCCGTTGACATAGACGTCCGCCGTGCCGTCACCTTTTTCCTGATCGAGAAAGTCAACCTGGTAAAGACCTTCCGTGGCTACATCGATGTCGAACTCGGCAAAATAAGGCTGCTTGCCGTCCGAGCCTTCCTCGGCGTCGGGGACGTTCTTTTCGCCCTTCTTCAGTTCGCGATTCACGTTGCCGCGGTCGAAACCGTCCGCGTCTCGCAGTATCCAGTCAGGGCTGGAGGCTGAATCCTCCCGCCAAACGGGCGCGAGAGTGACGGCTTCGTCCTCGAGCGCCTCCGTGGCGGCGAGAAGATAGGCATCGGCCTTCTGGCGCCCGGCGGTAACCAGCTTGTAGTTCTCGGCGCGAGTAATTTTCCCGATCTCGTCGTTCTTTGCTTTGATCTTTTCCTGGTGGGCTTTGAGGTCTTCGCGGTCCTGTTTGGGCGCCAGGACGTACTCGTGCCAATTGGCGACGACGTTGAAGTCCTCCATCGTCTTCGAACTCTTGAGGATGCCGGCGAGCGAGTAGTAGTCCTGAGTGGGTATCGGGTCGAACTTGTGGTCGTGACAACGGGCGCAGCCAATGGTCAGCCCCATGAAAGCGCGCCCGATCGTGTCCAGTTGTTCGTCGATGATGTCCATCTGCATCTTGACGGGATCGTCTTCGGCGAGCATCTTCGCGCCAAGCGAAAGAAACCCGGTGGCGGTCCAGTGCTCATACTGCGTTTCGAGGTCGGGGGGCTCTGGAAGCAGGTCGCCGGCAAGCTGCTCGTGGATGAACTGGTCGTACGGTTTGTCTTTATTGAAGGCGGCGATGACGTAGTCGCGATAGCGGTACGCGTTCTTGTAAATCAGGTTCTCGTCAAGTCCGTTGGAATCGGCATAGCGGGCGATATCAAGCCAATGGCGGCCCCAACGTTCCCCATAGCGCGGCGACTCCAGAAGGCGGTCGACCACGCGGGCAAGCGCAACGGGCGAATGATCGGCGAGAAAAGCTTGCACCTCGCCGGGTGAAGGCGGCAGGCCGATCAGGTCGAACGTAACGCGGCGGATCAGGGCTCGTTTGTTGGCGGGAGGCGCGGGCCGCAGTCCCTTGTCTTCGAGAGCCGCGAGGATGAAACGGTCAATCGGCGAGGTGACCCATTCCTCGTTGGTAACTTGAGGCGGTTCGGGATCAGCGGCAGGCTCGAACGCCCAGAACACGCCTGATTCCGGGGCGGCCGCTTGTTGGGCCGCCACCCCCCAGGGCGCACCCGCACGCACCCAGTTGGTGAGGGTGGCGATGGCCTCGTCTGACATCTTGTGCGTGGGCGGCATGCGGATCTGAGGGTCGCTGTGCCGGATCGCGCGCAGCAGCAGGCTCGCCTCGGGGTTCGCCTGATCGATCGGAGCGCCGCGCGAGCCGCCTTTGCGAAACGTCTCTTCGCGGTCCAGTTGAAGCCCGCCCATGAGCGGGCTGCTTGAACTCGAATGGCAGGCGTAGCAGTGTTCGGCAAGCAGCGGGCGGACTTGCTTTTCGAAGGAATCCGCGGGTCTGGATTGCTGGGCCGGCAGAGTCGGCACGAGCGTCAGGAACAGCGCGGCGAGCGAGATCACAAGAAGACGATGATTGCGGTACATGGTTTCAGGGCCGCAGAAGGGCGTCCCTCCGGGTTGCCAGCATTTTATCACCAGTGGGCGCCGAGAGCATAGCTTTGGAGACCGCGCGGAAGTCATTACTACTGTTTGAATCCCCGGTCGCCACTCAAGTATCCAAAGACGGTTTCGGCCATCAACCGGTGGCCTTTCGTCGTGGGGTGCAATTCATCCTGCAATACCTCCTGCCAGGGGTGCTTTCCCAGCACATCAAACAAATCCAGAAACCCTAGTTCGTTGCCCACAGCCAAATCTCGAATCCGGGCATCGATATCCGCCCACGGATAGGACTCACCGGGGACATATCCGAAGACAGGGCTGACGATGATATCGATCGGCACGCCGGTCTGGCGCTGAATCTCGCCCAGGCGCGCGAACTGCGCTTCGGTCTTCTCGGCGTAGCGCTCGTGAATGAACTGGTAGTAGTCGTGCTTGAGCGATGTAGCCTTACGGTAGTTGTTGATGAGGTGTGTGGATTTCGACATCGCGGCGGCGGCAATGCGCAGCAGCTCGATTCGAGGAGCCGAGAAGTAGAACGCCAAGCCTCCATCGACCGTGTCGGGATCGTTCAGAACGTAGCTCCACAGGATGCGGCTGGGTTTCAGCGCTAGGCCGCTGGTCTCGAGCAGCCGTATCTCCTGTGCGGTGGAGTAGCCGGCGACGGCCAGATTATAGACAACAGGCGGCGGGCTCAGCGCGCTGTCGCTGTCACCCTTGCTAAGAAGCGTCTCGAGTACCCACGGAAAGGAATCTTCCATAGGCACCCCGAGACCCATCGCGACCGAGTCGCCGATTACCAGCAGTTTTTCCACCCCACCCGGAGCATCGGGAAACTCGTCGTCACGAAAGCCGTCGCGGTTTGTCGCGTAGCGCACGCCATTGACCGACGTTTCCGTACTGGGCGTCATCTCGTAGATCAGCACCGGATCAGCCGACTTACGGAACAGGATGGTCGCTTCGGGAACCGGCGGAGGGAACAAGTCGCGGCGCCGGTACTGCAGGCCGATTTCAAATAGCAGAACAGCTACGCATATCGAGATACCTACCGTTGTTAGTCCGAGGGCTTTTGTGATGGACCTCAAACCAGGCTCTGCTTACAGAAAAGGTGGGGGACGACCGGGATCATAGATGCTCAGCGAGAAACGGAATTCCCCGCTTGCCCCAGAAGCTATGCTCACCGTCGAAAACTTCGTGTTCGGCCCGTTCCGGCTTTCCGAAAACCTCGTAGACCTTCCGGACACGAGCAAAGCTCTCGCGGCTCGCCTCGACGGGAAAAATGCCGTCCTTGTCACCTGACTCGGCGAACAACGCGCGCGGCGCGATCAACCCAGCCACGTCATACATCTCGCACCAATTCAAGATCCCCGGAACATAGTTATCGATGCAATGCGAAAGACTCAGAACGCTGTCGCGGAAGGTATTGAGATAGCCGCTGATGAAGGCCGCCTTGATGCGCGGCTCGAGCGCCGCGCCGAAAGTCGTGATCGTGCCACCGCCGGAGATCCCCATGCACCCGACACGCTGAGCGTCGAGATCGTCACGCGTTTCGATCCAATCGATCGTGCGCATCACATCCCACACCCGCCAGCCGACCATCGTTTCGCCAAGCAGCAACGCCGCGCCCGCGGCCGGACGGCACGAGGACGTGCCGAGCCCGCGCTTCGTCGCCGCTGCGTCGCGGCGGCAGCCAAACGCCATCTGCTCGATCGCGACGGCAGCCAGGCCCTGCTCGGCGCACTGCATGGCGAAATCGTGCTGATAGCCATCCTTGTCAGTCCGGTCGCGCCCCTTGTCGTCGATGCCCACGATGTCGTCGACGCCGCGTCCGTGCCCCGGCAGGCAGATCACGGTCTTGTGAGGCGCGGAGGCATTCTTGGGGGTCAGCAGGTAGCCCAGAACGTAGAGTCCCGGTCTGGACTCGAACACAAATTTCTCACGCCGATAGGCTGCGTACTCCTTGACCTCCAAAGTCTGTGATTTGAGATCACCGCGCTTATCCGGGAAGCCGCCGACGAGTTCGGCCAGCTTCGGGCGGAGCCGCTCTTGCCAGCGCTGCGCTTCCCGCTGTGAGGTGGCTTGAAAGGTCATTCTGAGCGGCGCTTCTCTATAGCGCGCTCGCGTCCAGGCCACCGTATCAAAGGTTCCGGCGTCGACTTTGCTCTTGAAGCCGTCGAGCGCCCCCGTATACGAAGATTCCGGCTCTGCGGCGGCGGCCGCAACGGCCAGGCTAGCTGCGCCGAGGCCGGCCAATCCCAGCTCGCGGCGCGTAAGTTGAGTGGACATGGCCACAGTGTACGACAGGCCGCAGGGGCCGTTCCGTCCTGAATTTGTTTGTAGGGCCTCCGGCCGCCAGCGCACGTTCCGCGGCTCCTTGCGCTTGATAGACTGAAATCGTTTCGGGGGTTGGTGCGTCGAAAAGCAGGGGTCTGATGGTCGGCGGAAAGATATTGGTGTGTCTCGCGGCGGTCGCTCTGCAATGGGCGCTCGCGTTGCTGTTGCTTTGCCCGCCGGCCTGGGGCCAGGAGACCTGGCGTGAGGCGATGGACGAGGGTGAGAGCGAGCTGACCGCTGCGCGGCCCCGCGCGGCCACGAAACTCTTCATGCGCGCCGTCGATCTGGCCCGTGAGTTTCCCTTGGGCGACGAGCGCCGCGCCGTTACGCTCGTGCGGCTGGCAAGTGCCTACCGATCGATGGGCGACTTGGCTAAACCCGAGGAGCTTTACGAGGACGCCGTCAAGATTGCCCGCCAGGCCTTTGGACCCGACAGTACCGACTACGCCCGCTACCTCAACGAGGCGGGCCGCTATTTTCATGCCCGCCGCAAGTATCCGCGCGCCCAAGAGCTGTATCGCGAAGCCTTCGGCATCCGTGTGCGCCATCTCGGCAAGGAACATCCCGACGTCGCCGAGAGTATCAATAATCTGGCTGTGCTGTACGAAAACGAAGCGCTCTTCCCGAAGGCGGAGGTTTACTATCAGCACGCTCTCGAAATTCGCGAAAAAGCGCTCGGGCCCGAACACATCGATACGATCGTCACGATCGAGCACTACGCGCGCTTGCTTGTGAAGATGAACCGCGCCGCCGATGCGCGACCGCTGCTCGAAAGAGCGCAAGTCGTCCGGGCCCGCCACATCGCCGAGTCCGCCCCGCCGGCGCAGGGCGAGGTCTTTCATCGAGCCCCCGGTATCATTCCGGCCAGGCTCGGCGAAATGATCGACCCCGACTATACCGAAGAGGCCCGTATCGCGCGCCATGAAGGCATCGTCGTAATCGAGGCCGTCATCACTCCGCAAGGAGGCGTCGCCGCCTTGCGGCTTGTGCGCAGCATCGGCCTGGGGCTTGACGAGAAGGCGGCCGAAGCGGTTCGGAGTTGGACTTTTGTTCCGGCGCGCAAGGGCAATGAGCCGGTGCCGTTCCAGGTCAGCCTGGAAGTCAATTTTCGGATGCTGTGACCGTCTCTACTCTGGTTGCGTTCAGCTTGCCGTAAAACTCCTTCAACCTTTCCACGTACCGTTCTCCCGCAACCTGAACAATATTGTTGTGACCAGACCCTTTGAGGGTCCACAGCTGCTTTGGCTCGTTGGCGGCGTCGAAGACCTCGCGCCCAAGTGCATACGGAATCACCGCATCGTTGTCGCCGTGAATGATCAACACGGGCGCATGCACGCCACGGATCTTGTCGCCGGTTTCGAGACCGTGCGCGATCAGCGGACCGAGAACGGGCAATACATAACGGGCTACGGCGCTCGCCGACGGGAACGGCGCTTCGAGCACCACGCCCGCGCACGGCTCACGCGCCGCCAAGTCCACCGCCACGGCCGTTCCCAACGACTCGCCATGCGCGACAATCTGCCCCGGCGTATAGCCCTGCTCCCGAACGTACCGGTAAGCGGCGTCGGCGTCCCGGTAGATGCCTTCTTCCGACGGACTGCCATCGCTCTTGCCGTAACCCCGGTAGTCGATCATGAGAAGGTGCGAGCCGGCGGCCGTGATTGCGTCGATATGGTCGCCGCGGTGCGAGATATTGCCGGCGTTGCCGTGAAAGTACACCGTGACCAATGCGGACTCATCCTCTGCCGCGATCCACCAACCGTGAATCTTGATGCCGTCAGACGTTTCGAGCCACACATCTTGCGCGGCCAGACTCTCTTGCATCTCCCAATATCCGGCCGGATACGGCGTCGGATGAAACACCGCCTGCTTGGCAAAGTATCCCAGCACGAAGTAAGTCCACAGCCCCAGCAGCGGCCAGCCGATCCACTTCGGGATTTTCGGGCCTGCCATTGCAAGAAGTCTACCGCGGACGACACTTCTGGGCGCGCCGGTTCATGATCTCGCCGAGTAGATGCTCCCCGTGCGTGGACCGACGGCCATGTCCCCAATGTTTATAATCGCCACATGTCAGTGAGCAATAACGATTCTCGGTCTGTAAAGGAGTTGGCCGCGAAACGCCATAGCCGCTGGCGCCGCTGGCTTGAGCCGCCGCTCCCGCTCATTCACAACCCGGCTGACCTTGTGGACCATCCACCTCTTGGCCAACACAATCTATACATTGGTGGAGCCGGCAGCCGCGTGAACGGTTACATTAACCTCGATCTGGTCGCGATGCCTGGCGTTGATGTCGTCGCCGACGCGGAACGCCTGCCATTTCTCTCGAACGTCTTTGCCCGAGTAGAGTGCGTGGCTGTTTTGGAGCACACGCCACGCCCAGAAGTTCTGGTGCGGGAGATCTCCCGTTGCCTGGAGCCGGGGGGATGGGTGCATCTGGTGGCGCCTTTCTGCCACCCTTTCCACGAGTACCCAAGGGACTTCTTTCGCTTCAGTCCAGATGGACTCGCACAACTCGCTTCGCCTCTCCACATCGGTCGAACCGGGTGGCAAACCGGACCGACCGCCACACTTCTCGTGTTCTTGATCGAATACGCCAAGTTGTGGCTCAGCTGGAAGCGAGGACGTCAGCTCGTGCATTTCATCCTCGGTTGGGCGCTATTCCCGCTGCGCTATTTGGACCTTCTCCTGTTCAAGCGCAAGAGCGCACGACAGATCGGCAACCATTGCTATCTCTGGGCTCAAAAACCGTCCGAAACCCAACCTTGAGTCCGATGAAGTTATGCCGCCACGCGGGAACGCGACCTGCTATTGGCCGGCGGGTTGGCGCGCCAGTTGCTCGCGGCAGCGCTGAGCTTCACTGTCGGCGATCTCCATTTCGGCTTCCCGCAACACAACAAGCTGCCGCATGTAGCCCTTCAGTTTTTCCGACTCGCTGATGTTGCGGTCCCGCGCGGCAACGAGCAGCTCCGCCACGGCCGCATTCTGATACCGCCGCACGCCCTGTTCGAGAGACCCGATCATCGAGTTGAGGCGATCGATCCAAAGAAACGTATCGACGACCGACTTCAGCTTGTCGGGATGCCGAGTCATATCCTGCGCGGAAGCCGCCAGGCTATCGATGTCCGTAATCAAAGCTTCGTGCTGTGTTACGTAGGAATCGGGAGCGCCGTCTTGAATCCATTCTTTGGGGCGGACCTGTTCGAGCAGCGCCTTGATCTCGACCGCGTGCAGGTCGACCCCCTGAGCCATCTCGATGACTTCCCAGCGCGGAGCCATCTCCTGGGCGACGGCCGGCGGTGCGCTGACACCCGCGATGAAGAGGGCAACGGCGACAAGACGGTTCATGAAAGCCATGGTAAATATTCTCCGGCGGCGCCCGGTGGGGGACAGCTATGGGACCGTTTCAGCCTGGGGAATGAAAGAAAATCAGGCATCATTCGGGATCACTTCCCCGTCCAAAAGCTTGAACCCTGTGGGGTGAAGTGCATCGGCTGAACAGAGTAGTTTGGGGTCTCCATGAGGGCCGCGGATCTCCGGCTCGGAAATGCCAAAGTCGGGATTGTCGGGTTTGAGCGTCCAAACCAGCTTCCCCCGGAAACTAACTCGCACCTCAAGGGCCGCCCCACACGCCCGGCACTGATAGACGGGTTGCTCTTGGGGCTCTCCCATCGTTTATTCATTGTAACGATGGCACAATAACGATGGTGGATAGCCGCGGCGCTCCGCACGATTCATCGGCCGTTCACAGCCGCTCAACGATCTCCAGAGCTTGCATCAGCCGGAATTCCAGGCGCTCTTCGGCAGGCAGTTCGGCCGCTTCTCCACGCGTGGCCGCCGCCGCGCCGCCACCCGCTCCGGCTCCAATGGCCGCTCCCTTTCCACCACCTGCGATCGCTCCGATCAAGGCTCCAACGCCGGCCCCGATACCGACTTTCTTCACGTCAGACCGGGTTGATTTCGGCCCCTCGTGGTGAATCCGGTTCGAAACCAGATCGACGGTCTGACCATCCGCCGTATCGATGCGGATCAGTTCCAAGGCGAGCTGCGCCAGCCCCTTCACACGCCCGGCACGAACCACGTCGACGACCTTGCCCTCAAGGCGTGTTCCTTTTTCGGCGATCACCATATCGTCGACCACAATGTCGCGATCGAGCGAAGCCGTGAAGCTATCTCCCGCAAAGTTCCGTTCACTGGAAAGACCGAAATCGAGGCGCACCACAACGTCGGTGCCCGGCGGCAGTGTGACGCGCCGCGGCTCGGGGGCCGCCGGTGGTGGCTCTGGAGCTATGTGTCCGGCGATCTGAATGGGTCGCTTTTCTTGCGCGGTGGGTTCGACAACAGGCGGCGTCTCGACCGGCTGCACGGCAACCGGGGCAGGCGCGGGCTGCGGCTCGACACGGCGAACCGGCTCGGGCGCCTTCCGGACACGGGGTTTCGACGTTGCCGTTGCCTGGCTCTCCGCCCGACGCGCGGGCCGCGCTTTGGGTGCGGGCTTGGCAATCGGCTCGATCTCTTTCTCGGCTGTCCCCACAGCCACTTCGGCAACCGGCAAATCGGCAGCCGGCAAATCGAGCGCTAGCTCCTCGCTGGGCGACTCGGGCGGCGCGATACTCTGGTTCAGATAGATGGCGCCCAGCAATCCCACGATGGCGACCAAGCAAACCAGAATTCCAATCTGTACGTAGCGCATCGCCTCTCCCTCGTGCCCAGATGGACGGCTGCTCGGCGACCGGCGTTACAATCTTTCGCCTGTTGGCGCTAGCGCCGCGGCCCAGGCCACGGTGAAAGCTGAGCCCGACGGGATTCAAAACCTTATTCTGCTCTCGCCTTATGGGATTCGCGATCCCCACATGACGAAAGGGCGAAAGCTGTATCTCGTGAGAGGCACTGACAACTACCTGGGCATGATCGGTCGGCAATACGAGCGTGCGCCCGAGCCCAAGGAGTTCGTTCTGCTCGATGATGCTACCGCAAATCAGGATTCGTCTCGGGGCGTTCAGGAACAGCAGCTCTACACCGAGATGTTGCTCTGGCCATCGGAGCAATGATCTAGAACTACGACGCCTTGCGCTCTCTCGCCATGGACGACGCCGGGATGGGAACCAGCATTTCCGCCATGCCGAGCGGAGTGCGGACACGCAGGCGGATCTCTCGCTCCGGGCGGATCTCGGTGCTGAACCGCAGCTGGTGGCTGTTGATGAGGCCCACGATGATGTCCCGCAGGCAGTCGATCAGTTCTTTGCCCTTGCCGCAATGGAAGTACCGCCCTCCGGAGTTGGCGCCCAGCTCTTGCAGCGTCCGCTCGTCGCCGCCCTGACCATATTGCACCGCAAAAGCAGCAATGTTTGACTCGCTCAGGAGATGAAGGACTTTCCAGAAGCTCAGCTCGCTGCCTCGGTCGGCTCCCTGGGCGACCGCAATCACTGCCCGCTCCCCTTTCGTCTCCTTCAAACTTCGTGCCGCCTCCGCGAGGGCATCGTGAAGCCGCGACGACCTGCGCGCTCCCGCATAAGGGCGCAGAACGAGTGCGGCCAGCCGTTTAGGGTCGGGCGAGAATGGCGTCTTATTGACGTCGACGGAAAACTTAAAGACCGCGAATTGATCGTTCTCCCGCTTCGTGCTAATCGCCGTCGAGGCGGCTGCCTGCACATCGATGAGGGCCATGGCCGGCATGTTCGAGCTGTATTCCAGGACAAGAGCCACGTTCAGGGGACGCTCCCCGCCCGCTGCGGTCCACCGCAGACCCATGACCGGCCGGCCATCAATCTCCACCGAAAAATCGTCTTGTGACAGCGACTTGATCGGTGAGCCGCTGGGGGCGAGTAAACTCACATGCAATTCAGCCTGGCCCTCTTCGGAGAAGTAGCTCCGCGTGACGTCGATCTTGATGGCGCTGCTGAGGGCCGGCTCTTCGCAAGAGGAGGCGCCGGAAGGGGTTTCCTGATTCGCTTCGACGGCAGGCTCGCGCTGGGATTCGATCTGTTGCTTGGCCTGTTGCGCGCTTGTGCGCACTTCAGTCGCCGGATCTTGTTCGAGTTGAGTGATCGTTTCGAGAAAGCAGTCGTGCCGCGCTTCACCCATTGCCCAGACGGCCAACGAGCGTATCGCGGCTTCCCGATCCTGAGCCAGCAGCAGCAGCCGTCCGGCCGCCTCTGCTTCGCCCAACCGAAACGCTGCCAAGAGAGCATGGACACGGACGTGCGGGTCGGGATCGCCCATGGCGGTCTTGAGGATCGCGGGCGGCGACTTCCGCGTCCGTAGGCCAACTCCCTCGATCGCGCCCGCGCGCACGGT
Organism: Acidobacteriota bacterium; assembly: GCA_027624045.1. Classification (GTDB taxonomy): domain Bacteria; phylum Acidobacteriota; class Terriglobia; order Bryobacterales; family UBA6623; genus JAPPLB01. The sequence continues at coordinate 50,096 of JAQBUE010000005.1, forward strand.
AGCATCTGGATCGCTGAGCGCCCTTTCGACGAAGAGATCGTTCTGGCAATGTTGGGCGAGGATGCGGCACGCTTGAGCTCGCGCCTCCGGTCCCTTGTCGCGAATCACACTCATTAGCTGCGGCAGTACCCGATTGCTGTCCGCCAGTTCGGCAAGCAGACGCAGAATACGTACGCTCTGTTCTTTTCCGGCTTTCCCTAGAGCTTTGGCGAGATCGATATCGAGGCGGGGAACAATCTGCTTGACAAGCTTGGCGATCTTCTGGGCCTGCGCGATGGAGGTCGAACTAAGATCGAGCAGAATGTCGAGTACGTTGCTTTCGCGGTCAAGAAGCCCGATCACGTATCGAGCCGTCGTTTCCTCCGCCCCGTTGCAGAGGTATTCGGTGATACATTCGCGAACAGTCGCAGGCTCCGTCTCCAGCAAGGCGGCAAGTTGGCGGCCGTTCTCCTTTGGGTCACGGGGGAAGTCACTCAGAGCTCTCTCGACCTGATGCTTCATATCTCGCCACCTGGGCTGCGGGAAGTCACGAATACCTCATCGGCTGATTCTGAGCGAAGCTGTCGATGAGGATCGCCCGGAGCTACGACTCGCCATCCGCGCAGTCGGATGACTACAATCTGACTGTGATCTTCATCTCGCTTCTTCTCGTCGTCTTATCTCTCGGCATTCCGGACGTCCACGCAGCCACCAGGGGTCCGGTGCGCGCCAAGAACGCCATGGTCGTCAGCGCGCAGGGCGACGCCACACAGGCCGGCGTCGATGTTCTCAAGGCGGGAGGCAACGCCGTCGACGCGGCTGTCGCCGTGGGCTTTGCGCTTGCCGTCACGCATCCGCGCGCCGGCAATCTCGGCGGCGGCGGCTTCATGCTGATTCGGTTTGCCGACGGCCGCGCCACGTTCCTCGACTTTCGGGAGCGTGCGCCGGGCTCGGCCCACCGCGATATGTATCTCGGCCCCGATGGGGTGCCCACCGACGAGGTTTTCGTCGGCTATCGCGCTTCCGGAGTGCCGGGCACCCCGCGCGGCCTTGAGATGGCGGCCGCCAAGTACGGCAGGAAACCTTTGCCGGAACTCATCGAACCAGCCATTCGCTTGGCGCGCGACGGGTTTGAGGTCGATTTCGACCAGTCATTGTCATTCCAGAGCAAACGCATGGCGGGTTTCCCCGAGTCCCGCCGCATTTTCCAACGAGACGGCCGCTACTACGAGATGGGCGAACGCTTCAAACAGCCTGATCTGCAACACACTCTCGAACGCATCGCCATGAAAGGCGCCGACGACTTCTATAGCGGCGAAACCGCCCACCTGATCGCCGCCGACATGAAGAAGAACAACGGCACGATCACGCTGGAAGATTTAAAGGATTACAAGCCCGCCGAGCGCACGCCCATCAAGGGCAGCTACCGAGGCTACGAGATCATCACCTCGCCTCCTCCAAGCTCCGGCGGCGTCGGCATTATTCAGATGCTGAACATGCTCGAAGGGAGCGGCTACGAGCGCAGCGGTCCCGGCTCGGCGGCCGCGATCCACTATGTGGCCGAAACCATGCGGCGCTACTTCGCTGACCGATCGGCCTATTTCGGCGATCCGGACTTTGTCTCCGTGCCCGTCGAGCAGCTCACGAACAAACACTACTCGCGGCAGCGTGCCGCGACCATCGACCGCGGCCGTGCCGGTGAGAGCCTCGGCATGCCACCGGGGCTAGGCAGCGATGCCGAAAGCACTGAGACCACTCACTACTCCGTCGTTGATTCAGATGGCAACGCCGTCGCAGTCACCTATACCCTCAACGGCAGCTTCGGTTCAGGCGTTACCGCCGTTGGAACCGGTGTGCTGTTCAATAACGAGATGGACGATTTCTCAGCAAAGCCTGGCTTCCCGAACGAGGCCGGCCTACTCACCAGCGAGAAGAACGCCATCGCCCCCGGTAAACGGCCGCTGTCTTCGATGGTGCCAACGATCGTCGCTCGCGACGGCAAGCTGTCTCTGGTTGTCGGCTCCCCGGGCGGCCCTACGATCATCTCCACCGTCCTCGAAGTCATCCTCAATGTCATTGACTTCGAGATGGACATCCAACAAGCCGTCGACTTCCCCCGCTTCCATCACCAATGGATGCCGGACGAACTCCGGCTTGAGCGTCCCGGCCTCTCGCAGGACACCATCGAGAGGCTGCTCCAGCGAGGACACTCGTTGAAGTTTGTCGAGAAGCAAGGCCGCGTCATGGCTATTCAAGCTGACGGCGAATGGCTGCTCGGCGCAGCCGATGCCCGCTCGGAAGGCAGCGCCCGGGGTTTTTAGCCCGCCACGTGGTGAGAAATGCGGGCTGGCCGGAAGCACCGCCGGCGGAAGATCACCGCACGGCCGGGTATCCCTCGCATCTGGTTCCGCCGGTGATCCCGGCGCGCTGAAGCGAGGAGTGGCCTGTGTGGATTAGGGCCGCAGCTTCGCTTCCGATTCGAGGTCGGAAACGACGCGTTGCAACAGTTCGACGAGAGTTCGCGGCGCTTTGTCGAGTATGTCAACCGCGGAGCGGTAGTACCACAGCGTTCCCTCTCGCCCGCCGCTGAAGCGTTCCCAAACTTCGTCCCCGATTCGGCGGTAGTCCGCCAGAGTCGAGCCGGCGTTGTGAAGCTTGTCGGCGGCAACGACCAGATGAACCGAGTGGTTGGCCACGCGCAGCGCCTCGATGAAGGCGGTCTTGCGTCTCTGCCAGGGAGGTTTCGGCGTAACATCCGTATCGGTGCAGCCGTCGACGACCGCCGCCACCCGTTCGCCAAAGCGCAGCCGGACCTGCTCGCGGGTCGCCGCGCCGCCTTGGTCTTCCACGGAGTCGTGCAGCAGGGCGGCGATGGCTTCATCCTCGTCGCCACCGTGCTCGATCACCGTCGCCGTGACGGCCAGAAGGTGCGAGATGTATGGGACCCGGCTGCCCTTGCGGCGCTGCTCTCGATGTAGCTGGGCTGCGTAAGCCAGCGCTTCGTCAAAACGGATGGTCAGAGTCACGGCAGTCTCATTCAGCGGTAGGTTCGATGACACGCAGTTCGGGCGGCGCAACGGTAACAAAGTCCTTCACATTCCAGGTCAATATCGTGGCCGCTCCGGCGCGGGCCGTCGAATGTGCGATCGCCGCATCGTAGACCTTGCCGCCTCGCGACGCCATTCTCGCAACCGCTGCCATGGCAAGGCGACAATCGGGCCCGACGACGCTCACGATGCGGGCTTCACGGAAATTCGACTCCAGCAGTTCCTCGGTTTGCGACGCCGCCAACCGATACGGCGCGGGCAGCCGCGTCAACACGGCGAAGCTTTCGAGTATGACATTCGCACAGATAACCACACGCTCAGGGGCAATGATGCGGAGCGCTGCCACCGTATCGCGGTGCCGCTCGTGCCAGCCGCACAGCAGGGCGACCACACAACTCGTATCCAGACCGATCAGATTCTTCAATGGTCTTGCCGGCCTCCGCGCGCCCCGCGAATCTCGCTGAGCGCTTGATTAACCTCTTCATTCGTTAGCGCGGACGCCGCGGGAGCGTCGGCAACCAGAAACGGACCTTCGCGAACGAGACGGACTTGCTCGACGACCGGTTCAATCTCGATACGACCCTCGCGGTAACGCACATCGAGCGGGTCGCCTGGCTTCAAGCCTGCAGCCTCGCGGACGGCTTTTGGTATTACTATCCGCCCGGCACCGTCAATGGTAATGTGCATACCATTAGTTTACCATTTCTAAAGATATTCACTAAAATTATTATAATCTATGACTTACAAGAATATCAATCGTTCTCTGTGAGCACGTACAGAGCCCGTCTGCTTGGCCTTCGCGAGGGCCTGGCGGTCGATATCGCAGATCGCCACTAGCTTCACACAGGGGGATTCGATGATACGGCGCAGCAGGTTCGACCCACTTCCGCCAACGCCGATGATTCCGACCCGGATCTGATCGTTCGGCGACTGCGCGGACAACAGGACTGGCGCCGTCAGCACGCCGGCTGAACTCCGGATCAATGTATGACGAGATATCTCAGCTGTTTTCGCCACGAGATTGCCTTCAGCGGAAACGGCACTTTGGTGCGATGCCGCAGGGTCATTGTTATACAAACTGCTAATCTGGATGAACGCAATTCCCGCCTGGTGCCGACATCCAGCCGTCTTTCGAAGAAACCGATCTCTGTGACTGACACCTCTGTGACTGACACTCCTCTGGTTCGCCGTATCGGCCTCATCGGCGCTACGTCGATCGTTGTCTCGAACATGATCGGCATCGGCATCTTTACGATGCCGGCGTTCTTTGCCGGAGACTTGGGCACGCCATCGCTTGTGATCGGTATCTGGGTTGTGGGCGCTTTCATGGCGCTGGTCGGCGCGCTCTGCTATTCCGAGCTCAGCATCAACTTCCCGCGGTCCGGAGGTGAGTATGTCTACCTGTCGGAAGCGTGGGGGCCGACATGGGGTTTCGTTGACGGCTGGGTGACGTTCTTCGCCGGTTTCTCGGCGCCGATCGCGGTGGCGGCGCTGGCGATCGCGGCCTATCTGGCCTACTTCTTTCCGGCGCTGAGCCCCGATCACCCGGTCGAACCGATCGTGTCGCTTGGGTTTGTCGCGATACGGTTGGGCGGCGGCCAGCTAGTCGCTTGCGGTGTGGTCATCGTTTTCACCGTTCTCAACATCCTCAACGTTTCTCACGTCGCGAAGCTCCAGACCTACCTGACAGGCGCGAAGCTGCTTGTCCTGCTGGCTTTTCTGATTCTGGGCTTCGCTGTCGGTGACGGCGACTGGAGCCACTTCACGCACTCGATGACACGTACGTCGGAGCTGTCGCTGGGATCGCAGTTCGCCGTCAGCCTGGTGTTCATCTATCTCGGCTATAGCGGTTGGAACGCCGCTGTTTACGTCGCTGAGGAAATCCGCGATCCGGTGCGCGTCCTGCCGCGCGCCCTGCTGGGCGGCACGCTGCTCGTCACGGTCTTCTTCATCGCTCTGAACTGCTTGTACATTTACGCCAACCCGCTGGAGAAGATTGCCGGCAACCTAGCTGTGGGTGCCAATGCGGCAGTGGCTCTTTTTGGGCCGCGAACGGCGGGCATCTTCGCCGCCGCTATGGCCGCATCGCTGCTGGCCACAGTCAACGCCATGTGCCTGATCGGCCCGCGCGTCTACTACGCGATGGCGCAGAATCGCGCGTTCCTGCCCGCCGCCGCCAAGGTTCACCCGCGCTGGCAGAGTCCCTGGGTCGCCGTCGTGGCGCAGGGCACGTGCTGTTGCCTGCTGATCGTCACAGGCACTTTCGAGAGCCTCGCCTACTACATCAGCTTCATGCTGAACCTGTTTTCAGCACTCGCGGTGCTGGCGCTTTTCAAGTTCCGCAAGAATCCGAATTGGCAGCAGATCCCGTGGGTCAGCTTTGCTTACCCCCTCATCCCCAGCATCTACGTGGGCGTGAACTTCCTGATCTTCATTTACTTTGCGTCGAATCAGAAGGAGCAGGCGATTTGGGCGCTGTTGACGGTTCTGGCCGGGGCGCTTGTTTTCCACTTTACGTTGGGGCGTACCGGCGGCCCGGCCGGGGCCGCGTCGTAAGGAAACTAGCAGGGCGCTTCGCAGTTTCGCTGTCGCAATTTTGCTTGTCCCGTCTTCCATCAACCTGAGAAGATGAAGGAAAGCGATCTTTGCCGCTTGCGGAGTTGTTCCGGCCCAGTCGGCCCTTCTTTGCCGCCGCGAGGTTTCCATTCTCGGAGCACATGATGAACAGTTTCAGCGCGCGCCACACCCTTTCCGTTTCCGGCCAGGATTACGAAATCTTCCGGCTCACGTCCCTTCCCGCTGATAAGATCCGGCGCCTACCCTTCTCGCTCAAGATCCTGCTCGAGAATCTGCTGCGTTTCGAGGACGGAATCACAGTCACGAGCGGTGACATCGAGGCCCTCATCAACTGGGACGCCGCTGCCCAACCCGACCAGGAAATCGCCTTCCGGCCGTCGCGCGTTCTGATGCAGGACTTCACCGGCGTGCCGGCGATCGTCGACCTCGCCGCCATGCGCGAAGCCATGAGGAAGCTCGGCGGCGACCCGGCGCGCATCAATCCCTTGCAGCCGGCCGAACTCGTCATCGACCACTCAGTACAGGTCGACAAGTCAGGCAGCGCCGCGGCCCTGGCATTCAATAGCGAGATCGAATACCTGCGTAACCGCGAGCGGTACCAGTTCCTCAAGTGGGGACAGAAAGCTTTCGACAACTTCAAAGTCGTGCCGCCCGAAACCGGCATTGTCCATCAAGTGAACCTCGAATACCTTGCCCGTGTCGTATTCTCGAAGGACACAAACGGCACGCGCCAAGCCTTCCCCGACACACTCGTCGGCACGGACTCGCACACGACGATGATCAACGGCCTGGGTGTTCTCGGCTGGGGCGTCGGCGGCATCGAGGCCGAAGCCGCCATGCTCGGTCAGCCGATCTCGATGCTGATTCCGCAGGTCGTCGGCTTCAAGCTGACGGGGAAACTGGCGGAAGGCGCGACCGCGACCGATCTCGTTCTCACCGTCACGGAGATGTTGCGCGCACGCGGCGTAGTCGGCAAATTCGTCGAGTTCTTCGGCGACGGCCTCGGGGAGCTGCCGCTTGCTGACCGCGCCACAATCGCCAACATGGCGCCCGAATACGGCGCCACTTGCGGCATCTTCCCAGTCGATAGCGAGACACTCACCTACCTGCGCCTCACCGGCCGGCCCGCCAATCTCGTGGCGCTCGTTGAAGCTTATGCCAAAGAACAAGGCATGTTCCGTGAACCAGGTACAAACCAAGCTGTCTACACTGACACTCTCGAACTCGACATGGGCGCCGTCGAGCCCAGCCTGGCGGGTCCGAAACGCCCGCAAGACCGCATCGCGCTCAAGAACGCACAGGTTTCGTTTAACTCTTCGCTCGACGCATTTCTCAGCGAGCGCGAAGCCGGAAGCCGCGCCCGCATGGCGTCACAAGGAGGCGCGGCCGCGGTGGCTGTCGAAGCGCCGCCCAAGCACGCAGCGGTTGCGGTGGAAGGCAAAGACTTTCAGTTGAAGCACGGTTCGGTGGTCATTGCCGCCATCACGAGTTGCACCAACACGTCGAACCCAGCCGTGATGATCGGCGCCGGCCTCGTTGCCAAGAAAGCGGTCGCGCGCGGCCTGCAATCTAAGCCCTGGGTGAAGACCAGTCTCGCCCCCGGCTCGAAGGTCGTGACGGAATACCTGAACAAATCAGGACTCAGCGAGCACCTCGATTTGATTGGCTTCAATCTGGTTGGGTACGGCTGTACGACTTGCATCGGCAACTCCGGCCCACTGCCGCCCGAGATTTCCACAGCGATCAAGCAAGGCGACTTGTCGGTTGCTTCGGTTCTCTCAGGGAACCGCAATTTTGAGGGCCGTGTGCATCCAGAGGTGCGGATGAACTACCTCGCCTCGCCGCCGCTCGTGGTCGCCTATGCACTGGCGGGTACGATGGATATCGATCTCGTCAACGATCCGATCGGCGAAGACCTCGAAGGCAAGCCCGTGTATCTCAGGAATATCTGGCCCTCGCGGAAAGAGATTCACGACACGATGGCGTCCGCCGTCGATTCCGAGATGTTCCGCAGTAGCTACGAAGACGTCTTCAGCGGCAACGAGCAATGGACGAAGCTCGACGCGGCGGCCAGCGCCCTATTCCAGTGGGACGCCGATTCCACCTATGTCAAGCACCCGCCCTACTTCGAGAACATGGGGCCTGAGCCCGGCGCGGTCAGCGACGTTCGCGGAGCACGAGTACTCGCGCTGCTTGGCGACAGCGTCACGACCGACCACATCTCGCCCGCCGGGGCCATCAAGGCCGACAGCCCCGCCGGCCGTTACCTGATCGAGCACGGCGTCGAGCCAAAGGACTTCAACTCCTATGGTTCGCGGCGCGGCAATCATGAAGTGATGATGCGCGGTACGTTCGCGAACGTCCGCCTGCGCAACAAACTCGCGCCCGGCACCGAGGGCGGTTGGACGCAGCACATTCCCGATGGCGAACAGATGTCGATTTACGACGCCGCTATGAAGTACCGCGACGAAGGCACGCCGTTGATGATTCTCGCCGGCAAGGAATACGGGTCCGGCTCATCGCGCGACTGGGCCGCTAAAGGGCCTGCCCTGCAAGGCGTGAGGGCTGTGATCGCCGAAAGCTACGAACGCATCCACCGCTCGAATCTGATCGGAATGGGCGTTCTGCCCTTGCAGTTCAAGGCCGGTGAAAACGTGGAGTCGCTGGGACTGACGGGCCGCGAGACGTATGACATCGAAGGCCTTGGCGACGGCAGCGCCAAGGAGGTGAAAGTTGTCGCGACGCCTGACAGCGGCCCCGCGATTACGTTCAGCGCCACCGTCCGCATTGACACGCCCCAGGAAGTCCTCTACTACCAGAACGGCGGGATTCTGCACTACGTGCTACGCCAGATGGCGAAGGCGTGAAGGTGGGCGACCTATGTGCCACACGGAAGAGCCACACTTGACAGAAGGCGAACAAATAGCGAATATAAACATGACGAAGCCGTTCTGAGCGGTTGATCGAGGTTGCTTATTGAAACAATTTTGATCGAAGATGTTCTAACGGCGACTCGATGGCAAGAATTTTCACGAAGTTCGCGACCCTATCCACGTATTCGTTCGGCTTGATACGGATGAACGGAAAATCCTGGATTCGCGTCCATTTCAGAGGCTCCGCCACATTCACCAGCTGGCGCAGTCTTATCTCGTCTACCCGGGAGCAACACACAAGCGGTTCGAGCACTCTCTTGGGGTCATGGAACTTGCACGCCGGGTCTTTGAAACCGTCACTCAAGGTTCAGCTCTGACCGATGAGGTGAAGAAACTGATTCCGGAGCTCGATCAGCCGGACCAGTTGACGTATTGGAAACGAGTTCTCAGAATGGCTGCCCTTTGTCACGACATCGGCCATTTACCTTTCTCCCACGCAGCGGAGAAAGAACTCCTGCCTGAAGGCTGGGACCATGAGCGGCTCACAAGGGACCTCATTCTGGGCGAAGAGATGCAGGCGATCTGGAACTCGGTTACACCACCTCTACGATCGGACGACATAGTCAAGCTAGCGGTTGGGCCAAGAAAGGCGAAGGATCTGACGTTCTCGAACTGGGAGGCGATTCTGTCCGAAATCATTGTTGGCGATTCGTTCGGCGTCGACAGGATGGACTATCTTCTTCGGGATGCGTATCACGCCGGTGTTCCATATGGGCGCTTCGACCACTATCGTCTGATTGACACTTTACGGATTTTGCCGTCCCCCAATGACGAAAATAATCGAGGAGAACCGGTTCTTGGGGTTGAGCAGGGTGGACTGGAGACGGCAGAAGCGTTGCTACTTGCGCGGTATTTCATGTATACCCAGGTCTACTTTCATCCCGTGCGACGAATCTACGACATCCATCTCAAAGACTTTTTGAAAGAGTGGCTTCCCGATGGAAGGTTCGGCACCTCAACGAAGGAGCACCTTGAGTTGACTGACGCCGAGGTCACGACTGCCATTCGTACAGCGGCAGGCGACAAGGACAGGCCGGGCCATGATCCCGCCCGACGAATTACCAATCGAGAACATTTCAGGGTACTCTACCGGCGGCATCCCAGAGACGTAGAGAGTTGTCCAATGCAAGATGATCCTGAAAGGAGGGAGTGTTTCCAATACAAGATGATCCTGAAGACGCAGCGGTCGGGGCAGGC
>JAQBUE010000154.1 GCA_027624045.1 Acidobacteriota bacterium
CGGCCGGCAGTGACTGCGAGCGAGCGATCTCGTCCAGGTCCGACCGTTGCTTGCTGCTCAGTTCAATCGATTCCCCTTCAAATGGCATATAGAGAAGACGTCTTTTCTATGGTAATAGTTACTCTAAGACAGTCCACTAGTTGACACCTACCGGCGGCAGCAAGCCATGGAGCGGCGTGACCCGGCGGAGACGCCACAAGCCGCTCACTGTGCGGAGTCGTCCCCGCTAGCTGCCATCGCCGCAGTAGAATGTCCGTGATGAAACGTGTGCCGTTATTCACCATCCTCTGTGCATGGCTGCTGTCGCTCTCCTGTGGCTCGGGCGGCTTGACTCCTCAGCAGCGAGCCGATCGATTCCTCGAGATGTACGACGGCATCGGGCAGAAACTCTACGCCGTCACTTCAGAAGCCTACTGGAAGTCCGCGACCGACGTGACCGACCAGCATGTCGGCGAGCGTATCGGCGCCGAGAGCGCCATGGCGGCTTTTTCAGGAAGCCGCTATGTGATCGAGACAGCACGCGGCCTGCTGGCGTCCAAGGCCGAACTCGACGATCTTACAGTCCGCCAGCTCGAAAAGATCATGCTCAGCGCCGCCGAGTATCCCGGCACCATTTCTGAAACTGTCGAAGCCCGTGTCAAGCAGGAAGCCAAGCAAAGCGCCGTGCTCGACGCTTTCGAGTTCTGCGCCGAACGTCGCGGCGAATCCTGCGTCAAGACCACTACTCCGAATGAGATCGACAACATCCTGCTCGACTCGCGCGACCTCAACGAGCGCCAACACATCTGGGAAGTCTCCAAGCAAACCGGCCCCGCGCTCAAACCCGGCCTGATCGAGCTGCGGCGCCTCCGCAACGAGCTCGCGAAAGAGATGGGGCATAGTTCATTCTTCGCCCTGCAGGTCGCCGACTACGGCATGCCCGTCGACGAAATGATGCGGCTCATGGAGGGTTTCCAGACCGACCTGCGGCCACTCTACGAGCAGGTGCATTGCTGGGCGAAGTACGAACTAGCGAAGAGGTACAGCCAGCCGCCGCCACGGAAGATCCCGGCGCACTGGATCGGCAACCGTTGGGCGCAAGCTTGGCCCGGGCTAACCGATGCGGTCGACCTTGATGACCTCGTCAAAGACAAGTCGCCCGAGTGGATCGTCAAGCAAGCCGAAGCCTTCTACACCTCGCTCGGTATGTCGCCGCTGCCGGACTCCTTCTGGGAAAAGTCGGACTTGTATCAGTTGCCTCCCGACTCGAAGCGCAAGAAGAACACGCATGCATCCGCCTGGCATCTCGACATTGACAAGGATGTCCGCTCGCTGATGAGTGTTGAACCCAACTTCCGCTGGTTCGAGACCGCCCACCATGAGTTAGGCCACATTTACTACTTCATGGCCTATTCGAACCCCAACGTGCCGTTGACGCTGCGCGAAGGGGCCAATCGCGCTTTTCACGAAGCGATCGGCGACCTCATCGGCATCGCGGCCCGGCAGCCGGCCTATCTCAAACAGATCGGCCTGCTCGGCAAAGACGCCGAGATTGATCAGGTGCAGTGGCAGCTTGACGAAGCGCTCAATCAGGCGGTCGTCTTCATCCCCTTCTCCGCCGGAACGATGTCCTTTTGGGAACATGACCTCTACGAAAAAAACCTCTCACCCGACGAGTTCAACGAGCGCTGGTGGCAGTACGTCGGGCGCTATCAGGGAGTCGAGCCGCCCTCGCCGCGCGGTGAAGAATTCTGCGACGCCTGCACCAAGACGCATATCAGCGACGACCCGGCCCAATACTATGACTACGCCATGGCATTCGTGCTGAAGTACCAACTGCACACCTACATCGCGAAGAACATACTGAAACAGGACCCCCGCAACTGCAACTACTTCGGCAACAAAGAAGTCGGCAAGTTTCTCTCGGAGTTGCTCAGTCTCGGCGCCACGCGCGACTGGCGCGAGGTCATCCGCGAAAAGACGGGCGAAGAAGTCAGCACGCGGGCCATGCTTGAATACTTTGCACCGCTGATGGAGCATCTCAAGAAAGAGAACGCCGGCCGCGACGTGAGGTGGTGAGTAATATTTGTCGCTGGTAATGTCGCAACCGACTTACCCGTCGTTTCCGAAACCGGGACCTCGATGAATCTGGTCATTCGAGCCGTAGAGCCGGAGGACGCCGAGCAGGTCGTCGGAATACTGAACCCGATCATTGCCGCCGGCATCCATACTGTCTTCGATCAGCCCTTTTCCGTTCAAGCTGAACGCGAATACATCGAGCAGTTTCCAGAACGAGGCGTATTCCTAGCTGCTGTAGCGCCCGAGGCAGGGCGGATCGTGGGATTTCAGAGCATGGAGCCTTTTGCCAAATACACTGGTGCGTTCGACCATGTAGGCGTACTCGGCACATACGTCGCCGAGGACTACAGGCGCAAGGGCATTGCTCGACGGCTGTTTCAGGAAACCTTCGCGGTCGCTCGAGAACGGGGCTACGAAAAGATCTTCACGTTCGTTCGAACCGACAATCCGGCCGCCCTCCAAACTTATCTGGCGCAGGGTTTCTCCATCATTGGGACGGCCCGAAAGCAGGCGAAACTGAATGGACGGTACATTGACGAGGTTCTGATCGAAAAGCTCTTTATCTGACGTCCCGCGCCGCGGGTCGGAATCGCAGTCCATTGGTGTTGTCGACAGTGGAACGAGGGCAAGAGCAAGAACGCCGACGGTAGCTTCGCTTGGACGATTGGTTCTTCTTGTTACTGTCATGACAACGTCTGGCACACCTGCTATTCTGAAATCGAGAAAAGGAGATCAGAAGTGCCCACTAGTGAAACTCGAAATGAGAAACTCGACCTCCGTTTGACTCCCTCGGCGAAGCGCGCTCTGAGGATGGCGGCGCGGGCCTCACGCCGCTCGGTCAGTGAATTTGTGCTCGAAAGCGCCCTGGCTCGCGCCGATGAAACTCTCCCTGACCGGCGGCGATTCGGGCTCGACGCAGAGCGGTGGGCCGCTTTCCAGACCGCCCTCAATGCACCAGTTCAACCTGCGCCCCGTCTAGCGAAGCTGTTGCGGGAACCCAGCGTGTTCGAGCGCGACGGCGAATGAGCGAGCCACTTCGCATCGAGAAGCTGGCGCGTAGCCATGCGATCGATGATTTCGACTGTGGCCGTGAAGCCCTGAATCGCTTCCTGATCCGCTACGCGATGCAAAACCAGCAGGGCGGCGCATCGCAAACCTATCTTGCATTGGTTGGCCTTCAGGTTGTCGGCTACTACACGCTCGTTGTCGGCCAAGTTGACTATGACGACGCACCGCAGCGCCTGAAGAAGGGTCTTGCCCGGCGCCCGGTGCCGATCATGCTGCTCGCGCGCCTAGCCATCTCCACGGGTTGGCAGGGGAAGGGGCTAGGATCGGGACTGCTCAAGGACGCGATGTTGCGAACGCTACAAGCAGCGGAGATCGCGGGCATCCGGGCCTTTGCTGTTCATGCCAAGGACGACGAGGCCAAGGCGTTCTACGAGTGCTTCGATTTTCTCGCGTCACCGACCGATCCCTATCACTTGTTCCGTTTGCTGAAGGATATCCGCGCGTTCCTGAAACCCGTCCGACAATAGTCGGCGAGGGTTCAAGAGACCCCTCCGAACCGGTCAACCCTACGGAATCAGCCCCTCAGCGCTCAGCTTGATCCGGTACAAACCCGTCCGGGCCGTCATGTAAAGCGTCTTGCCGTCATCGCCCCAGCCGACGTTGGCGGGCACCTCATCCGGCTGAATACTGCCGATGTGCCTTCCCTCGGGCGTATAAATCCAAACCCCGCCCGGACCTGTGCCATACAGGTTGGCCTGCTTGTCGAGCTTGAGCCCGTCCGGCAAACCTTCGGCCATCTCCGAAGTGACGTCAGCGAACACCCGGCCCCGGTCCAGCGTGCCATCGTCCTTGACTGCGTAGGCCATCCACGCCTTGTGATCGGGATCGGAATTTGAGACGTAGAGCGTCTTCTCGTCGGGCGAGAAGGCAATGCCGTTCGGACGCGTCTGCTGATCGTTCAGAAGCTCCAGCTTGCCCTCGGGGCTGAGCCGGAAGATGCCGTTGAAATCGAGTTCCTTGGCCGGGTCGGTGTCCTGCTGCGCAAAGCCATAGGGCGGATCGGTGAAGTACGCCCAGCCATCCGACTTGTAGACAACATCATTCGGGCTATTGAGTTTCTTCCCCTCGTACTTTTCGGCGATGACGGTTTCAGTGCCATCCTTCTCGATGCGAAGAACGCGCCGATTACCGTGCTCGCAGACGACCAGCCTGCCTGCGGAGTCATGCGTCAGCCCGTTCGAGCCCACAAAACGCCCTTCCTCAAACGTACCCTTGAAGACCGGCTTGCGGAAGTCGCTTACTGCTCCGGTCGATGCCGTCCATTTGTAGATGGCGTTTCCCCGGACATCGCTGAACAGCAGGTGTGGAGCATCCCCGCCGATCCACAACGGCCCCTCGGTGAACATGAAGCCGTCGGCCAGTTTTTCGATCTTGTAGTCCGCCGGCACGATGGCGTCCAGAGCCGGATCGAGCCTGATGACGACGCCCGCGCCGTGGTCGCCCATCGTCTCGGGGGCGGCCTCGGAATCGGTCTCCGCGCCTCCACAAGCCAGCGTGCCTCCACAAGCCACGAGGAGAAGGGAGAGAACGAAAGCCGTTGATGCCGTGCCTGTCAGTTTGAACATGATCACTCCCTGGGGGATGGGACGGTCGGTTTGGTACGGCATGCCGGCTTGCCGTGCCTCCGCGCCGCGTACCGTGAATTTCACACGCGCTCGTATGCGAGCGCGCCGAACCTACGCCAGCGCCAACTCGATCAACTTCTGCGAAACATCCAGCTTCGTCACTCGAAAACTGCGCACCTGGCCCGATTTCAGCGGCTCGATCGTAGCGGTTGTCGCGGTGCCCTTGTCGCCGCCCTTCCAAGCGGCTTGCAGCATCGCTCCCAATGATGACGCGCTCGCCTCTTCGCTCGCTCGTTGCTCGGCCGAGGCTACCGGCGTCGGCGCATCCTTAACCAGGCAGACGGCCTTCACGCCTTCACCGAGTTCGACCACGGCCTGATCTTTCTTCACCCGAACCACGCGGCCCGTCACCGTGTCGCCCACTTCGCACGAAGCTATAAACTCGTCCCGCTCATCGGGTTCGAGTTGCTTCATCCCCAACTTCAGCCGGCGCTTCTCTCGATCGAACTCGAGCACGACCGCCTTCACCTTCTGGTCCAGCTTCAGCACTTCGCTGGGATGGTCGAGTCTCTTCTCAGCCGTGATATCCGATACATGAACGAGGCCTTCCACGCCTTCCAAGACCTCGATAAAGGCCCCGAACTTCGCAATGTTGCGCACCGTTCCCTCAACCACGGAACCGGGGACGAGCTCCTTCTCGGCGCGCTCCCACGGATCCCCCAACGCCTGCTTGAGCCCAAGGCCGATGCGGCGCTCGCCCGTCTTCATTTCGAGCACGACCGCTTCGACTTCGTCGCCGACTTTCAGAAGGTCCTGAGGATGCCGCACTTTTCGGGCCCACGACATCTCGGAAACATGAATCAGCCCCTCGATGCCCGGCTCGATCTCGACGAATGCGCCAAAGTCCTTCAAGCGCGTGACCGTGCCGCGGACGCGGTCACCGCCGTTTAGTTTCCCGCCGATCAGGGTCCAGGGATCGGGAGTCAGCTGTTTCAGTCCGACCGAGATCCGCTCACCGCCCTTCTCGACCTTTAGAATCTTGACGTCGATCTCTTGCCCTTCCGACAACACTGAGGCAGGGTCTTTGATGCGAGTCCAAGCAATGTCGGAGACGTGCAACAGCCCGTCGACGCCGCCCAGATCCACAAACGCCCCAAAGTCGCGCAGGTTGCGGACTACCACCCTGACGACCATATCCGGCTGTAGACCGGCGATGGTCGACTGCCGCTCCTGGTCACGCTCTTGTTCGAGGATGACACGCCGGTCCACGACGATGTTCTCGTCCTCCACGTCGAGCTGGATGATGCGGCAGCGAATCTCCTCGCCCACCAGCTTTTCGAGATCGGCGGCGTCGCGCACACCCGTCCGGGATGCGGGCATGAAGGCGCGTGCTCCCACATCGACATGCAAGCCGCCCTTGATCACCTCTTTGACGGTGCCGGCGATGGTAACGCTGTCACGGAACGCCGCCTCGAACTGTGACCAGTCCCTGGGGCGTTCGACAACGATCCGTGAGAGGGTCAAATACCCCTCAGGCGACCGTCCCGTGATCGATACTTGGATGGAATCGCCCACGACTAATTCCGGTTCATCACCGGCTGAGCCGCGGCCGCGCGCCGCCTCGATCGGCAGAAACGCTTCTGATTTCCGGCCGACATCCACGAACAGTCCATCGTCGCGAACGCTGACGACCGTACCCTGCAGGATGCCTTCGGTGGGAGCTACCGGATCTCTCGCCTTCGTCTGCTCCCACTCATCCATCAACGCATCGAGATCAAACTCCTCCTCGAAAGCAGCTGCTTCTTCAGCGGAGACGGAAGCGGGCGCTCCAGGCAGTCCAGGGCCGGCACTTGCGGTTACCTTGTGTTCTACGTCTTTCATGGGTCTTTCTCTTGCCAAATCCCATTGTGACATAGCCAACGGGGCTTCTACGGAACCCTCGAATGGCGTCTGTTCCCGGGGAGGTACAAGGCCGAACGGACAGGGCGCGCCAAAGGTAAGATGAATGGGTCAGCGACTTGCCATGGCCGTCCAGATACTCTCTCACTACGAAATCGTCGAGCAGATCGCCGAAGGCGGCATGGGTATCGTATACAAGGCCCGCGACACCAAACTCGAACGTGTCGTCGCGTTGAAGCTTGTTTCTCCGTCCTTGCGGGCCTCCTCCGATCTCGTCGAAAAGCTTTTTCAAGAAGCCCGCGCGCTGTCGCGTCTGAATCATCCCAACGTCGCCACGATCTATGAGGTCGATGACACGGCCGCCGAACCGTTCATGGCGATGGAGTACATGCCCGGTGGCACGCTGACCTCCCGCATTCGGAAGGCGCACAACGGCAACCGCGTCCCTGCGGCGCGGATCATCGAGTGGGCCCAGCAGATCGCGGCCGGCCTCGCGCACGCTCATCGGCACGGCATCATTCACCGTGACGTCAAACCGGACAACGCGTTATTCACTGAAGACGGCCGCCTTAAGATCACCGACTTCGGTGTCGCCCTTGTCGCTGGTGTCTCACGCAATAACGACGGTGACACCACCGAGGGCACTGCCGCCTACATGTCGCCCGAGCAGGCCCAGGGGCTTGAAATCGACCCTCGTTCGGACATCTTCTCTCTCGGTGTCGTTCTCTTCGAGATGGCTACGGGAACCGTGCCCTATGCCGGTCAATCCGCGGGCGCCATGATCTACGACATCATCAACAGCCCGCTACCCGCCTTCAAACCTCTCGCCGACGACATGCCCGCTGGTTTTGAACGCATTGTGCGGCGGGCGCTGCGCAAGGAGCCCGCCGATCGCTACGACTCGCTCGAAGACCTGCTCGCTGAACTTCGGGCCGTCCGCGAGGAACTGCGTGCTACCACCACCAGCCGCCATGCCGCGCGCACACCCGACCCGACCATCGCCGTCCTCCCCTTCGTCGATATGAGCCCGGATAGGGACCAGGAGTATTTCTGCGACGGCATCAGCGAAGAGATCATCAACGCACTTACTACCGTCAAAGGCCTTAAAGTCGTCTCCCGAACCTCATCATTCGGCTTCAAGGATCACGCCTATGACATTCGGGAAATCGGCGAAAAGCTTGGTGTCCGAACTGTCCTCGAAGGCAGTGTCCGCAAACTCGGCGACCGTTTCCGTATCACGGTGCAGCACATTAATGTCGCCGACGGATACCACCTCTGGTCACAGCGTTTCGACCGTGAGATGAAAGACGTCTTCGCCGTGCAGGATGAAATCGCGCAGGCCGTCGTCCAAACCCTCAGTGTGAAACTGACCGCTCAAGCCGCCGCGGTTCCCCAGAAACGTCCCCATAACGTCGAGGCCTACAATACCTACCTGCAAGGCCGCTACCACCTCAACCACCGCACACGAGAGAGCCTGCTGAAAGCGATCCAGTGCTTCGAGCAGACAGCTTGCGAAGATTGCGACTTCCCGCTCTCGTTTGCCGGGCTCGCCGAAGCTCACATCCTATTTGGATCCGGCGGTTACGCCGATTCGAATACCGCCGAGTCGCTCGAGAAGGCCAAACAAGCGGCCATGCGGGCCATCTCCCTCGATGACAGCTGTGCCGAAGCCCACACGGCCCTCGCGCTCGTTCACTGCCGCAAAGACTGGAACTGGGCCGAGGCGGACAAGGAGTTTCGCCGGGGCATAGACCTCAACGACGGCTACGCCACCGGCCACCACCAATACGCGTTGTTCCTGGCTCAGGTCAAGCGGCTTGAGGAAGCGCTCCAACACGTTCGCCGCGCCCACGAACTCGATCCACTGTCATTGATCATCAGCACCGCCGTTGGCCGCATCCTCCACTTCAATCGGCGCTACGAAGAGGCGCTCCACCAGTTTAAGCGCACCATTGCCCTCGATCCGCTATTCGCGGGAACTTACTTTGACCTGGGCATTACGTGCGGACTCCTCGGCCGCTACGAGGAGGCCCTCGAAAGCTTGGGGAACCTTTCAAAACTCTCTAGCGGCGAACAGTTGCGTGAATGGTTCACTCGGGCGATCATCTACGCACAGATGGGTGAACATGATCGGGCCCAGCGCTTAGTGCAAGATGTCTTGGCCGCGGCGGGCAAGCGGGAGATACCTAATTTCACACGAGCCATCCTCGAGATGACCCTGGGGCATGAGGATAAGGCCGTCGAGTTTCTCAATCAGGCCTATGAGGCGAGAGAAGCCGGACTGGTCTACCTGCAGTGCGAACCTTTCTTTGATCCGATGCGCAATGACCCGGCATATCCCGCCCTTATCAAGAAGATGGGGTTCCCTGACAACTGATCATTGAGACGCCCGCCGCAGCGGTCTCACTTCTTGCGCCGGTTCAAAGTATAGGCGGCGAAACGGAGCACCCTAGTATCCTTCCGCGTTTCGGATCCGGTGGAAGGTGGGGTGGGACGTTTCCCGCCTTGCATCTCCGCACTCGATTAGCGCACCATACAATCCAGACTCAGCAATCCAGCCCTAGCAGGAGAAACCTCATGTCCGACATTCTCAACCGCCGCCGTTTTCTCGCGGCTTCTGCCGCCGCTCTCGGGGCCGCGCGTCCTATCTCAGCCCAGCCAGCCGCCAATGACTCGATTCGCATCGGTGTCATCGGTCCCGGCGGACGCGGCACGGCCATCATGAAGGAGTGCATCGAGTATGGCAGCCGTTACAACGCCCGTGTAACCGCGGTTTGCGACATCTGGAAGCAGCGCCTCGAAGCGGCCGACAAGCTCGTCAGTGAATCCTACGGTACGAAAACCAAGACCTACCCGCGCCACGAAGAACTACTGGCGGACAAAGACATCGACGCCGTCATCATCGCCACCCCCGATCACCAGCATTCGAAGATGCTCAAGGCGGCGGTAGAGGCGGGCAAGGACGTCTACTGCGAAAAGCCCATGGGCAACGTGCTTTCGGAGTTAAACGCGGCTTACGAAGCCGTCAAAAGCACGGGCCGTATCGTTCAGATCGGCACCCAGCGCCGTAGCGATCCGCAATATCGCATGGCGGCCGACTGGGTCCGCGAAGGCCGCATTGGCGATGTTGCTAAGGTCGATGTCATTTGGAACGCCTATAGCCCCTATCGCTGGGCGAAGAAAGCCGAAGACCTCAACTCTCTCAAGGAAAGTGACGTTGACTGGGAGCAGTTCCTGATGGGGAAACCGTACCGGCCGTTCGATCCCAAGATCTACCGGTCCTTCCGTCTCTTTCGAGAATTCTCAAGCGCCATCATCGATCAATGGATGACACACGGCATTGACGTCGTCCACATGCTTACCGGAGAGAAATATCCTGTCACGGCCGTCGCCGAGGGCGCCATCCTCAAATGGAACGACTACCGCGAGAATCCCGATACGATTCAAGTTGTTCTCAAGTACGGCGAGCGCAGCAAGGAATTCCTCGTAACATACGCGACGACCCTGATCAACGCTTCCGGGCATCTGACGCGCGTGCAGGGGACCAAGGGCACCATGCTCGTCGAAAACGAATGGAACATCTCAGGCGATGGCAGCAACAACCCCGGGACGTTGAAGGAGATAATCGAGATTCCCGAGAAGCCCGGTACGCTACACCACATGGCGAACTGGCTGGACTGCGTCCGCCGCCGAGCGCCGCAGGATCTTTACGCCCCAGTCGAGGCCGGATATGGGCATTCGATCGCGTGCATCATGTCGGCCGACGCGCTGTGGAGCGGCCGCCGGATGCGTTTCGATCCCGAGCGGCACGAAATCGCCGCGGGCTAACGATGCGTGAAGGCAGGGCGTGCAACACTTCTCTCAAGATCGGGACGTACCAGGAAGAACGATGCAACGACGAACCTTCAGCAAGATCGTTGGGGCCGCTGCTCTGGCGGCCCGACAAGGAACATCCATGCCGAAACAGATCAAGGTTGGTGTCATCACGCACGCTGAGGGCGCGCACTTGGGAAGCTATCTAGCCGCCCTGGCCGAGAGTGAAACCGTCGGCGGCGTGGCGCTCTCGGACCCGGAAGGCGGAACCGTCGCCGAGGCCCGTAAAGTGCTCGGCCAGAAGCTGACGGGAACCTACTCGAGCCCCGAAACCATGCTGGCGCAGGAGAAGCCCGTGATGGCGCTGGTTACGATGGAGGCTCGTCTCGCTCCGCCGGCGATTAACGCCGCGCTCGATGCAGGCTGCCACGTGCTGGCCGAGAAACCTTCCTGTGTGCACGTCGAAGACTTCGAGAAGCTCGCCCAGAAAGCCGACGCTGCAGGCCGTCACTTGATGCTTGCCCTGGCCAACCGCCTGAACCCGGAAGTCCAGGAAGCACGGCGGCTCATCCAGGAGGGAAAACTCGGGAAAATTTACGGTCTGGAGCTCCACTTGGTCGCCGACCAGACACGCCTGACTCGGTCCAGCTATCACGAGAAATGGTTTGCCAGCAAGAAACGCGCCGGAGGCGGGCACCTGATCTGGCTGGGCATCCACTGGCTGGATCTGGCGATGTACATCACGGGCTCGCGGATCGTCCAGGTGGCTGGCTTCACGGGGAATGTAGGCGGGCAGCCGATCGATGTCGAAGACTCCGCCGCAGTCGCGTTGCGTTTCGACAACGGCACATTCGGCACCGCGACGTCAGGCTATTACCTCGATCAGGGATACCACTCCCACATCAAGATTTGGGGCGCTCAAGGCTGGCTTCAGATCGATAAGCACGGCGGTCTGCCGCTTCAGTGGTACAGCCGCACGGAAGGCGAACCGCGCATCCACAGCGTTGAGAGCTTCGAGGGTCCGTCCGGATACACGCCGTTCGTCGATGCATGCGTGCGCGCTTCCGCCGGACTCGCGCCGCCGCCGCTCAACACCAAAGACAGCCTACGCGCCCTGAGAGCAGTGTTTGCAAGCTACGACGCCGCGCAAACCGGGCGCGCCCAAAACATCTCCTGAGCCGCGGTCCGCTCACGGCCGACGAGTATGTTGTTGTGGGGGCCGTTGCGAGCCTACTGCTTCTTGGCCGTGAAAGCTCGCGGCTCTGACACTTCGGTCTTGATGGTCCCGGTCATCATGGCGCCATCCACCTTGCCGGCCCAAAAGAGCTTCACTTCCCCCTTTTGGCGCCGCAGTACTGAGGTGAATGTAAACTCGTTCCCCTTGATGGTTCCCTCATCGACGGTCGTCTTGGTATCGCGGCCTTCTACCTGAAGATCACCGCTCAGCTTGGCACCGTCGGAGGACAGAGTGATTGTCGTTTTCTGAACGCCGCGGGGGGGGGTCCCTTTCGAACAGCCACGCGCCATCAATGTCAGCGGCTGCCAGGGGCGCCGTCAAAATGAGACAGGAGCAGAGGAGCAAGAGGATCTTTTTCATGAGATTTGGAACTCTCCTTACTGTTGATGATGCTGGGCCAAAACAGGCTACGCACTGTTGACCCACTATGTGTAGACGCTTGGGGTGTCCAGATCGTTGCCAAGTGAACAACATCCGCGACTAATGAAGAAGCGCCCGTACACGAACGCGTACGGGCACCTCATTAGAAGAAATCTTTCAAACGATCCAGCCGCGGCATCTTGCCCGCGCCGAAGCCGTTGGGAAGCTGAGCTACATCTTCACACTTTTGACGTTCAGCTTGCCTCCGTCCATTGTGCCGGTGATCGTAACCTTGTGTCCGACATGGTCCGTGACCTTATCCGCGTTCACGATCTCGTAAATCTTGCCGCCTTCGCCCTCTTCGACGAGAACGACCGGCTGACCGCCCTTGACGCAATTCTGAGCGCAGCTGGCGTGTCCAGCGGCTGCCTTCGCACACTTCTTGTCGCTCAGAAAACCAGAATACTCACCAGCCATGCACAGGCTAGTGGTCATGATCATGATGGCGGCGAGCGCCATAACTCTTTTCATCTGTTGTTCCTCCCATTGCGGTACTGAAGAAAGATCCGTTTCCTCTTTCGACAGACGTTCACATGCTAACGAAGGTTCCGAGACGGTGTCAACAAGCGATTGTGATATGTCGGCGCAATGTGAAAAGATCCCCTACTGAGCAAAGTAGAACGATCCCCTTGGGGCGAGAGAT
>JAQBUE010000155.1 GCA_027624045.1 Acidobacteriota bacterium
CGGAAAGGAGCTCCACACCCTATTTCGTCCCCGGCCTCGACCTACCGCATTTCAGGATCATTCTTGGATTGGAAAATGCTAGATGCCGGACGTAAGGCTCTTCACGCGGCGGGCATTTGGCAACGGGGTTCCTTGTCTCGCCCGTTCCAGGGTGGACCCGCGGGGCTCGTGGACGCGCCGCTGAAGTCGTGGGTGAGATGTAATGCCCCTCCGGGGCCGAGGACGCAGCAGACCGCGCTTCCCAGCTTGAGCGGAAAGTGCGACTCGTCTAATGCCCTGTTGGCGAATCGTGTACTTCCCGGCGGCTTAGGAAGGGTAAACTGTTAGTCCGTCAGGTACGGGTACAACGTAACTACTGAAGGAGAGTTCCTGGATGTTTCTGCCTCTAACCCCGATTCGCTTTTTGCTCTGGGCGGCTGACGAG
This sequence comes from Acidobacteriota bacterium, assembly GCA_027624045.1. Classification (GTDB taxonomy): domain Bacteria; phylum Acidobacteriota; class Terriglobia; order Bryobacterales; family UBA6623; genus JAPPLB01. The sequence continues at coordinate 425 of JAQBUE010000155.1, forward strand.
TACGGCGAGAAGGTGGGGGTTGTCGACGGTGATAAGCGTTTCACCTACAAACAAGTCCTCGACCGCGCGCTACGGCTGCGTAAGGCTCTCAGGAGTCTTGGTGTCGACGAGGGCGACCGTGTCGCGACTCTCAGTTTCAACTGCCACCCGTTGCTCGAAGCCTACTACGGAGTTCCGATGGCGAAGGCGATTCTGCTTTCGTTGAACGTTCGCCTAGCGCCCGAGGAGCAGGCCCACATCCTCGAACATTCCGGCTCGAAGGTGGTGCTGTTCGACCCTGAGTTTCTGCCTTTGGTCGAGCAACTCCGGGCGAGCCTGCCCGGGCTGCGGTGGGTTTCGCTTGAACGTGTGCCAGACTTGCCGTTGTGGGTCCACACGGAGAGCTATGAGGACCTATTGGCGGCGGCGACCCCTGAACCCGTCGATTTCACTACCTACGACGAGAATGCGATCGCTGAACTGTTTTATACGAGCGGCAGCACTGGTCCCCCCAAGGGCGTAATGCTAAGCCACCGCACGTTGCACCTGCATGCGTTGACGGCACTTGTCGGCATCTACCGGCGTGGCGAGAAGCGGCCTGCCGATCAACAGGTCGAACTCCATACCATCCCGCTCTTCCACGCCAACGGCTGGGGCAAAGCACACACCGTGACTTTGACTGGCGGCCGGCATGTGATGGTCAAGCGTTTCGAGCCGGATAAGGTCCTCGAACTCATCGAGCGTGAGAAAGCCACGAGTCTGTGCGCGGTCCCGACAATGGCCACGGCGCTGGTCAACTGCCCCAACTTGAGCCGCTACGACATTTCGAGCCTCGAAGAGATCATGCTCGGCGGGGCTGCCTCGTCGCCTTCGCTCGTCGCGGAACTGGAAGAGCAGCTCAAATGCCGCGTCTACGCCGGTTACGGCCTCACCGAGACCTCGCCGGTTGCCATGATCGCGCACGTCAAGAGCACACTCGGTGAGATCTCAGAGCAAGAGCGTATCCGGCGCCAGGCTATGACCGGCTTCTGTTTCCCTGGTGTAGAGGCGCGGGTTGTGGGAGCGGACGGCAACGACGTGCCTCAGGACATGCAAAGCACGGGAGAAATTCTCTTCCGAGGCGACATCGTCATGGACGGCTACTGGAACGAGCCCGAAGCGACCGCGGAGACGGTCCGCGACAACTGGCTGCACACCGGCGACGTCGCCGTGTGGGACAAACAAAACTACCTCCTGATCGTCGACCGTCAGAAGGACATTATCATCAGCGGCGGCGAAAACATTTCATCCATCGAGATCGAGAAAGTCATCGTCGCCCACCCGGCCGTCTATGAAACGGCCGTGGTCGCTGTTCCCGACGAGAAGTGGGGTGAAGTGCCGAAGGCCTTCGTTGTCCTGAAGCCCGGTTCGACCACCACCGAAGACGACATTCGCGACCACGTCCGCGAGCATCTGGCCGGGTTCAAAGTACCCAAGCTGATTGAGTTCAAGGACGAACTTCCCAAAGGCGCCACGGGAAAGATTCTGAAACGCGCCCTCCGCGATCCCCATTGGGGAGACATGGAAAAGCACGTCCACGGCAGCGGGCGCGGTTGATCTCGTCATGTCTGAATCCCCGCCCCAAGCCGACCCGTTGCTGGACGCTCTCTGGGAGAAGGGGCTGATCCTGTTCGGAGAGCGCGTTCAACAGGAATACGGCCTCCACACGCCCATCTTCATCGACCTGCGGCACAAACTCTACGACCACCTGGAGTTGCTGACACAACTCGGAGCAGCGCTGCACGAAAGACTGCGGTCGATCGTGCAGGCCGAGTCGTCGATCCGGCCCCAGCAAGTCATCGGAATCCCTGATACGGCAACGCCGATCGCGCTCTCCGTCGCCTTGCAGTCACAGCGCACGGATCTTCCCGTCTTCTATGGCCAGATGCGCAAGAAACCCGCCGAGTATCCGGGAGGAGCCTCAGGCCTCAGCTCGTATATGGGTACGTGCGACAAACGCCGCGAAGTTACTCTCATCGACGACGTTATGGCATCGGGCCGGACCAAAGTCTGGGCCATCAGCGAACTCAGAAAGGACGGTCTCGACGTGAAACGAGTGCTCGTCGTGGTCGACCGCGAGCAGGGCGGCAACCACGTTCTCAAAGATCTGGGCTGCCCGGTTTACAATCTCTACGGCGTATCGTCGCTTATCAGATACTACGAGGCGACCGAAAAGATCGGCGCCGCTACGGCCTCGGCCGCGTTGGCGCATGTGCGGACGAAACAGTTCGGCTAGCGTTGCAGGTCTTGCTCAACTTCAGATAGATCCTTGACAAGATTCTCAGCCTGTCGCCGAAGTTGTTGAACCCGCGCGGCCAGCGAACGGAGCCTGCCATCGGACGGCTTGGTGGCCGACTGCGCCGGAGTCTCACCTGGTGGCTGGTCACCTTGAGCAGCTTCATTGCGCATTGCGAGTGAAGTCCCGCCTCCAAGCCTCGCGAGGGCGTCTTCGAACGTGTCCTCGTAAATGAGACGATTGCCCATGGCGAGCACGACCTTTCGCAACTGCGGCATGCGGGCCGATTCGGCCTGAATGTAGATCGACTCGACATAGAGGAAGTTGTCGTCCACCGGCAGTGCGATCATGTCACCGCGTAACACGCGAGAGCCCTGCTGCCCCCAAAGTGTGAGGTCTTTGGCGATCTCTTGATCTTGGTTGATGCGCGCCTCGATTTGGCTGGGGCCGAAGACGAGTTCCTGCTTGGAAAGCTGAAAGAATCTCAACTCGCCGAGCTTCTCACCGTCACAACGGGCCGCCATCCAGCCAATCAGATTCGGCCGGCCGCGCGGCGTAAAGGGCAGCATCAAGAGAAACTCCGGTTCCTGTTCGCCCGGAAGCGTAGCCACGATGTAGGTCGGACTCATCGGCGCGAGCGTGCTCTTATCCCCCGCTAGGCTCTGCGCGACCTCCCAGACGTCTTCCTTGCTGTAGAAAACTTCCGGATCGCGCATATGAAAGGTACGGTAGATCTCCGCCTGCACGCTAAACATCAGTTCGGGATAGCGCGCGTGCTCTCGAAGAGAGGCCGGCATGTCAGCCTGGTCCTCGAACAACTCCGGGAACAGCGCACGATAGACCTGCACAACCGGATCATTCACTTCAAACTGGTAGACCTTCGTCTCGCCGGTATAGGCATCGACCGTCGCCTTGACGGCATTGCGTACATAGTTAACGCGTCCGCCGAACGCCCCGACGTTCACATGTGCCGAGTAAGGGTGGGCATCGGAGGTTGTGTAGCCATCCACGATCCAGACCAAGCGGCCTTCATCGGTAATGACCAGGTAGGGATCCTGTTCCCAATGGATGAATGGTGCGAGATGTTCGAGCCGTTCCTGCACACCGCGGTAGATCATCATGCGACTGGTTTCGTTCATCTGGCCGGTCAGGACGATGTTGTACTCCCCGGTTGCGATCGACGCGGCCAGCCGCAGCAGTATGGAGTCAATCGGAAAGCCGCCCGTTCCCCCGTACTTTGCGTAGATGTTCTCATCGCCCGATGGATAGTCGAACTCCTTCTCATCCGTTGAGACGAACACGGGGGACTGGGTGAACTCGCCGTAGTAGATTTCGGGCCGAGTCAGATCGAGATCCGCGGTCTTGACGACAGGGGGCGCATCCTGAATGAGCAGAACGGGAAGGCCGTCATCGGTGGTGCGATTCACCTCTGACACGACCACTCCGTAGCCGTGCGTGTAGATCAGGTTGCGGCTAATCCAACTATCGCGGGCCTCACCCGGCAATTGCGCCACATCGATCTCGCGTGGCGAAAGGAGCACCTGCTTGATCTTGCCGTCGATCGTGTAACGGTCGATATCGACGTCAGCGAACCGGTAGTAGGGCCGCAGAGCCTGAATTTGTGTGATGGTATCGTTGAAAGCGCGCCAATCCCAGAGGCGGATGTTGTCGACGAGCGTCCCGTGGGCCTCGACATCAATAGCATCGGTTTGCGCGGCGGCGAAAGGCTCCTCCGTGGCACGCGTCGCCAGTCCGTAGGCTTGCGTGGTTGCCTCGATGTGGCGGGCGATGTAAGGCCGCTCCTTTTCCAGCTCGTTTGGTTTCACCACCACTCTGAGAATTATCTCGGGAAGCACTGTATTGGCCACGAGCGCGCCCGCAAGCATGATCACCGCAATGCGCAACTTCGCCAGCGCTACGAGTGGAATGCAGACCAGCGCGGCAACGATCACCACCCAGCGCAATGGCAGGGTAACGTTCTCGTCGACCCAGTCCATCCCCGTCAACGACGAGTGCTGGCTCATCAGTAGGCCATAACGTCCCAGGTAGAACCAGGCCGCCATCGCAATCAGGCCGACTGCGGCGAGAATTTTGGCAAAATTCGTTTGTGTGGCACCCGTGAGCAAGAGTGGGTTGGGGCCTGGGTCAAACTCCTCGACATTGCCTCCCCCGGCACGAAACTGCCTCAGTCGCTCAAAAAGCTGCCAGCCGCGTCCCGACGCCCAGAACACCAGGATCGTGAAAACCGCCAACACGAACACAAAGCGCAACAGTTGCGTGTAGAACGGCAGGCGGAACATGTAAAACCCTAGGTCCTGGCCGAATACGGGATCCGTCCAGGCCGACGGCGTGGCGCTGAGAGAGCCCACGAACGCCATCACTTTCAGCGAATCGATGGCCGAACCGATGAAGATGACAGCCAGCACAAGCAAACCGATCATCACGAGCCGCCGGTAGAGAGAGGTGTTCGATTCGGGCACCGCCGCGAACTTCACACCCGTGCCGTGGGCCCACAGCAAAGTCAGCCAAGCGACGAGCGACGCGATCGCCGCGGGCAACACCTCGTAGAGCAGCATGCTGTACCAAGTCGTAACCTGCCCGAGTTCGGCCCACCACTGATATTCGATAACCAGTTCCGCGATCGTGCGGGAACCCGCGAGTAGCATCAGAGCTAGCGCCACGAGGATGATGTTTCGGATTTGTGATGATTTCATAAAGTATGCCGTTGCTTCGGGGCCGACGTGCTGCCCTAGTGTAACCGCTCGGTGAATGAGGACGGCGGACCGAGCAGGCCGCAGGTACGTTGGAAGGGGCTAGGCAGACACGCCGGCCGGGGCCTGCCAGACCGTCTTGCCGGCCACGATTGTCGCCACCGGGCCGCCTCGAAACGAGTGCCCGTGGAACGGCGAGTTCTTGCTCTTCGATTCTGTTTGGTTGACGTCGAAAACCCATTCCCGAGATGTACTGAAAACGGTGACGTCGCCTGGCCCGCCGACCGAGAGTTTGCCGCGGTCCAGACCGATGACGCGTGCCGGGCCGATCGTAAACAGCTCCACCATCCGCTTCAACTCGATTTTGCCCGGATGGACGAGTTCTTTCAGCGTCAGTCCGACCGCGGTCTCCAGGCCTGTTACGCCGAACGGACAGCGCTCGAACTCCTGCATCTTCATGTTGCCCGTGTGCGGCGCATGGTCGGTCGCGATGGCGTCGATCACGCCGTCGATGATCCCCTGCAGCGCCGCATCCTTGTCAATATGCGCCCGCAGGGGCGGCTTCATTTTGAAGTTGCTGTCGTAGCCGTGGATATCCGTGTCGGTCAGGGCGAAGTGATGCGGCGACACCTCACTCGTCACCCGGATGCCCAGCCGCCGCGCATGCCGCACCATTTCGATTGAGTTGCGCGTCGAAATGTGCGCAATGTGGATTGCCGCCCCGGTCGCTTCGCTCAAGATGATGTCCCGCGCCACCATCACGTCTTCCGAGCAGCCCGGAATGCCGCGCAGGCCGAGTCGCACCGAATGGATGCCCTCGTGGATGTCTCCGCCCATGCTGAGGTTCAGATCCTCGCAGTGATCAATCACCGTCAGCCCGAACGAGGCTGCGTATTCCATGGCGCGGCGCATCACCCGCGAGTTCATGACGGGTCTGCCATCGTCGGATATCGCCACGATGCCCGCCTCTTGCATTGCGCCGATTTCAGCCAACTGCTCGCCTTCACTTCCTTTCGTGATCGCACCGATCGGGAAAACATTGACAACCGCCGAGCGCCGAGCGCGCTCGACGATAAAGCTCGTCACCGTCGCGCTGTCGTTCACCGGAATCGTATTCGGCATACAACAGACGGACGTGAACCCGCCGGCCGCCGCGGCTCGAGCGCCCGTTTCAATCGTTTCAGCGTGCTCGATTCCCGGTTCCCGCAAATGGACATGGATGTCGATGAACCCCGGTGCGACGATGCAACCGCCAGCGTCGAAAACTTCGGCGTCCCCGGCTTCAATGAAGGGCTCAATCACCGCCACGCGGCCATCCTCGATGAGCACATCTCGGTTCTCGTCGATTCCGGATGACGGCTCGATCAAACGGCCGTTTTTAATCAGCAAGCGGCTCATCTACTTAGACATCCTTCTCAAAACTCAGCTATCCCCGCACACCCGCTCAAGCACGGCCATCCGAATCGCAACGCCGTTTTCGACCTGATTCAGAATCATCGAACGCGGCGAATCCGCCACCTCCGACGAAAGCTCCCGGCCCCGATTGATCGGCCCCGGGTGCATCACGATCGCGTCCGGCCGAGCACGATCCAAGTGCGCCAGTTGCAGTCCGTAGAACTGGAAATATTCATTCTTGGGGAAGTTCAATACGTTCTGGCGCTCAAGCTGAACGCGCAACATCATGATCACATCCGCGTCCGTCACCGCCTCAACCATGTTGTGGGTCAGCGAGATGCCCGGCGCCAACTGCTTCAATGCGGGGGGTAGCATCGTCGCCGGACCGCAAAGCACGATCTCAGCGCCGAACTTCGAGAGCAAATGCACATTCGAACGCGCCACGCGGCTATGGCTGATATCCCCTATAATCGCCACCCGCAGGCCCTCAAGCGAGTTGCGATGCTCAAGAATTGTGAGCGCATCGAGCAAAGCCTGCGTCGGGTGCTCATGCTGCCCGTCGCCCGCGTTGATAATCGGGGTCGAAAGGTAACGGGAAAGAAACTGCGGCGCACCGGATGCAGAATGGCGCATCACAATCGTATCGGGCAGCATCGCGGCCAGCGTGTTGAGCGTGTCGACCAGCGATTCACCCTTCGACAAACTCGAACCTTCGCCCGAAATCGAGATCGTGTCCGCGCCGAGACGTTTCGCGGCAAGCTCGAAACTCGCTTTTGTCCGCGTGGACGGCTCGAAGAACAGGTTTACGATCGATTTGCCGCGCAGTGTGTCGAGCTTCTTGACGCCCTCTCCCGGCTTCCGCTTGTGACGCCGTCCCCGGTCGAGAATCCATTCGATCTCCGAGCGATCGAGAACCTCGATACCCAGTAAGCTCTTGCCGGCGTTACTCGTCGAACTCACTCCGCCACCTTCTCGACCAGCAACACCCGCTCTTCGCCGTCGATCGGATCCACCTTGACTTCGATGATCTCGTTCTCGGTCGTTTCCAGCTGACGGCCGACGTGATCCGGTTGCATCGGCAACTCGCGGCGGCCGCGGTCGATCAGCACGCATAGTTTCACCGAAGCGGGGCTGCCGAGATCGAAGAGCGCGCGTAGCGCGGCTAGGGTTGTGCGGCCGGTATACAAGACGTCGTCCACCAGAATCACTGTTTTGCCGTCCAACGAAAACGGGATATTCGTGCCGTTGAGCACGGGGTGATCGGCGACTGTCGAAAGATCATCCTTGTAGAGGGTGATGTCGAGCACTCCCAGCGGAAACGGATGTCCCGCCAGCGCCTCAAGCTTTTCCGCCAGCCGCTCCGCGAGAACGGCCCCTCTCCTGCGAATGCCGATGACCACGGCCTCCCCAGGATCCTGCGTTTTCTCGATGATTTCGTGCGTCAAACGGACCAATGAGCAGTCAATTTCCGAACTGTTCATCAACTGCGATTTCGTCTGAAATTGGCTCATACAGGGGCGAAGCGTCACTCAAGATAGCACACCCCTAGGCGTCTTCCGAGGGCTGCTGTTCGCACCCGAAACAGTGCTCCAGAGGCCTCTTGAACGCCTGCTCCACCTCGTTGCGCCCACACCTTCCGTGCCGCTGGACCATGGTCGGCGCTTGGATCTCTCGCAGCGGCCGACAAGATGAAGTATGGTAAGAAAACAAGAGAAGTATTTCTTGCCGTGGGATGGCGCGGCTGTGGAGGCGATTTTCGCTTCTCGTACGAAATCCCGCGGGGCGTGGCTGGAAGAAGCGGATTTCCGGGTATCCAGCAGGTTGACACCCGAAGCGTCCGCCTCGGATCACGGTTGAAATTTTGGCCGTTGAATCTCAGCGCCGGCATTTAAGCCAGGAGTGAGTATGCCTAAACGTTCAGTCAAGATGTCTTCCGCCACGGACCGAATCGTTCCCGACGAGGTCATTCACGAGCTCTACGAGAAGATGCTCAACATCTACTACGTGGAAGAGCGCATGAAGGTCTTCGTCAAGCAGGGCAAGTGCACCTTCAACGCCCCGACTCGTGGACATGAGAAAGTCCAAGCCGGTATGGCGATGCTCCTCAAGCCGCGCCACGATTGGTTCTATACGTACTACCGCGAGAAGGGCGTGGCAATCGCCCTCGGCATGGATTTGAAGGACGTTTTCCTGGGCATGCTCAGCCGTGAAGGCGACCCGAACTCCGGTGGCGTGAATATGCCTGAGCAATGGTCGTCCCGGGAACTCAAGCTTGTTTCTCAAACCGCCTGCACCGGCACACAATACCTGCCGGCCGTCGGCATGGCCAAGGCTTGTAGGGAAAGCGGCTCCGATGAAGTGGTCTACGTCTCATCCGGAGAAGGCGCCACCAGTGAAGGCGAATTTTTTGAGGCGCTCAACTGGGCCCAGCGCGAGTCGCTGCCTGTGCTCTTCGTCGTCCAGAACAACGGCTACGCCATCAGCGTTCCTCAAAAAAGCCAGACCTCCTCGAAAATCCACCGCATCGCCGAAGGTTTCGGCATGCAGGCCCATCCGCTCGACGGCACCTGGTTCGAGCCGATGTACCAGATTCTCCCCCAGGTCATCGAGAACATCCGTAGCGGGAAGGGCCCAGCTCTTGTCGAGTGCAGCGTCGTCCGCCTCGAATCGCACTCCTCCTCGGACGATCAGAAGAAGTACCGCTCCGACGAAGAGCTGGCCGAAATTCTCGACCGTGACCCCGTCCTGCTCACTGAGAAATATCTCTTACGCCACGATCTGATGACCAAGTCGGAAATCGAGGACCTGCGAGGCGGGATCAAAGAGAAGGTCGACGCAGCCGCCGAAGCGGCTGACAGTCACCCGTTCCCACAGAACTACGACGTCATGGAGCACGTCTTTTCAAAGACTTTCCCGGTGACCAAAGAAAGTGAGCCGCACTTCGAGTCCGACCAGAATGTCAGCATGGTCCAGGCCATCAACAGCGGCCTGAAAGAAGAGATGGAGCGCAACCCCAAGATCTACATGTGGGGTGAGGACATCGGCGATCCCAAAGGCGGCGTATTTGGTGTCACACGCGGTCTGGGTGAAGCGTTCCCGGGCCGAGTCGTCAACTCCGCGCTTGCTGAAGCAAGCATCGTCGGCATTGCCGGCGGCATGGCCACCGGCGGCTACAAACCTATTGTCGAGATCCAGTTCGCCGACTACATCTGGCCGGGTTTCATGCAAATGCGCGACGAGATCGCGACTATGCGCTGGCGCAGCGGCGGGGTCTGGGGCTCGCCCATTGTCGTTCGAGTCGCCGTCGGCGGCTACATCAAAGGCGGCCCCTGGCATTCGGCCAACATAGAAACCTATTTTTCTCATATTCCCGGCTGGTATGTGGTCTATCCCAGTACCGCCGCCGACGCCAAGGGCCTTCTCAAGACCGCGGCCCGCGCCGACGACCCCGTCCTGTTCCTTGAGCACAAGGGTCTCTACCGGCGCATGGACGCCCGTACGCCAGAACCCGACAGCGATTACTTGATCCCGTTTGGGAAAGCCAGTATCCGGCGTGAAGGCTCCGACCTCACCATCGTTGCCTGGGGAACGGCAGCGCATCTCGCGCAACGAGCCTCCGAACAGCTTGAGGAGGAAGATGTCGCTTCCGTCGAAGTCATCGACCTGAGAACTCTCATCCCCTGGGACAAAGAACGTGTCTTCGAAAGCGTCAAGAAGACCAATCGTTTACTGATCGCTCACGAGGACACCGTAACGATGGGATTTGGCGCGGAAATCGCCGCCTGCGTCGCCGATGAGTGCATCAGTTACCTCGATGGCCCCATCGGTCGCGTCGGAGCCAAGGACTGCTTCGTCCCCTCCGCCTCGAACCTGGAACTCGAAGTGCTGCCGTCGGTCGAAACTGTTCGAGCAGCTGCCGAACGCGTCTTGGCCTACTAGAACGCCGAGTCCCGCCCGAAGGGCCGCGAAAGAAAATGCGGACTCTAGCAAATGCCGTGACAGCGTGGCTTCATCGAAAGCTGCGTCCGCTTACGCCCGCGACCCACCGGGCCATACCGAAGGCGGCAATTGGCGTTCTTTTCGCGCTCCTTACCCTCTTTACTCCGGCCTGTGCCGATTCGGAACGCACCGCCGGCTCATTCGGCGACACCGTCCCCATCACGCTTCCGGACGGTGCCGTCATCCATGCTGAACTCGCCACCTCTCCCGAGGAGCAAGCCAGGGGTCTGATGTTTCGGCGCGAACTCGCACCGGACCGCGGCATGATTTTCCATTTCGCCGATAGTCAGCCGCGGCCCTTCTGGATGTTTCAGACCCTGATCCCACTCGATATCATCTGGATGAACGAGCAGGGAGTCATCGTCGAGATTTCACCCGATACGCCGCCCTGCGGCTCGACTGATCCTGATGGCTGTTCGAACTACGGTGGCAGTGTCGCTTCCCGGTACGTGCTGGAACTCGCCGCCGGGGAGGCCTCCGCCCATCAAGTCATCGTCGGTGGCAGCATCCGCTTCTAGGCGGCACTTCTCACTGCTTGCTGAACGAGCCGCGAGGCCGATTCAGCGCGACGGCGCAAGACGATCCCAACCTTTCTGCATGACTGCGGCGCCAGCGGTCCTAAGACGAGACCAGGCGCTTTCCTTCAGGCCAAGTAACACACGGTGCTGCTCAGGCATGTCGTACATCCGGCTTGCGCGTATGTCATCAATAACGGCGGGAACAAGCGCTGTGGCGCACCTGTCCTTCTCTAAGCGCCGTCGCACTTCCGGAGGCAGAGCACAATCAAAAAGACTGTCGGCGACGAGCAGCCCGAGGTGAGATACCCGAGCAACGCCGCTTGAGCGGGTCGAATCGATATACCGCAAAGCGGCGTCCCAATCGAACGCCGGCAGCCTTGCGAGCGCCGCGATGTCGACGAACCACTTGAGCAAATACCAGGCATGCTTCACGGAGTGGAAGCTGAGCAGCGGAAGCAGCTTCTCGCGGCGAACCGCCGCCACGGGACGGCCAAGAATGACAACCATCTCGGAGTCTTCAAACACACTCGCCAGCTCGGGAACGAACTCCAGCGCCACATCTTCGGCCAGGTGCCAGTGAAGGTCGATCAGGAAGCGGTCGTCGGTGCTTTTCAGCGTGAAGGCGTGATTCGACGAAAGGTCGCTGCTTGTGTGTGGCCGCGGGCCGATCTCGGCCCACGTATAGCCTTCCTCTCCCAGCAAATCTAGAGCGGCAAAAACCACATCCCTGGGGACAAGAAGATCGAGGTCAGCGGACTCGCGGCTGACGAGATTCGCGAAAAGCTGCTGCGTCAGCGCCGGGCCCTTGAACGAAAGTGCGCGGATGCCCGCCTCGTCAAGGCAACTAGTGATACGTCCCAGCTCAGCCGCTTGCGCCAGACTAAAGGCGCTGAGACGGCGGTACTCCTGCTGGAAGCCAGCGGCGACACCGGGGGGCATTTGTGAGGCGACGCTGGGTTGGCACAGAGCGCCGAACGAACCGAGGATCAGGCCGTGATAGGTCGCGGCGTCTTGGAAGCCCATCCAGTCCCACTCAGCCGGGATCTCGATACTTTCCGGGCCCGCGGAGCCCAGACGCACTCGTTGCGACTGGATGAGGAGATCGACGAACGCAGTCAATGCCGTTTGTTCTTCGGTGCGAAGGGCTGATCCTGGCAAGAGCCGCTCCCCTCGACCACGCAAGCTCTATTCAGAACCCAACTAAGGGGTATCGAGACGGTATGGAGCCGTTCACGAACCATTGGCCACCCAGAAGCCGCTGGGTTGTCCTACGTATCTGAAAAGCCCGCGAAAGCAGGACGTTCACTAGTGGACTGTCTTAGAGTAACTATTACCATAGAAAAGACGTCTTCTCTATATGCCATTTGAAGGGAAATCGATTGAACTGAGCA
>JAQBUE010000156.1 GCA_027624045.1 Acidobacteriota bacterium
GATATGGCGTAACGTCCACGAAACCAACAACATCCCACCCACCCGGCCGCGCCACCTCCGACGAATCCCATTCCTAACGCCGTCGGAGCCCAGGCACCCAGCCCCCAAGGAGCGACAAAACAGACAACCAGCCCGAATCCAAATCCAAAACCACCACCAACCGCCACACCCAAGCCAACCAAACACCCCACCTGCGCCCAAGCCCGCGAGGGGGAAATGTCCGAAGGGTGCTTGGCGATCGGGAAGGCATGGCCGATCCAAGCTGGGATGCTGCGATGCCTGGTGTCACCGGGTCGATTGCAACGGCGTTGTAAAATGATGGCGTGAGCGAGGAAAACGAACAACCAACCGTCAAGGTAAGCGACCGCCGGAGGTTCTCGTCTGAAGGCGAGCCTCTCGAACACGAAGAACCTTCGGGCGAAGACGCAGCGGCCGAATCGACCGCGGCTGGAACCGCCGAGACTGCGGCGGACACGCCGTCTAACGAGGAGCAGGTCACGAAGGCTCCTTCCCGGCCACCCGATTCGCAAACTGCCGATACGCGGCAGACGCCTCCGATCCCAGATGCGAGTCTTGAGATGCTTGTCATCTCGTTGGGCATGCAGGCCCAGATGGAATTGATGGCCCCCCAGGCGGATGAGGGGCCGCCTCCGAACCTTGACATCGCTCGCCACACAATCGACCTGCTGAACATCCTGAAGGACAAGACAAAGGGCAACCTCACTTTCGAAGAATCCCGCTTGATGGACAACACTCTGACCGAGCTCCGTTTCCGCTACGTTCAGAGAATCAACGAGATCAACGAGAAGGCCAAGGGTTAAGGCTGCGAGCCGCGGCTGAGGCTGCCGCGGCGAGCCTGTCTTCCGGGAAGACCTTTCCTCAAATCGGATATGCCGACCGCGCCCAACATCCATATCACCGTCCTCGGATCGGGAACCAGTGTGGGTGTACCCACGATTGGATGCGGGTGCGAGGTGTGTCACTCGGATGATCCGCATGACAAGCGTCTGCGGCCCTCGATTCTGGTCACGTACAGTGACCGAGAGAGCACTCGCAACGTGCTGATTGACACCACTCCCGACCTAAGGCAGCAGGCGCTCGCCGCGGGGCTCAAGCGGGTCGACGCCGTTCTCTTTACGCACGACCACGCCGATCACGTCATGGGGATGGACGATCTTCGTCCGTTCAACTACGGGCGGCGGGAGCGCATTCCGGTCTACGGCATGGCGGAAACGCTGCGGAGCTTGCGGCGCGTGTTCCCGTATGCATTCGAGGGTGAAGCGCGGCATCCCGGGGGCGTACCCCGAGTTGAGGGACACGAGCTAAATGGACGGGCGATCGATCTATTCGGCATGAGCTTCGAGCCGATCCCGGTGAGCCATGGGCCGCTGACGGTGCTGGGGTTCCGCTTTGGAAACGCGGCGTATCTGACGGACCACAGCGATATCCCAGAGGAATCGGCCGCGAAGCTAAAGGGCCTTGATGTGCTCTTCCTCGACGGCTTGCGCCGCGAGCCGCATCCGATGCACACTTCGGTCGAGCAGGCGCTCGGGTGGGTCGAAAGGCTTCAGCCGAAGCGCGCGTTCTTTACGCACATCTGCCACGATCTGCCGCATCAGGCGACCAACGAGTCGCTGCCGCCGCATGTCCGTTTGGCGCACGACGGACTGCGCATCGAAGTCAGTCAGAATTGATTCGTAACACGATATGAAGCAGTATTGGGGACTCGAGCAAGTACCGGCGGACTCGCCTTGGTGCGTGTTGACCATTGGTAATTTCGATGGTGTTCACCGTGGCCATCAGGCCATTCTTGCCCGCGGCATCGAGAAGGCCAAGGCCTCAGGTTTGCAGGCCGCGGCACTGATTTTTGATCCGCACCCCACGAAAATCGTGCGCCCGGGCCAGACGCCCGCCCTTTTGACGCAGCCAGCCGAGCGGCTGCGGCGATTCAAGAAGTTGGGGCTCGCGGTCGCGGTTGTGATGGAGTTTACCGCCGAGGTGGCGGCGATGAGCCCCAGCGAGTTCATCGCGGAAGTGGTCGTGAAGCGGCTGCGGGCTCGCGCCGTGATTGTCGGCGAGAACTTCCGATTCGGTTGCCGCCAGGCGGGGGATTTCGCGGCCCTGCGATCGTTAGGCGAGCAGTTCGGATTCGAGGCGGAAGCCGTAGCTGCTTTCGAGGTTGACCGTGAGCCGGTGAGCAGCACGCGGGTACGCTCCGCCGCAACGGCGGGGGACATGCGTCTCGCAAGGCATCTGCTGGGCCGCCCTTTCAGCCTGCGGGGGCGGGTTGTGGCGGGCCATGGCGTCGGCGCCCGAGCAACCGTCCCCACCTTGAATCTTGAGCCCGATAGCGAAGTGATGCCGGCAAGCGGCGTTTACATCACGATGACATGTGACAACGACACAGGACGCAGCTGGAATTCGGTTTCAAATGTCGGCTACCGGCCAACGTTCGACGGAGACGACCTCTCCATCGAAACGCACTTACTCGATGAGTTCAGCGGCGAGCCTCCCGCGGCGATTCGTGTGTCATTCTTGAAACGCCTGAGAGGCGAGAAACGCTTTCCTTCGGCCGACGTGTTGAAGCGGCAGATTCTGGCCGACATCCAATCGGCGCAACACTACTTTCGACGTCTTGCGTCGCTTCGTGATGCAGCGAAAAATAATGCCGGCGCTTAGGCCCCAGCTACACTTGAAGAAGAGGAATCGCAACATGGCAGCCAAACTCACACCCGCAAAGATCCAGAACCTCAAAGCTCTCACGAACGAGCGAGGCGTTATCGCCGCCGCCGCCATGGATCAGCGCGGCTCGTTGAAGAAGGCCATCGGAGCCGCCAAGGGTATCGACGCCGCCGACGTCACGGACGAAATGATGAGCGAGTTCAAGCTGGCCGTTTCGAAAGTCCTCACGCCGCACGCCAGCGCCATTCTGCTCGACCCGCAGTGGGGCCTGCCCGCCGCCGCGGCGCGCGATCCGAAAGCCGGCTTGCTGCTTTCCTACGAAGAGTCGGGCTACGACAACAGCCAGCCGGGACGTCTGCCGTTCCTGTTGCCGGATGTCTCGGTTCGCAACCTCAAGCAGATGGGCGCGAATGCGGTGAAGATCCTGCTCTACTACACCCCGTTCGAAGAAGAATCGATCAACGCACAGAAACACGCCTGGGTCGAGCGCATCGGCGCCGAGTGCGTGGCGCACGACATTCCGTACTTTCTGGAGTTCGTCGGCTACGACCCCGCTGGTGGAGACGAGAAGGGCCTTGAATACGCCAAGAAGAAGCCGGCAGTCGTCAGCGGCAGCATGCGGGAGTTTTCCAAAGAGTACTACCACGTGGACGTTCTCAAGGTTGAAGTTCCCGTGAACCTGGCTTACGCGGAGGGTGCCGGCGTCTACACCGGTCAGAGGGCTTACAGCAAAGACGAAGCCTTCGAGCACTTTCGGGAAGCAGCCGAGCTGGCGAGCAAGCCCTTCATTTACCTCAGCGCCGGCGTCAGTAACGAGCAATTCACCGAGTCGCTGCGTTGGGCTGGGGAAGCGGGCGTCAATTTTGCTGGTGTGCTTTGCGGCCGTGCCACCTGGAAGGAAGGGATTCCTGTTTACGGCAAGCACGGCCCGGCGGCGCTGGAAGAGTGGCTGCTCGATCAGGGCGTCAAGAATATCAACAATGTGAACGACTGCCTAAAGGCCGCCAGCCCTTGGTTTAGTTTCTATGGGGCCAAGAGCGCCGACGACTTGGCGGCCTAGACAGCTACAGCCCCAAGTCCTGGCGGATCTCGATCGCCAGCTCATCCAGCGCCGCTAGCGGCCGCACTCCCGCCCCGCTGCTCTCAAGCAGTTCCACGGTGTCGGTGGGGACGCCCTCATCCAGCACCACCGTCAACGATACGGCTGGACTCGCGTCCGTCAACCGCTGCAACACGAAGCAAAGCTTCTCGGCGTCGTTGGCCTCATTGCGCCGGGCGACGCCGTGGATGTAGTTCGTCACACCATTGGGTTGATAGGAATAGTCAAACGTGAAGCGCCGCCGCGGCCCGGCGTAGGCGACCGACTCATCCGCCTTTAATGCGCGAGATCCTTCGAGCAAGTAGTGCCGCCGAAAAACGTCGTCCATCCTGCGCCGAAGCGCCGCGCGAGTGCCCGGCGCGGGTGACCCGCCGGCATCGCTATCCTGCAGCGGCGTCGCTGTCGCCACATAGGTCTCAAACAGCCGCTCCATCTCGGCGAGCACATCCCGGCCCCACAGCGCCCGCGGCTCGGTGATTTCCAGCGTCGTCGAGAGGTTTTTGCCGAGCTCATCCAGGTAGGGGATGAATCCCTCCCCTGCCAAGCGATGCTCCTCAAACTCATCCCGCAACGCTTCCAGATACGGCATCTCGACCAGCGGATGACACCGCAGGCGGCTGAAGTCAGAGGCGAAGCGCGCGTCTAGCAACCTGTTGTCGGGCCCGCGCAGCAGCAGCCCGATGTTGAAAAACTCCTCTGCCACGACGTTCGGAACGTAACGCAGCAGTTGGAAGCTGTAACGGCTGGTCGGCTGTGTCGGCGTATCCATTGCTGTATCCATGGTTGATTGTTACCTCGTCGCGACCGAGCGGGCGCGCAGCGACCATTTCGGAAACGGGTCGCGCCCCGCGTTCTTGCTATCCCGGATTAACTCGGCGACGCGCGTTCGGCGATCGTACAGCTTCTCGAGCATCGCATACAACGCGTCGTCATCGCCCTCGTACCAAGCAGGCGGAATGCGCTTCGCGGCATCATCGAGTACTTCCGCGGGACATTCCTCGATGCGCCCCAGCCAGGGCTGGAAATCATCAAGTCCGGCGACATCCCGATAGACTTCGCGGCGGCTATACAGGCCTCGTTCCGGCGAGTCCGGGAACTCCCAGTTCTGAGCATTGAACGCGAATCCGTGGTCAATCATATTCGCCGCGTAGGCCAGCGCGCGGGGAGCGAACGCGGACGACTGATCATCCGGCGAGAGCCAGCGGCGGGCCTGATCGCGAAAAAATACCGCTTGCCGGCCGTTGGCGTTGCTCACCCATTTGTCAAAAGCGACCATGCCGCGGAAGGCCTCCAGATTGATGACCTGACTTAACAAAGACCAGGGCAAATAATCGTAGACGGCCCGCCGTAGCGGGTCGACCGGGAAGCGCGAGCCGAACTGCAAACCGGGTTCACACCGCCTCTCGTTCCAGCCGACCTCCATCGTCAACTCGGGCGCAGCCTCGATCAGGGCTTTGGGAACGTCGACGATGTCCCAACCAGGCGTCGGTAGCTGCAAGTAATCGAGCAGGACGTACGACACCAACTCGTTGACGAGGATGCGCGGGTGTTGAGGATTATTGCGGAACTTGACGACGTAGTAGTGGCCGTCGTCGGCCAGAATCAAGTGGCCATTCGCACCGCCCCGCATTCTTCGAATATGCTGGCAGGCGACGACGGACATTGCGGCTCGGCGGCAAGGGCCACCGTGCAAGATTATAGGTGATTTGTGGAAATCAAAACGTGTTTACGGGAAATGAACCACAAATATTCTTGCCCATCGACGTTTCACGGCTTCGCCGCGGGCCCCACGTTCCGCTGAGGGCATCCAGGGTAGGGGGCGGACTACAAGCTCTTGCCGGCGGCAGAAATCGGGGATCGGGGAGGCGAGGCTAAAGCCAATCCAAGTCAAATCTTTTAGTCGGACTTCGCCTTAAGCTTCTCGACGTACTCAGGGTAGTCGCGATAAACCATCACGTGGAAGTTCGGCTGTTTGAACTCCTCCACGGGGTAAAGATAGCCCTTTTCCTTGACGGATGAGAGGGCGCGGCGCATCCAACTGACTTCGCCGCCCGTCATACCCTTCTTCGAGATGTCGAGACAGGCGCCGGTAAGGTGTACGGATCGTTTGGGTCCGACGGGGGCGGCGGCATTACTGTTCCGCCGGCGCAACGACTTCTGGTAGCTGGCCGAGCGCGTCAGTCCGGTAATCCGGAGCGGTTTTCCGAAGCGCTCGTAAAACTGGCTGCTCACACGGTCGAGGAACAACTTGGTCCATGGCCGCAGGTACTGGTAATCGTCGGGGATCGCGTGGACGTAGTAGGTTTTCGTCTTGGCCGGGACGTCGTGGAGCAGTTGCAAGCGGACGAACCGCTGGACCATGGCGTGGTCGTCGAATCGCGAGAGCTTGTCTTCGTCGGCGCGCTCATTCTGAATGACTTGGGACTGCGCGTTGGCGCGGAGGCTGGGCGGCGCGCTCCAAGCCGGCGGCAACACCCATAATGCTGAAACAACAAGAGTAACGAATGTTTGAAGCATCCTCATCGGAACCAGATTATCACAAGATCACTCAAAACGGTACTTTCGGGCCCGCCCGCTCTCAGAAGACCCCATCGGACGATCATTCCGAAATCACGAGAGCACCTTCCCAAACCAGCCGCAAAGAACAACTTCCGCATCCAAGCTTGCGGCCGTCATTAGATCGCGGCGGGCCAGTGGAAGGAACCGCGCGACATATAAGGGGATTTCTCCACACGAACTCCGCTGCGCCGTGTGAGCTCTTGACGGACTCGTTTCTCATAGCGTTTGTGAAGCCGCAGTATGGTGATGTCGTCTCCACACCGAATCGTCAGCTCGCGCTGTTGACCATTCTCGAGGACGCTCAGTCCAGGTAAATCGGCGCCGCGGCCAGAGTACTCGGCGTTGTCGATCTCGGCATAAGACAACTGCTTCAACACTTCGGCCTCCCCATTATTCAGGGCATCCGTGAGACGGATCACGACGCTCTCGGCCTCAAACTGTAGAACCACCCTGGCTTCGTTGAACCTATCGCCCTGCTGGACACGCATCCTCGCGTCGCCAACCTTCCAGGTCGCGTTGGACACCGTCTGGGCGGTCATTGAGGTCTGCAGAGCGGCGGCAACCAAGGCCAGCATGAACATTCGGGTTTTCATCGTTGATCTCCTGTTGTGCGTTATCACGATTCCCAAATATGCAAGCGCAACGCCAAACACATAGTTTGTGCCCAGGGAACCACTAACCCGCGCTGCTACAGAGAGCTATAGTCACGTGACCAATGCCCTATTGGAGACAGAGCCGAGTGAGCTGTCCACCCCGGTAGACATCCCCATCCGTGGTCGCGTTCGCTGGTGTACAGGGAACGATGACGGTACAATCCCTTCAGGCATAGTTACGGACGTTGCATGATCGGCCAAACCATATCCCACTACCGCATCATCGAAAAGCTCGGCGAGGGCGGGATGGGTGTCGTCTATAAAGCCGAGGACACACGCCTGCGCCGTAACGTTGCTCTGAAGTTCCTCTCCGCGAACGCCCTCGGCGATGAGGATCAGAAGGCTCGGTTCCTTCGCGAAGCACAGGCGGCCGCCGCTCTTGACCATCCCAACATCGCCGCCGTGCACGACATCGGCGAAGAGCATGGCCGTACGTTCATGGCTATTGCCTTCGTGGACGGCCCCGACCTCGGCGCGAAGATCAAAGAACGCCCTCTCAAACTCGACGATGCGCTCGACATCGCAATCCAGATTTGCGAGGGACTCAAGGAAGCCCACGAGAAAGGGGTCACGCACCGCGACATCAAGCCCGCCAACATCATGCTCACTCGCAAGGGCCGCGTGAAGATCACCGACTTCGGGTTAGCTCATCTAGCGGGGCGATCAAAACTGACGAAGAGTGGTACCAGTCTGGGCACGCCCGCCTACATGTCGCCGGAGCAAGCCTTGGGCGATCCCACAGATCGTCGTAGTGACATCTGGGGAGTTGGAGTCGTCCTGTACGAGATGATCGCAGGCAAGATTCCTTTCGCCCATGAACATGAACAGGCGATCATCTACTCGATCATCAATGAACCGCCGGAACCGTTGACTGCCCTCCGGACAGGGTTGCCGACGGAGCTGGATAGAGTCGTCTCGAAAGCCCTCGCTAAAAGGCCCGACGAACGCTACCAGCATATTGACGAGCTGCTGGTGGATCTTCGCCGCCTACGCAAGCAGCTCAGCTCGCCAAAATCAGATGTAGGGGCGCGACAGGTCGCGTCCAAGGTCTCCGAGGTCACCACCGCGGGATCGGCCGGATCGGTCGAACAGACCAGGTCCGCTGATCAACCCCAAGAACCTGACGTCACGCCTTCGCTCAAGAAAAGGCTTCGGCTCTATCAGGCCATCGCGGGTGTCGCCGCTGTCGTTGTTCTGGTGCTGGCGTTTGTCCACTTCCAGGAGACGCCTCCCGCAAATCCGACCCGGCGCTTCGCATTCGCCCCAACGGAAGGAGTCCGAGTCGAAACCTTTAGCAGAGATGTCGCCATTTCGCCCAACGGACAGCACATTGCGTTCGCCGGTACCGAGCCATCGGGAAAGCTTTGGGTCCAGGATCTTGAATCGGGGCTACTTCGAGTCATTGAGGGCACCGAAGGTGCATACGAACCCTTTTGGTCGCCCGACAGCGGTTTTATCGGATTCGCGGCAAGTTCTGAGCTGAGAAAGGTTCCCGTTCAGGGAGGCGCAGCCGCTCGGATCTGTACGCTTTCGAGCACAGTTTTTGGAGGCACCTGGAGCCCCGACGGCGAGCTGATCGTCTTCTCGTCGGGCATTCCTCCGATCCTTTACGAGGTACCAGCCGGCGGGGGAGCGGCCAAAGCCCTGCTCACACCGGCTGAAATGGACTCTCCACGAGGTGAAACACCAGCCGAACTTGCGCTCGGTCGCCCTCATTTCCTGCCGGCCGACGCAGGCCCGCGCGTCCTAGTCTTCCCTTTTGGCAATGTCAGCCGACAGACGCTCATCGTTCAGGACCTTGATTCGGATAAGAGGGAGATTCTTGGCGCCGGCACAGCACCTGTCTACTCACCCAGTGGTCATCTTGTCTACCAAGCCGCATACGCCGCTCCCGAGCTGTGGGCTCTGCCCTTTTCTTTGAGTGATAGAAAGGCGACGGGAGACCCCTTCCTGCTTTCCGAGAACGGCCGTGGTCCTACGGTCGCCGACGATGGAACTCTCGTTTATCTCGATCACGCACCTTCGATGAGCCAATTGGCTTTCGTCGACCGGAGAGGCGCTTTGAAACAAGGAATAGGCGAGCCCATCGAGGGGGCATGGAACCTGACCCTTTCGCCCGACGGCCGCAAGATCGCGTTTTCGGCCTCTCGGGAATCCAATCGGGACGTCTGGATTCATGACCTTGCACGGGATCTCAGAATTCGACTGACGAACGATCCATCTCTGGACTACGCGCCGGTCTGGTCGGCCGACGGAGCCGAAGTCACCTTCAGCTCCGATCGTTTGGGGCGAGATTATGACATCTTCCGGCAACGGGTGGACGCAACAGGGGAGCCGGAGGTGCTTGTTGGCACTGCCGTCCGTGAAGTTGCCGGCGACTGGTCCCCAGACGGCAAATACTTGATCTACCGCCGAATGGATACGCAAACCCGCGCCGATCTTTGGTACCTCGCCCGCGAGGGTGAGAACTGGATTCCGCATCCGTTCGTGCAAACGCCGGCTTTCGAAAGTTCGCCACAGTTTTCACCTGACGGCCGTTACGTTGCCTACGGATCCGACCGCTCGGGTCGCCCAGAAGTGTACGTACGGTCTTTTCCTGAAGGGGAGAGGGAGTTGCGAGTTTCTCGCAGCGGTGGGAAATGGCCTCGCTGGGGCCCGAATGGGAAGGAATTGTTTTACGCCGAGGGGACTTCTCTGATTGCCGTACCCGTTTCCACAAACCCGAGTTTCTCGCCTGGGGAACCAACCTGGCTCTTCGATTCCGCAAGCTTCAGCATCGAACAGGCAAGCGGCTCAGCGAACTACGACGTTACACCTGACGGCCGGCAGTTCATCATCGCCGAGCCAGAAACTGGCGGTCCCCAGCCCTCGATCCGCGTCGTCCAGAACTGGTACGAAGAGTTCCGCGGCCGCGAGAACTGACCGGTCGGAGTCTGATCTTACGGTCACGCCGCTGGAATCGAGGTCGCTCCAGCCTTTCCCAACTATTCCTCAGCACGATGCTCGCCCAGTAGGACTCTTTCGATTCGCCATCCGCCCTTCTGGAATCGAAAGTGGGCATGTCCCGTCACGTCCCCCTGGTCGATGCCGACAGCCGTATCCACCTCGCCCCCGCAGCCGGCCGCAAACAACTCGTTCTCCCACATGATCCTGAAGGGCTCCGTGGGCCGCGAACGGAATTCGATCTGTGCTCGTTTGCCACCTGCCGAGAGCTTGATACTTCCCCCCTGAACGTTAGCGGCTTTGAGATCCGGAACGATCCGCACGGTGCAGTAGAAGCTCCCGGCCGCAAGGTGGTCGAAGAAGGCTTTCCCTTTGCTGGTCACCTCAGCCGTCGAAAAACCGATGGCATGATCGGTGGGTCGAACCGAACTCAGGTAGCCCTTCTGCTGCAACGTGGCCATCGTCTCCCGCCAGCCGTCGTAACACTTGTCACTCACCGAAGTCGGCCCCATTGATGTCAGAGCAGGTCCGTCCGATACTGCCTGTGGAAACGTTGCATGCAGTCGCTGCACGAGTCCCTGATACTTCACTAGTTCCCTGAGGGCTTCCGTCCCCGTAAGAGCAGGCTGGGCACGGCCATAGACGGCCGACACACAAGTCAGACCTACAACCAGGAGAACTCGGAACCGCTGCTGTCTGATCATTGCTTGTCCTCGGTGCTGGGTTTGACGCTTAGAGACGGGCTGGATGAAAAACCCGCTGCCGCAACGTTCAGTGGCCAAGGTGACCGGAAAGGGCTAGTGGCCCTGCAGCTTGCAAACCACCATCGCCTCGCCCTTCTCCGCAATGGCCGCCTCGAAGAACTGCACGATTCGATCCTTCCGCGCCAGCAGTCCGTGGACCTCGGCTTTGCCCAACAATGAGCCCAACTCTCTCTCAACCTTCTCCGGCGACAGGGAGCGCAAACCGTCATAGACTCGCTGATCGATGCGCGTCAGGTTCTTCGGGTTCCGCAACTCGTCGTGCGTCCGGAACGCCCGGCTGAAGTCGATCATCCGAAGCTTCCAATCATTCGTGATCAACAGGTTCCCGAGGTTGGGATCGGTGTTGAAAACCAGTTCGTTGAAGACACGAACGTTCTGCATCTGGTCGTTCCATTCAGCCCGGTTGGGAGCGGAGATCTTCTTCTTGTAGCGGTCGAGCTCCAGCATCTGGACATCGTCCACCCACCAGGTGACCGAGGCGGACTTGCGGTCGACCCGCCGCTCCACCGAGACGGGAACCATATTCAGATTGACGAGCCGGTCCAGCCGGTAGGCCGCGATGTTGAACTTGTAGCTATCTCGAAAGTTGAACTCCATGCCGTTAGCGGTTTGAAACCTGTCCTTGAATACGTCAATCGACTGAAGGGAGGCGTCATGAGTGAGACTCTCACTACGTAGAGTCAAGCGGCTCGTCCCGGTCGTCCCCACCTTGGTGCCCTTCTTCCTGACGACGTTGGCTTGCAGCAGAAACTGTTCCTTCTCTTCGTCAGTAAGCGGCGTGGCGGACGCTTTCAGGGTTGTCGGTATCAGCACTCCGGCGGCGGCGGTTAGCAAAAAGTCTCGGCGGTTCATGGTTGGCTCCTGTTCTCTGTCTTCGTCTGCCTATCAACTTGGCGCTAGTGCCAGGCGGGCGTCAGGCCCGTTCCGGTGTGGGTGTGAATGCACAGCGGGCGCGCTTCAATCGATGTGATCGATTCATCTCCATCGCCCGAGGGCAGGATCATCGGTTCCGGCTCGGCCGGCATCTGGTGCCGCGTGCCCGCTGCTACTTGAAGAACGGTCAGGTGATAGGCCGCCCCGTCGTGACGGAACTCGATACGGCCTGAAGCCTGCTCGCCGGCCCGTGTATAGGTCTTGACGGTTTCGCAGTAAACCCCGTCCTCACAGATCTCGACCCGCCCATCGTCTTCGGCTCGCATGATGTAGTTGCCGGCCGGCAAGGTCTTGCCTTGCAGCACGAACTGAAACGGGATTTCAGCCGTCAGGTCGCCTTCCTGGGGCGGATAGATCCCGGCGAATGAAAGCGTGCTGAAAATCAGGGCGATGATGGATGTCCGGGTGATGGTGGTCATTGTCTTGGTCTCCGTCGTCTTGGCTGTTCGAAGCATTTGTCTTTGCATGTGCAAGGCCCGTGCCAAACGCGAAGCTCACCGTCAACGCCGTCGAAGGCCCGGAAAACAATAGACTTACAATGTTGACTCCGGGGGAGAGAGACAGCCTCTCAGCTTTCGTGTATACCGGAGTTGCCAGTCGAGGGAAGCGGCGTGTCCATCGCGGTGGACAGCCAGGAAAGTCTGGGCCTCTGCACTACTTTGGTTGCCCGCCCGCGGGCAAACGCCCGCGGCTCCGAGCGTCCCGTCCAGGTCACGAATCACGAGTCACGCGCCAAAACCATTTATATCTCCCAATAAATCAACAATATCCATTTTCAAACACCCCGCAGCCCACCAAACGTGGGGTACAAGAGTATTGAGGACGACCTGGCCAAACGACAATTCGCCCTGACGCCAAGTGACACAAAATGACGCATGTCGCACAACCAAACCGAGCCGTGACCATAAGGGGCTGTGAAAAATTGTGGACTGTACCAAGCGCCGCCCACGAAACTCCTTTGTTTGCTTCAGTCACAAGCGGCGCGCCGTGGACTG
>JAQBUE010000157.1 GCA_027624045.1 Acidobacteriota bacterium
GGCGCGCCGCTGGCCACCCCGCTGCTTCTCGCCGCCTGAAAACAGGGTATTCTGCCACAGGCTGATAACGCCGAAGTTGAGGATCTGGTAGCGATAGTCCGCCTCGGAGCGCCTGTCACGGTTGAGACTGTCCTCCAAAAGTGCTTCGAACGTTTGATCGTCCTCGACCCCGCCCCCGAGGGTCCGCGACGCACCCATTAGCGCTATGCGATACACGCCAGGCGGTTTCGTCTTGCTGTAGTCCTTGTCACGCATGCCCCAACGGTTCGTCGTCAAGAGAGCGCCTTTGTATACCTCGGAATCGGAGGGCTTGAGCTCAACTCTGAGAAAGTCATCGGTGGGGGAAATGAGCTTGGTGTTCGTGCTGTCTACCCAGTCCGCGGGTTTGGACTGATGCGTCAGCCATAACTCGGGAGTGAAACGAATGTCGTGGGTGAGCTTCTCGTAGTAACCGCGCTGCATTCGGTCCATGTCCCGGGAGTTGAGCCGGAACTCTTTCAGGTCACGGACCATTTCGGCAAATGCCGGGAGCGTGTCCAGCGGCCCAGGATACAAGCCCGCGGCGAGCACGAGTCCGCTCAGGCCAGCGGTCTGGAGTGCCGGCTGGGCGTACAAAGAAGGTCTGCCTGCCGGCAGGCGCGGCCGCCTCCCTTCGGTGCGTTCGCTAGACGAGCGTCCCAGCCAGACGGCCGCCAGCGCGACCGAACCAAGGACCCCCACAATCACAAGCGCCCCCCCGCGGGGACAGATTTCCGAACGCCGACATGACCAGCAGCCATTGATCGATCGTTTCCGAAGACCACAGCGACCAAAGGACCACGATCACAAGAAAGGTGCCCGCCGTACAGCCAGCCAAGCGAGCTTGTGCGCCTGCCGTCGGACGGCGCCCGGTGATGCGCGGCCGCTTGCCACTCCGCAACTCCCAAAGCAGGTTGGCCAGCACCAAGCCTGTCAGCAACGTCCAGAAGATTCCGTCCTGCCACTCCAACGGGAAGTTGCCGGTCAGCCAGAATGCCTGATAGGAGTGCAGCAGCCAGGTCACCGCGAATACGACAATCGTCGACGTCACCAGGGCCGGCGTCTCTCCCCAACCTTTGATGCGAAAGTACAACGGATAGAAAACCAGCTTCTGCAGGAAGTCTTTCCAGTAGATGTTGATGCGCCGCCAAAAATCCAGGAAGCTCGATGAAAGCAGATAGCGATGATGTGTCTCAGGCAGGTTGAAGCCGAACAGGTGCAACATCCCTACGATGACATGAAAGCTGCCGGAGACCTTCAAGTAGAGAAGAAACGTCGTCACAACATACCGGGCCGCGCTCTCCGCGTCGGTCACATCGGCTGGGCTAGTGACAAGGTTTTGATAAAGCCAGCGGTAGGCGAGCAATTGTAGGACGCCCCGAAAAATCCAGTCCACACCCTTTTGATAGATCAAGAACGGTTCATCGTTGTAGTGCGTGCGGCAAAACGTCTTGTAGTCCACGGCGGGGAATAGCGGAAAGCATAGGTTGGGCGCCATGAAGAAATAGGCGCAGGCCCGCCAGAAGCTGAACGGCGCGGCCTGGTGTTCGAGATCGTAGAGGTAGACGGCCAGCCGGAACATGAACATCGACCCGAAGACGGGCCATAGGGCGTCCGGCCACGGCGTTGGGAGAGAACCGCCGCGGGCAGCCGCCAGCAAGCCGCCCGTCGCGGCAATCAGCGCGATCCGTGCGCCGAACCGAACCGGCAGATGACACAACCCGATCAAGAGCAGACCCGCCCCTACCAGCCACAACCCCAGACGCGGCGTCAAGATGACCGGAATCGCTCCCACTGAGAGCAGCACGAAAAAGGGCATCCGCAACTTGAGCGGAAGAAGGTGATGGACGATCAGGCCGGGGCCGCACACCGCCAGCAGGCGAAGGAAGCCTGCCGTCTCAAGCCGATACCTGTAGACGATGCCCGCGATTAGCAGGTACTGCAAAGCGATCGCCGCCAGCGGCGGTAGCTGCGCCCATACCGAGGCGCGGCCTGCCTGCGGTTGAGTCTCAGAAGTCAACAGAGGAGCTTAACATGGGATCAATGCTTTAAGGGGTGGCCAGATGAAACTGCCAACGTGGGCCAACTAGAGTTGCCAAACGCAAATGGAGTGGCCTCCTTTCGCGTGCGGGTAGGGGGCGACAAATTGGGATTCATACGGCCATTCGGGAGTCGGAGAGCAAGTTTTTTCGATGTCTTGTCTAGAAATTTAGGTTTAGTAGCTACTTCGTGGCCGCGCGAACCGCGATGAAAACATCGGGGCGGCTCAGGATGCCGTTCGCTTCGATCTGAATCGAGACCTGCTCGCCTGGCTCGACCGCCGGCACATAGGCGTTGAGCTGATTCAGCGCGACCAACGTCGAGTGCAGCACCGCCGCGTCGATGATCTCCGCTTCGACGCCCCCGATGAAGAGCCGGATACTCCCGGTGACACGGCGCAGGTCGGTGCCTGCCGGTTGGCCGTCCGGCACCGGCGTATCCACCGGCCCCAAGCCGTTCGCAAACACGATGATGATGCCGCCGATGGGTGCTGCCTGCGTAACCACGCCCGGAATCGAGCCGGCGGCCTGTGCGATCGAGCCGTCGATCACATCGTCGCCCTGGAACTGCAGGTTCTGGACGATTGCGGGGCCGGTCCCGAACTGAAACGTGAAAACTCCGGGGGACACCGCTGCCACTTGAACGTCGCGAGGAGCCGTCGCCATGCCGTCGTGCGTGACGACCACGCTCACCGTTCCATTGGCCGTGTTGACGGCCCAAGGCATTTGC
Organism: Acidobacteriota bacterium; assembly: GCA_027624045.1. Taxonomy (GTDB): domain Bacteria; phylum Acidobacteriota; class Terriglobia; order Bryobacterales; family UBA6623; genus JAPPLB01. The sequence continues at coordinate 2,788 of JAQBUE010000157.1, forward strand.
GCGTTGACCTGATCGAAACCCAGCGGCGGGTTGAAATCATCGCCCCGGATCACGGCGAAAAGAGGCGCGGGAATCCCGCCGAACATGATGGTCACGCCCGCCAGTTCTGCCGGCAGGGGCACGCTGCCCGCTGACTCCGAAGCCCAAGCGAAATGGCCGAAGATCGAGACAATTGAGCCCGGCGCGGTCGGATAAAGGGGATCAGGGAATTGAACCGAGCTTGCCGCGTTGAGAACTCCGTTCTCGGTTACTTCGAACGGGCGCTCAAGCATCTCGGTCGTGAACTTGGCCACAAAAGCGTCGCGGCCTCCCAGCCATAGTGGGCTTGGCTGATCCGTGACCGGAAACCCTTGAGACTGGGTCGAGAATGTGCTCCCGGCCACGTAGGCGTTGCCTTGTTTGTCGACCGCGACGGCATTGCTAACATCCGCGTCGAGCCCCCCGATGTAGCTCGCTTGGAGCAAGGCGGTCCCATCGCTGCGGACCTTCGCGAGAAAGCCGTCGCCGTTCCCGCCGTTGTAGGTGAGGTCAGGCCCGACGAGAACGGCAAAGCCGGCTTCACTGGAAAGCGTCTGACCTGTGATGTACACGTCGCGGTGTTGATCGATAGCGATGCCGCGGCCCACATCGGATCCAAAACCGCCAATGTAACCCGCGAAAATCAGGTCCACGCCTGTTGGGCTGACTTTCGCCACAAAAGCGTCGTTGGCCGCTGCGAGAATGAGGTTCGGCCCCACCTTGACGGGAAAGGTTTCCTCGATGGAAAACGTCGTTCCGGTGACGTAGGCATAGCCGGCGCTATCGACGGCAATGCCATTCCCGAAATCATCCGATGCGCCGCCGATATAGCCGACGTAGTCAAACCCAGTGCCGTCAGCGCGAACCTTGGCAACGTAGGCATCCCGGATGCCGCCGCCGAAGGTGAGACCGGGGCCCACCATGGCGGGAAATGTCGTTTCGTCCGAAAAGACCTCGCCGGTGACGTAGGCATTGCCGCGCGGGTCCACCGCGATGTCCAGAGCGGTCTCTCGAGAGTCACCGCCCAAGTAGCCGCTGAATACGACGGCGTCTCCGGCAGGGTTGATCTTTGTGACAAATGCGTCCGAGTTGCCGTTGTGTGTGAGGTCCGGACCGACGGCAAGCGGGAATCCGTCAGCCTCCGTCGAACGTGTTTCCCCGGATACATACGCCGACCCCACGCCATCGACGGCAATCCCAAGTCCGTCATCGGTCTGGCTGCCGCCGATGTAGCTCGAGTAGGATGACCGACCCGCCGGGTCGAGCTTGAGAACGAAAGCATCCCGGAAACCGCCGGCGAACGTCATGTCAAAGCCACCCCGCAAAGGGAAACTTCCTTCGGTGGAACTTGTCGTTCCCGCAAGGTAAGCGTTCCCTTCCTCGTCCACGGCGATATCGCAGCCGCGATCCTCCTCGTCGCCGCCGATTCGGACGGCATATGCCAATCCCGTACCGGCCGCATCGATCTTGATAACGAAGGCATCCGTCGGTGGCGGTCCCCCTTGCGTCGGACCTTCTCGCAGCGAGTTGCTGGTTCCAACGATGTAGGCGGCGCCGTGCGAGTCCAACGCAATGCCCTCGCCGGCGTCGTCGCGGAAGCCACCGAGATACCCGGCGTACACGACAACCGAAGGATCGATCGTGAGGGGAAGGCTGCGATCGTACCGGCCTAGTCGGAAGCCGTACTCGTTGGCTGGGGTATTTCCGGCGGGCGGCAAATCGTAAGAGACACGAACCTCGTGCCGCTCTCCGGGGACCTCTTGAAAAGCCAGTGGGGCCGCGTCATGGAAAAAGCCCGACAGCGTTTCGACGCTAAGGCTTCCGTCCTCAAGCAGCGAAACTTCGGCACCTTGATAGGCAAATCGGATTCGTCCGGCATCAGCCCAAGGCTGAAGTGTTAACGTCGCCTTGAGCTCGCCCGGGGCCGTTGAGTACACCAGCTCAATCCCCGGCCACAGGTCGCGATACACAATCTCCCGGAAGGCGGGGACGCTCTCGCGCCACTGATCGCGCGAGCCCAGGTAGTAGTGAAACGCCGCATTGCTTCGCCCTCGCCCAACAGGCCGAGTATCCGGGTTGGCATCGACGAAGCGCAGGTCAACTCGCCGCGTCTGCCCAACTGGAGTAGGGCGTAACCCAACCCGTCTCACCCGGCCGGACTCGCTCGCTTCCGGCAGCAGATACGTGAGCCCGTGTTTTCGGAACTGGATGTGTTGCCGTGCCCCCTCGACATGAAAAGCCACGTCCGGCGCGTTCTGCCCGCGATTCTCGACGAAGTAGGCCGGCAGCTTCCCGAAACTGTGTTCCGCTGCTCCGCGAGTTCGTGCAGATGGGGACACTGTTTCGCTTCCGGGGAACCAGAGAACAAATCCCGCCGCCAGCAGTACCCCGATGCATCCAAGGAATCGAGGATTGGGTCTCACTCGTCAAACGCTAGCAGCTCTGCAATTAACCTGCATTTCTCACGGCCTGACGGCTGAAGTACGCCGTAGGACCGCCACAAGAAATGGAGGTTAACACTTAACCGGTTGCCGAGAAAACGTGGTGCGCAAGAGAGGACTTGAACCTCCACCCGGTTTAATCCGGACTAGGACCTGAACCTAGCGCGTCTGCCAATTCCGCCACTTGCGCGCACAAAGCGAGAGAGCCGTGCAAGACGGCTCCATCCGTGTATTCTTGCAGCCGCCCGAACCCCTGTCAATCCGCTCGGGCATTGCGTGCCCGCAATTGCTATCCGCCGTCCCTTAGCGGCCGTCAATCACGGGCAAAATCTCGACAACGTCGGCGAGCACTTCCCCGGCCGGGTCCACGAGCCGGTTGCGGCGTCCGTAGTGGACGCTCTCACCCCCATCCCCAAACGCTTCTCGCAGAAAACCGTTCGTTCTCATTCGGAAGTAGCCCTGTGGCAAAGAACAGTACCTAATTTGGTAATCAGCCAAAATCGCCCCCAACGGCCTTTGGCTCTGCGTGATCGCCGGGAGCGATTGCGAAGGGAACCGCTCGAGAAAGATCCGGATCGCGCCGGCTTCCACCGGGATACCCAGCTTAACCGCCAGCAACACGACTCGCCGGTAGAGAATCTCACGCTGTTGATCCACCCGGAGTAGCCGCAAATCGATTTTCGATTTCCAGAACGTCCCCAGCGTTCCGGTCATGTCCCGCTCATGAACCAACAGCGAGCGGTAGGGCTCCGGGATTGCCGCCGGCCCGACCTCCTCGATGCCATGGTCCGCTTCTCGGGCGAGTCCGGCATCACGATCGGGATCCAGCAAGTTCAGAATGTCGTCGATGAGGGGTGCCATCTCGATCCGCCGGCTCCGTCCGTCTTGTCGAAGTGCCGAGGGGCTAGAGTACGGGCCCGATCCGCCAGGGAATGAACTCGCGGTGCCCCAGCAGCTCTGAGAATGTTCTCCGCCCGGACGCCGTTTCAAGTACGAAGTCGTGAATCCGCTTTCCTGCCCCCGGGATATCTTCTTCACCCTCGGCCACCGTGCCGCAGTTGACGTCCATGTCCTCATCCATGTGAAGCCCGGTTTTCGAGTTCGATGCGATCTTGACAACCGGGATCGTCGGGAACCCAAAAGCGCTGCCCCGGCCCGTTGTGAAAAGGCATACATTGCATCCGCCGGCGGCCATGCCTGTCACCGAAGTTGGGTCGTAACCTGGCGTGTTCATGAACACAAAACCTGAGCTCGTGATTCGCTCGGCAAAGTCGTACACGGCCGTGAGATTGGATGTGCCGGCTTTGGCGACCGCCCCCAGCGACTTCTCGGCGATATTCGTCAGTCCGCCAGCCTTGTTGCCGGGCGATGGGTTCGAATCGAAGCTGATGCCCAGCCCGAAACCATCGACGTAGCGCTTGTACCACTCGATCTTATCGAGAAGCTTCTCGCCGACCTCGCGGTTCACGGCCCGCCGCGTCAGCAGGTGCTCAGCCCCACAGATCTCGGTCGTTTCCGCCAGACAAACCGTTCCCCCTTGCTTCACGAGCAGGTCAGAGAAATAGCCGACGCTGGGGTTGGCTGTGATCCCTGAAAACGCATCCGACCCGCCGCATTCAAGCGCCACGACCAGCTTCGAAACCGGGCACGCTACGCGCTCCATTTTGCCGACTTCCTCAATGAGTTCCCACACCGCTTTCGAGCTATCTGAAACTACTTGTGTAGTTCCTCCGCTTTCCTGGAGCGTGAAACCTCGTCTGGCGGGCGCTCCGTTTGAGCTCCCCGCAGGGCGCAGGTAGTAGCTAACCTGGTTCACCTCGCAGCCCAGACCGACCACAATCGCCGCCGCCACGTTGGGATGATCGGCGAGACCGTCAAGAGTCCGGCGAAGTTGCTGAATGTCAGGGCCTTCGGCTTGTCCGCAGCCATCGACATGCGGAAACGCCACGACTCCATCGATCCCCGTCCCCGCGAACGACTCTTTAGAGAAGGCGGCTTCCACCTGCTGGGCCGCAAAGGCGGCGCAATTGCTTGCGCCGACGATGGCGATGAAGTTGCGCGTTCCGGCTCGCCCATCGGGGCGTTGATACCCCAGGAAGGTATCCTCCTCAAGCCGCGGAATTCCCGCCAAGTCGCTGAGTGTCGTCGCGAACTCGTATTTCTGGTCGGCCAAGTCGAACCGCAGGTTGTGGACGTGAACCAGATCTCCTGGTTCAACATTCGCTCCGGCCCGCCCAATGTTCTCGCCGTATTTGTAGACTGACTCATCGGCCTTGATCGGCTGGACAGCGACCTTGTGACCAGCTCCCACCGCTTGCTGCAGATGGATTTCCCGGCCCTCGAACTGTATGGTTGCCCCGGCCGAAAGCGGCACGCGCGCCACGACAACATTGTCCTTCGGGCTCAGCCGGATAAATGGGTTCTCCGGCCGGAGCATGCTCTTAATAGTTACTACATTCATAGTTTTTACCGTTGGCGGTCTGGAAGCTCTCGTTCGCGCTCCTATCTTGAGGCCAGAATCCGCCCGACTTGCATCAGTAACTCGATTTCCTCGCCGCTGAAATCCCGTTCCCGACGGGTTGCGATACCTAGCGCGCCCACGGCATCATCGCCTCTCATCAGCGGCACGCAGATCGAGCCTTGCGCGCCTGTCTCCCGCGCGCGCGGCCTAACATCGCCGCTCGTATCATTCTGCAGGTTGCACAGGTTGACCGCTTCCTTGCGGTCGACGGCCAAGCCGGCAATGCCCTTGCCCACCGGAATGGTTCGGATGACGTCTAAGAGCGGATCGGGTATTCCGCCCGCCCAGCTCTTGAGATGCAACAGGCCATCGGGCCCGAGTTCGTGGAGGGTGCCAGTCTCAACGTCGAAATGCGATAGTGTCAAGTCTAAGATCTTCGCGTAGTCGTCCGCCGCTTCCCTGACCGCTTCGAGCAACGTATGATTTGGCATTGTTGTTGAGCCTAGTTCCGGCAGGTTCTCATTCTCCCAAACGGACGGGTTCGGTGACAAGACGCGACTAGATCGCGCTCCCGCCTTTGAGACGCCGCAAGCCGTTATCATAGGAACGCCCCACGAGCCGAAAATACTTGGAGGTATGGCCTATGGCGCCGGTCTTCGCAGCCCTCGGATGTTTCGTCCTTTATTTCATCGTCTACCGCTTCTACGCGCGATATCTGGGGGCGCGCATCTTCCAGCTCGATCCCACGAGGCTGACGCCCGCCCATGAGATGAATGACGGAGTTGACTACGTCCCCTCCCGGCGGTCGATTCTCTTCGGACACCACTATGCCTCTATCGCGGGGCTGGCACCCATGTTAGGACCCGCGATCGCCGTCATCTGGGGCTGGCTTCCGGGGATGCTTTGGGTTGTCCTGGGAACACTCTTCATCGGCGCCGTGCACGATTTCGGGGCGCTGGTCGTCTCGATGCGACATAAGGGCTTGAGTATCGGCAAGGTGGCGGAGGATTTGATTGGCCGCCGCGCGAAATTCATCTTCTTGCTCATCATCCTGTTTCTGATTTGCCTCGTGATGGGTGTTTTTGTGCGCACCATCGCCGGCCTTTTCACCTCCGCTTTCTATCCCGAATCCGTCTTCCCGACATTTTTCCTGATGGGCGTAGCGATGATCATTGGCTGGATGGTTTACAAACGCTCGGCCGATATCTCGAAGGCAACGGCCATCGGATTTCTCTTGATGATGGGGTCGATCTGGGTCGGCCTCTACATCGCCAAGCCCGATGTAACCGCCGACACCTGGATTCTAATCCTGCTCGGTTATGCCCTGGCGGCCTCGATTCTTCCGGTCTGGCTGTTGCTCCAGCCGCGGGACTACCTGAACTCTCTCTTGCTCTACCTTGGCCTCGGTGCGGCCTACCTGGGGTTCTTCCTGCTGCAACCGAACTTTGCCGCACCCGCCGTCAACGCGCACCCGCCCGGGGCGCCGCCGCTCTTCCCGTTTGTATTCATCGTGATCGCCTGCGGCGCCGTATCGGGATTCCATGGGCTGGTCTCCTCCGGTACGACTTCCAAGCAGATCGACAAGGAAACCGACGCGGTGTTTATCGGTTACGGCGGCATGGTGGGTGAATCGCTGTTGGGCCTGTTGGCCGTGCTGGCTTGTACGGCCGGATTCCAATCGGTTGAGGCCTGGAGCGCCCACTATGCGAGTTGGGGCGCCGCCGACGGGCTTTCGGAGAAGATGCGCGCCTTTATCGACGGTGCTGCTCTGTTCGTCACTCAGCTCGGCCTGCCAATGGCCGCCGCCCAGGCGTTTATCGCGCTCGTAGCTGTTTCGTTCGCGCTGACCTCACTCGATTCGGGGACCCGCCTGCTGCGCTACAACATCGCCGAAATCGCCAACTCAATCGGGGTACCCAAGCTGGCGGACCGCTACATCGCCTCGTCGATCGCGGTGCTCCTGATCGGCTTCTTCGCCTTCTACACGATCGACGGCCAGCCGGCTGGGCTCGCCCTGTGGAGCTTGTTCGGCAGCACGAACCAAGTCCTGGGGGCGCTTACGCTGTTAACAATTACGATCTATCTCCGTCAGCGCGGCGCGAATTACTGGTATACGTTCGTCCCCATGGCGTTTATGCTCGTGGTTACGATCGTCGCCATGGTGCTCGATCTCCAACGATACATAGCCGGCGGGCAGATGCTGCTGACCTTCGTGGCGCTCTCGATCTTCGTTCTGAGCATCTGGCTCGTCGTCGAGGCATTCTTGCGCTTCCGCAAAGATACTGTGATGCTGGCTTCGAACATGGCGGAGAGTCCTGTCGACGGCGACTAAGGTTGCCATAACCACCGAAACCGACGTACCATGCTACTTGTTCGTGGCAGTACTGCGGGACTATTGACGCTCTCTCATATCAGCAACATGCTGGTAGTAGTTGCTATCCGCATGGGCGACCTAGATACGAGGAGCTTATGACGACCGAGATTCTGATGGAAGAGACAGAGCAAGGCAACACACCTGAAACCAGCGATACCCAGCAGGCGGACTCTCGAGGTCGCCGCCCGGCGTCGGGTGAAGCAAATCTGGGCATTCGACAGGCCGATGGGACCATCCTCCCTATTGTCGGCCGACTGGTCGACGTGAGCGATTACGGTTTCGGGGTCGAGACGGAAGGGCCGCTTCAGGTGGGTGCCCGCGTTACCGTTTCCAGCAGTTTCTTTGCCGCCGACGGTGCGCCGAAGCACAAAGTCGCGCAGGTTGTGCATTGCCGCTTGATCGAGAAGGGTACGTATAGGAGTGGCCTGGCATTCGATCAGGTCTTCGCACGCGCCGAAGACTTGAACAAAGATCGGCCCACACGCGATGAAACATTCGTCGACTACTACGAATCGCTGCAGATCAGCCCACACGCCGATTCGGAAACCATCCAGCGCGTATACCGCATGCTGGCGCAGCGTTATCACCCCGACAACAGCGATAGCGGCAACGAGGAGACTTTCCGTCTCGTGCTCGCTGCTTATCGCGTCTTAAGTGATCCGGAACAGCGCGCCGCCTACGACGCCAAACACAAACGCGAGCATGAGATCCGCTGGCAGATTTTTGAGAAGCCCGCGGAAACCATTGGCATCCCGGAAGAGAAGCGCATTCGGATGGGCATCCTTTCCGCTCTTTACAAGATGCGGCAGCGACAGCCCGAGAAGCCTGAAATGAACCTGCGTGAGATTGAGAGTCTGCTCGGCTGTCCTCGTGAGCATCTCGAGTTCAGCTTCTGGTACCTGAGGGGCAAGGGATTTATCGAGCGAGCCGACAACTCCAAAATGCGCATCACCCCTGACGGCGTGGATGAGGCCGAGCGGTTCAGCGGGCAAGATCCCAGAACGAGCTCCCGATTGATCGAAGGGCCTCACTTGGGCTAGGAATCACTCCAGAAAAAACTAAGTGTGGGCTTTTCGAGCCTGCCCGAGGCGCTCGTCGATCGGCACAAGGTCGCGTTCCTCGGGCCCTAGGTAGACTTGCCGCGGCCGCGCGATTCGGCGTTCTGGGTCCGTCATCAGTTCTTCCCAGTGCGCTAGCCAGCCCGATGTCCGCGGGATCGCGAAAAGCACTGTGAACATCTCCGGCTGGAAGCCCATCGCCTCGTAGATGATCCCCGAGTAGAAATCGACATTCGGGTAGAGCTTCCTCTTGACGAAATAATCGTCTTCGAGCGCAATCTTCTCGAGCGCCATGGCGAGGTCGATCTTCGCGCTCCGGCCAGTCACTTCGAAGACCTCGTCGGAAATCTTCTTGATGATCTTAGCCCGCGGGTCGTAATTCTTGTAGACGCGGTGCCCAAATCCCATCAGGCGCACTTCACCCGCCTTCACGCGGTTGATGAAGTCAGGGATGTTCTTTGTCGACCCGATTTCATCGAGCATCTGAAGCACGGCCTCGTTGGCGCCCCCGTGCAGTGGGCCGTAGAGAGCGCCGGCCGCGGCTGCTGTCGACACGTAGGGATCGGAGTTCGCACTTCCGACCATGCGCATTGTGCTCGTGCTGCAGTTCTGCTCGTGGTCCGCGTGCAGAATGAACAACACGTCGAGGGCTTTCGCCAGAACTGGACTCGACTTGTATTTCAGCTCTGTCCGCTTCCAGAGCATGTTCATGAAGTTTTCGGTGTAGCTGAGGTCGTTGTCCGGATAGGCGTAGGGCAGCCCCAGACTGTGCCGATAGGCATAGGCGGCCAGGGTCGGCATCTTGCCGATCAAGCGCAACTGCTGCAACCGGCGGTTCGATGGGCTGCCGATGTTTTTCGCGTCAGGGTAATAGGTCGATAGCGCCGCTACCGAACTCACCAGCATGCCCATGGGGTGCGCATCGTAGAGAAAGCCGTCCACGAAGTTCTTGATGTTTTCGTGGACCATCGTGTGATGGTTGATCTCTTCGTTCCATTCGCGCAGTTCAGAAGCAGTAGGTAGTTCGTCGTGCAGAAGCAGGTAGGCGACCTCTGTATACGTGCACCTCTCCGCGAGTTGCTCGATAGGGTAACCGCGATAACGCAGAATTCCCTTGTCGCCGTCGATATACGTGATGCGGCTGGAGCATGACGCCGTATTGGTATATCCCGGGTCGTACGTCATCATCCCGAATTCTTCGGGGTCTTCCCTTACCTGGCGAAAATCCATCGCCCGGACCGTAGCGTTCTTGATAGGAACCGCATAGTCCTTGGAAGTTCGAGTATCAGTAATTTTCAGAGTTGGTTCGTCCAAAGGAGTCCTCCACCGGTTTCTGCGCGGTAACGCGTGTCCGTGGGCGGAATGAGCAGGATAGCAGATTTGCGGCCTGCCAGCGGGCAGCAGAGTTGTCCAATGCAAGATGATCCTGAAAGGAGGGAGTGTTTCCAATACAAGATGATCCTGAAGA
>JAQBUE010000158.1 GCA_027624045.1 Acidobacteriota bacterium
CCTTGCATCCGGACTGCGGATTAGAGTACCCTGACTGTGCCGGGATGGCCAAAACGGAAATCCTGGTTATTGAGGCCCGTGACCTTCTGCTCAACGTCATGAACGTGATCAGCCAGAGCGGCAGGCGCCCCCACAAGTAGCAATGAAAGAATGAGAAAAGAAACCGTTAAAGACTTCTTCGCAGATGTCATCTTGTCGTAACCGCTCCGTTCTAAGTGTGCCGTGTCGAGTACCATTAGCGTGGTCGAGTTAGTCGCGATGGCAGAGATCAACCCTATCGCCATCGCCGCTTCTTCTGCTAGTAATCCTATATCGAGGGCGACCCTCGACGGCTACTAATAATAATCTGAAGTTACGGACGTTGACCATAGTACGGGTGTACTACGGTGTAAACGAAAGGCTACCGGAGAGCTAGCCAAATAGTACTAGCTATTGTGGTTACGGGAATAGGGTGGTGCGCCCCTGAATCATTACACCGTCCGCGCAGTTCTTTCCTTCGAAGACGTGCCTATGCACTTGTAAACCGTTGAGGCGCCACCGGCATCACAACGGTGCCCCTTCGACCCAAGCAATCCCGCTGTTCATTATCATGATGCCTGATCGTCCATGATTGCTGATCGCCGAGAATAGACCGAACTCATGACAAACTATACCGACCGCCGTGATTTTCTGAAGACTTCCTTGCTAGCCGCCGGCAGCTCGGTGCTGCCGCTGGGGGCGCATCCCGATGAGCGCTTACCCGTAGCGGCCATCATTACCGAGTACCGCCACTGGTCGCATGCGGACGTGATCATCACGAAGCTGCTCGAAGGCTATGACCACGATGGCGGAGCTGGGCCTAACTTGCGTTTGGCCGGGATGTATGTCGACCAGTTTCCTGAGAACGATATGGCTCGGGATTTGGCGCGCAAACATTCGATCCCGATCTTCGAGACGATTGAGGACGCCATCACGCTGGGTACGGGGGCGGTCGCGGTCAAAGGCGTGCTGAGCATCGGCGAGCATGGCAAGTACCCGTATACGCCGGATACGAATCAGCATATGTATCCGCGGCGGCGGTTTTTCGACGGCATCGCGGCTACGTTTCTCAAGTGCGGACAGGTTGTTCCGGTTTTCAACGACAAACACTTGGCCTACAACTGGGCCGACGCGAAGCATATGTATGACACGGCGCAGGCGATGAAGATGCCGTTCATGGCCGGCTCGTCGATTCCGGTTACGTGGCGCATCCCGCCGCTGGAGCTGCCGCGCGGCTGCGAGATCGAGGAAGTGGCGGGCCTGGGCTACGGCGATATCGAAGCCTATGGCTTCCATACGCTCGAAGGCGTGCAGTGCATGGTCGAGCGCCGCAGCGGGTACGAGACCGGCGTCGCGGCGGTGGAAACATACCAGGGGCGCAAGGCCGTCGAAGAAGCCGCGCGGCAGGGGCTGTGGTCGACCGAGCTTGTGGAAGCGGCGCTGGAGGCTGCACCGGACCGGTTCCCCGGGCGTCCGTCGGTGGAAGACTACGACCGAAAAGACTTTGCGATCTTCCGCGTCGAGTACCGGGACGGGCTGAAGGCGACGATCATCATCGCTAACCCGGCCGTGCAGACCTTTGGGTTCGCCTGCAAGCTGCAGGGCGAAGCGAAGCCGCGCGCCACGGAGTTCGAGTTGCAACGCGGCGCTCCGTTCCGCCACTTCGGCTACCTGGTCGATGCCGTCGAGCCGATGATCCGGACCGGTAAGCCGAGCTATCCGGTGGAGCGCACGCTGCTGACGACGGGGATCATCGACGCCGTCATGCACAGCATTGCCGAGGGCGGCCGGCGCATTGAGACGCCGCATTTGAAGATTGCCTACGAACCGACCGATTGGGCGTTCGCGCCCGGAGCGCCGGCCGAACCAGTGGTGCCCGAAGGCAGCTGGGAGCATTTACAGAAAGCGCGGGAATTGCGCAAGCAACGTGGTGGGGTATGATTGTGGCGGCGCGAGCGCTGCTTTGGCCCGCGATACCATTTCTGAGAATCACGGAATAACGATATGACCCGAAGAGAGTTCACTTCACTTGGCATCGGCGCATTGCCGCTGATGGCTTTCGTTGGTTGCGGAGAAGATCCGCTTCTACCGCCGGAGACGAGCGCCGCGCCTGCCCGTTTTGAAGCGACACGCATGACCGTTCACTGGCAGGACTACGTCAAGCCGGGGTACGTGGAGTTTCTGCGTGACACGCAGCCGGAGATCGTGCAGGTGGGATTCTACGGCGCCGATTTCTGGACATTGGCCCACATGCCCGACAGCGCCAAGGGACTTTCCGGTCCCCTGATGCCGTCGCACGCCGGCGTATTCGAAGCCACGGCCCCGGCGGACCGGCTGCGGATGAGCGGCGAATATTTCGAGAAGCTCAATCGCGAGGTCTCGCAACTGGGCGCCAAAGTGATTGGGCACTTCGATGTAGTGAAGTATCTACTGGGGGACAAGAGTGAGGATGCGGCGCATCCCAAAGGCGGATTCTTCGAGTTCTATAACGAGCTTTGGGACGAGGCGGAACTGGGGCCGAAACCGGTGAGCGATCCGCTCGATCTGCTTCAGAAGAACAAGGACGGCACACCGATTGTGCATGATGACGCGGACGCGAAACCGTATGGCGTCTACTTTGGCTGCCTGAACAACCCGCACTGGCGCGCCGTGCTGAAGACCTGGGTCAAGCGTGGGATCGAGCGCGGGCTGGACGGCTACGTCATTAATTATTTTTATCGCCACAACTGCGTCTGTGAACATTGCCAGAAGGCGTTCAAAGCCTATCTGAAGGAGCACTTCAGCGTCGCGGAGTTGCAGTCGAAGTTTGCGATCTCCGATCTTGACGGTCATGAGTTTGATGAGATTGTCGCGCGGCACGATCCGAAACAGTCGACGCCGCTGCGGCTGGAGATGCATCGCTTCTCTGACATTTCGAACAAGCAGAACTTCGATGATGTCTTCATCGATTACGGCCGCGGGCTGAAGCCGGACCTGATCTTGGCGCAGTGGCTGCATCTATATGATTTCCGCTACCCGCCCCACGGGCCGACGGACGAGCGCCAGTTCCTGCCGGCCTCCATGTGGTCGAAAGGGGAAGACTACATTTGGTATTGCGTCGGAGGAGTCCCGAAGCCGACCGGAGTCGGGAAGGGAATTCTCGGTGACGGCACGCTTCCGATGCGCTACATCCGGGGGGCGGGCGACGATAAGCCATTCACGATCTGCCAATACGAAAGCACGCGTGTGCGCATGATCTTCTCGGAAGTCGCGGCGAACGGCGGCCTGGCGATGTCGAACTACACGAAGTTTGATGACCCGGCAAGCCGCGAAGAACTCGTCCGCTATTACGGTTTCATGAAGCGTTACGACTCGATCTATCACGCGAATCGATCACATGCCGAAGCACTGCTGGTGTTTCCGCGAAGCCACATCCACCAGGGTCGCTACTACGAGTCAATGGAACCGTTTCACCAAGTCGCGCTGGAGTTGCTGAACCAACACATTCTGTTCGACGTGAAGCCGGACGACATCGTCGACGAGCAGACGAAGGCAGCATACTCACGGGTCTACACGATCGCCGACGCCGCTAAGATCGCGTCGGAAAAACTGGATGATCTGAGCTACTTTGACGCGCCGGCGACGGTTCGCGTGGCGGCGAATCTCCCGGCGGCGGGCAATGAGCTCGATATTCACTTCGTCAACTACAACCGCGACGAGTCGCAGGACCCGCCGAAGAGGGGCGTCGAAGACGAGCGGCCGATCGCCGTGGCGCAAGTGAAATGTGACGTGGTGATCCCGGCGGGATTCGAAGCGTCAAAGGTGGAAGTGATCACGCCTGAAGATCCCGAGCCGAAAGAGTTGGCAATGGAAGCGTCGGGTAACCGCGCCCGCTTTACGGTTCCGGAATTCCTGGTGTACGGCGTTGCGCGTATCCATTTGCGGGCCACGAGTGCGGCAGCTCGCGGCGGGGCCGGGGTTGCGCTTCGGCGGCGAAAGCACGACACCACACTGGTACGGCAGGTTGTCCACGAACAGTATGAACTGGCGGATGCCAGAAGCGCGCCCTTCGAGCCGTTTGATCATGCTGAGTGTTCGCGGTCGTTCTGAGGGCTGGGGCCGGACACTTGGGGCGGGGCGGCTCAGCTTTGCCTGAGTAGCCAGCGGACGGCGTTGTGCTTGAGTTTGATGTATTCCGGGTTCCAGTGCGCTGTGAGAAGGTGGCCGGGCGAAAAGTAGCAGACGCGGCCCTTTCCGTAGTCGTAAGCCCAGCCGGCGCGCGCCGTTGCGCCGAGGTTCTTGTACTCGAGGCCTTCCTCATTCACTGACTCCAGCAAGATGTCCTTCGGGTCTTTGTCGTACTCCATGTAGTGCTGCTCGTCGGTCACGACAAAGTCATTGACGCCTTTCGTAATCGGGTGGCCGGAATTCTTCACCTTGACCTTGAAGGGACGGATCGGCGGGTGGCCTTGATAAGCCGCTCCGAGTACGTGGCGAAAATCAGGGTCGGTGAGTCCAACATGGGTGACGTTGTGCAGAAACAGAGCCGAGCCGCCGTTGTCTACGAATTCGCGGACCGCTTTGCCCTGTTCGGATTTGATCCACCACTGTGACTTGCCCGCGATCGGCGCGACCGCGGGCTCGCTGACAATCTCAGGAGAGCCGGGAGTTTGGCGTTCAGGGTAGCCGTCGGGCCAGATCATGCCGTCACGGTGGACGATCAGCATCTTGTAGCCATCCAGCGTCTCGGAAGTGAGCATGGTGGTGTCATCGCACAGGTCGAGTGACACGCCGAGGTCGCGGGCAATGTCGCGGTTCAAAGCCGTGCGGATGTAGTCGGAATTGTGATAGCGGTCCCCGATCAGCGCAAAGGCCGTGGCCTTTTTCCGGGCGTACGCCAGGGTGGGAGTCAGGGCAAGAGTTAGGATCGCCGAGCGTCGTGTCATGGCGTCTATCTTAGACGCCCGAGCAGTGAATTTGCCAGTAGGTGACGAAGCTTGTGTTTGTCGATCCGCGTGTTGAGGACCATGTTTCCCCGCCCAACTGGACTGGCAAGGTAAGGCCTGCTAGCATGAACCCTCATCTGAATCGAACCGCGCAACGGGGGAGAAATTCGTGACCTTAGAAACCATGTTTTCGCTGTGGGGCAAGAAGGCCCTCATCGCCGGTGCCAGCCGCGGCATCGGCTTGGCCATTGCCAAGGCCGCCGCCGGGGCCGGAGCCAATACTATCCTGGCCGCCCGCTCGATGGAAGCTCTCGAAACGGAGGCCGCGGCCCTTCGTGACGCCGGCTATCAAGCCGATGTCGCCCAACTCGACGTCACCTCGCACGAGTCCATCGACGCTCTAGCGGCGGCTCACGGCGACGCCGACATTCTCGTCAACGTCGCCGGTACGAATATTCGCAAGCCCTTCGAGAAATATACGCAGGACGAATACGACTACGTCATGCAGACCAATCTGCACGGCATTACCCGGCTCACACAACAGGTGGGCGCCCAGATGATCGAGCGCGGCAAGGGAGGTAAGGTTGTCCACATCGGCAGCCTGATGTCCCTTCTGGGCCTGCCGTATCTGTCGATCTATGCAATGACGAAGAGCGCCCTGGCCGGACAGACGCGGGTGCTGGCGGCCGAGTGGGGCAAGTTCAACATTCAGGTCAATTGCATCGCTCCCGGTTTCATACTCACCGACCTGAACCGCCACATGTGGGAACCGCCCGAGATGGCGCAATGGCTCAAGGGAGCACAGCCGAATCCGCGACTTGGCAGGCCTGAGGACATCGCCGGACTAGCAGTGTTTCTGTCCAGCCCCGCTTCCGATTACATCACCGGACAGGTGATTGCCTCCGACGGCGGCTACACCACCACCGCGAATTGGCCCTTCGGTCCGTCGTAGCGCGACGGCATGCGGGCATCCGCGAAAGTCAAACGCCGCGGGCTCAAAACTGAGGTCCACGCTACGGGTCTTGACTAACCCGGCGCGCGCGACTGCAACGCGCCGACGAGTCAGACAGCCCTCGTCGACGATGTCTCACGGAATGCCTTACAGAGGGAACAAGGAACAACAGGGATACGAATCGGTCAAGAACGGGCTAGTGGGGATCCCGCCGCAACTTTTTACGATTCCGCTTCCGCGCGAGTGCTTGCTTGACGCGCATCCTCTCGCCCGGCTTCAAGTAGTAGGCGTGCCGCTTGACTTCCTTGATAATGTCTTCCTGCTGCACCTTTCTTTTAAAGCGCCGCAGGGCGCCATCAAGCGATTCGCCCTCCTGCATATAAACTTCAGCCACGCACCTACCTCCAGAAAGAAAAAACTACTCAAGAATGCCGGTTTGCGAGGAAAACGACGAATCGGCTACCCCTCATCGAATTGTACCCTACGATGCCCGGAAAGGCTACCGGGCGGGGAGTCGTGCGCCCTTTCGGGGACCCTAAGTCGCCGCCGGGGTCGCGGCTGGAGATGGCGGCCCGGCGCGCTGATACGATGAGTCAAGAGGTTCAGAAGGGAACGGATGCAGCCCCCCCCCACCCCGCAATCAGCAAAATCCTTACGATCATGCTGGCGGGAGGCGCGGGCGAGCGGCTTTCCCCGCTCACAAAGGATATCGCCAAGCCGGCCGTGCCTTTCGGCGGCGTCTACCGCATTGTTGACATCACCCTTTCGAACGCCATTAACTCCGGTCTTCGCAAGACCTACATCCTGACCCAGTACAAGGCGATCACCCTCAATCGCCACATTCGGCAAGCCTGGAACGTCATCTCGCCCGAGCTTGGCGAGTTCATTGAAATTCTCCCGCCCTCGCAGCGTGTTGGCGAACACTGGTACCGCGGAACCGCCGACGCGGTCTATCAAAACGCCCAGAGCATTGAGGCCGAAGACCTTCCGTATACCCTGATCGCCTCGGCCGACCACGTCTACAAGACCAACTATCGGCACATGATCGAGGAACACCTCAGGAACGACGCGGACGTCACGGTCGCCACCACACAGATTAGCCCGCAAGACGCCCAGCGCTTCGGTGTCGTCGAGATCGCCGAAGATTCTCGAGTCAGCGGCTTCGAGGAAAAGCCTCAGCATGGCAACCCCGTTCGTTCACGCTTCAATCCGGAGATGTGCAGCGGCTCGATGGGCGTCTATCTCTTCAATACTGAACAGCTTCTTCGGGCGCTTGACGAAGACCACGAGGGCCAGCAAACCCAGCATGACTTTGGAGCTGACGTGCTGCCCCGCATGGTCGCTCAGGGTCGCCGTGTCTTCGCCTACGATTTCGTGGATGAGAACAAGACCGCGGAACCTTACTGGCGTGATATCGGCACGATTGACGCCTACTACGAAGCAAACATGGACCTCGTCTCGGTTTCCCCGATCTTTAATCTCTACGATGAGGATTGGCCGATCCGCACCTACCAGCCGCAGTATCCGCCTGCAAAGTTCGTCTTCGCCGAGGAGGGCCGCCGCATGGGCGTCAGCATCAACTCCATGATGTGCGCCGGGTGCATCGTTTCCGGCGGACGGGTCGTGAATAGCATCCTCTCACCAGGCGTTCGTGTGCATAGCTACTCGGAAGTGGAGAGCTCGATTCTGTTCCACAATGTCCAGGTAGGCCGCCACAGCCGTATCCGCCGCACCATCATCGACAACGACATCGCTCTCCCCGAGCACAGTGAGATCGGTTTTGACGTGAAAGGCGACCGCGAGAAGGGGCATTTTGTTACCGACTCAGGGATTGTTGTCGTCCACCCCGGATCGCCCGGCGTGGAACTTCTGCGGCGCTCACGCTAACAGTCCACGGCGGAGTTTGGCGCGGCGACCCTACTGCTTGTCGGCCATTCGAATCACCGGGGCGAGCATGTTGTCGACCGGAGCGAGATCATCGGTCAGCACGAAGGCGTCCGAGCGCCGCCGCAAGGTGGTGAGTTGCTCTGGGTCGAGCACCATCCCGGTGCCGATTCCGCCTACGAGATCCCCCAGGTCGAGCGGCTGTCCCGACGCCGCCACGATGAACGTGTCCCGCCCGTCATCATCAGACGGCCCCGCCAGCGAGCTCGATATCGCGTAGACGTGCGGGAAGCTCGCTTCGAGCGTGTTGATCATCGCGCCGATAAAACGCCCCGACTGGTAGACGTCGATCACATTCGCCAGCAATACGCCGTCGGGGGCCAGCAGCAGCCGCAGCTTGTCGTTGAATTCGCGCGTCGTCAAGTGGAAAGGCGGCGAGTAGTGGTTGAAGGCGTCCGCGTAGATGAAATCAAACTTCCTGCCCGCCGCGCCCTCTTCGGCCTGTCGCAAGATGTCTTCGACGTGATTGCGGGCATCGAGATTGAACACACGGATCGGAGTCTGTCTCGACAATCCGAATGACTCATAAGCAGCGCGCGTTACTTCGGGATCGATCTCGGCCACCTCGAGGTAGCTATCCGGCCATTGACGTAGCAACCAGCGCGGAAATACGAACCCACCGCCACCCAGCGAAAGCGCTCGCAGGCGGCGGCCGACGGGCCAGTCTTGCACCGCTGCACGGGTGACGGCGGCATAGACCTGCTCATACTCGTAGATCAGTTCCTCGGGCTGATCCATGTTGACGTAGGCATGTATCAGAAAGTCGAGCGTCATCGAACGCACGCCGGGCATGTCGTCTTCATCCTCGACAGTGATTGTGGAGTACTGTGTTTCTTCGCGAAAATGAACCCAGTTGCCGTGAGAGGGCCGCAAGCCAAGTCGTTCGCCGGCGACGCGCGCTTGCTCGAACGGCCCCGCCATGGCTAGGAATGAGGCCCCAATGACACCGGCCCAAAGAAACGGCAGCATCGAGCGCGAGCCGAACAGCAGCGCCATGGCCAGCAGGATCGCCGCAACGCTCAACAGCACGGCGACCGTGCCCATTCGGGCAATCAGATAGTAGCCCGTGAGAAACGTGCCGACGATGCTGCCCACGGCGCCCCACGAGTAAACACTTCCAACTGTCCGTCCGGTTTCCCGCCCCAGATCGAGCGCCATCTTGGCAGCCACCGGACCGATGGTTCCCAGCAGCGTCGAGGGCAGGAAGAACACCAGGAAGACGTGTCCGAAAATGCGCAGGACCCATTCCTGGTCGCGCAGCAGCATCCAGTTGCCCGCTCTCACGTTCAGCATCGGGATCAGTAAGCACGTTGCGGAAGCCACCAGAAACAGCGAGGCCAAGGCGTCCGACGGCCGGTAGCGGTCCGCGAGCCGTCCGCCGATATAGTTGCCGGCGGCGATGCCGCCCAGCACAATCCCGATCACCGAGGTCCACGTATAGAGTGAGCTGCCGACGTAGCGGGCTATCAAGCGCCCCGCGACCAGCTCGACGACCATGATGCACAGGCTCGAGACGAAAACAGTGAAGTTCGGCAGCACCCAAAGCCAGAAGCTTCGACTGTCGCGAGTTTCGGCTTCTTCGGAAGTCTTCGGATCGGGCAGGTCGGCCATCAGAGTGCAGCCACTAACAAAGACAGGCTTGCTTGGCTGGGTCGTATTTTAGCCCCAACGCGATTCGCTCTGGGCGCGGCGGCTAACTAAGATCGAAAGAGTCGCCCCGTTCCGGGAGCACGACATCGAGGTCGAAAAGATCGTGGATGGCCGTTGCCAGCGCTTCGGATTGATGACGCTCGCCGTGAACCAGAAAGATCCGCTTCAGTTTCGCCGCCAGCGGTTTCAACCACAGCAGCAGCTCGCGCTGATCGGCGTGGCCGCTGAAGGCGTTGATCCGCACGACTTCCGCCAATAGCCGTCTGGGCTCACCGAAGATCGGCACCTCGGGACGCTTCTCGACGATGCGGCGGCCTAAGGTGTGCTCGGCCTGATAGCCGACGATCACGATCGTGTTGCGCGGGTCTTCGATGTTGTTCTTCAGGTGGTGCAGGATGCGGCCGGCCTCACACATTCCGGAAGCCGAGATGATTACGGCCGGTTCCCTCATGTCGTTGAGCGCCTTCGATTCCTGAACATCGCGGATATACCGCAGCATCTTGAAGCCGAATGGGTCGCGGTCTTCATGCAGGTGTTCTCGAATCTCCGCGTCGTAGCATTCCGGATGCTGGCGGAACACTTCGGTGACATTCACCGCCAGCGGACTGTCGACGAAGACGGGAATCTTCGGAATACGGTTCTCCAGAGTCAGTTCATGAAGGCACAGCACGATCTGCTGCGTGCGGCCGACGGCGAAAGCCGGGATGATGACCTTGCCGCCCCGCTCCCAGGCTCGGTTTACGACCTGAGCGAGTCGCTTCTTGGCCTCCTGCTCCTGTTCGTGGAGCCGTCCGCCGTAGGTGCTCTCCATGATGAGGTAATCGACCGGAGGCAGCGTTGGGATTGCGAATTATGGGTAAGCCGGGGCGGCCGATGTCGCCGGAAAAGGCGAGCCGCGTTTCCGCGCTTCCATTCTTCTCTCGCAGGATGATCGATGAAGAGCCGAGCATGTGGCCCGCGTCGTAGCTTTCGAAGCTGAGCCCGTCGCCGAGAATCGTTTCCTCGTGATAGGGGACGGGCTTAAAGAGCGGCATCACCTTTTCGGCATCCGCCATCGTGTAGAGCGGCTCGACTGGGCCGCCTTTCGCGCCCGGGTTAATCTTGCGGCCGCGTCGATAGCGCTTGTTCACATACTCGGCATCCTTCTCTTGGATGTAGGCCGAGTCCATGAGCATCTTGCCGCACAGGTCGACCGTCGCCGGCGTCGTGTAGATCGGACCTTTGTAGCCGGCTTTCGTGAGTGACGGCAGGTTCCCGCTGTGGTCGATGTGGGCGTGCGAGAGAAGCACCGCATCGAGAGAATCAGCGGCGATAGGCAACTCGCTGTTGCGCCGGCGAGCCTCTTCGCGGCGGCCTTGAAATAGACCGCAGTCGAGGATCATGTGGCGGCCGGCCGCCTCGACTTCATGCAGAGAACCAGTCACCGTGCCGACGGCGCCCCAAAATGTGATTTTCATGATGTGAAAGATACAGCCGACAGAATTCGAGACCGCAAGAGACTGATTCTACGCGATCCAGGGGTCTGGTGGGCTTGCGGCTGCTGGACCGCGCCCTTTTGCGGGCGAGCGCCGAGCGGCTGGGGCTTGGCCCTGGTTTGTTATGATCGTCCCGGCGATACGGAGGACAGGGCGAATGGTTTTGCGGTCAGCAGCGGGATTTGGGCTCTTGTTCGTGATGGCGGCGTTCGCGGCGGGGCTGAACGTTGCATCGGGTCAGGTCATGACGGTGCGAGTTGAACGATTGCTTGATGCTCCGATCATTACGCCGGAAACTCACGCCGGCATCGGCGGCAACATTCAGGGGCCTTCGCTGATCCGCGTGCCGGACTGGGTCGAGAACCCGCTGGGCCGTTACTACCTCTACTTCGCCGACCACAAAGGCAGCTATATTCGACTGGCGTACGCCGACGAGTTGCGAGGGCCGTGGCGGATCCATCCGGCGGGGAGTTTGCAAATCGCGGACTCACACTTCCCCAGCGATCCGCCGCCGATCCCCGAAGGTGGGCTGGAAGAAGCGCAGGCGCGGCGCGCTGGTGAAGGCCGCTCGTGGAGCAAGCTGCCGCATTCGGTCGCCAAGGAACTGACGGCGCCCCATATTGCCTCGCCCGACGTGCATGTCGACCGGGAGCATCGGCGCATCATCATGTATTTCCACGGCCTCGACAGTTTTGCGACGCAGTTGACGCGAGTGGCCCTTTCGAAGGACGGCATTCATTTTCAGGCACGGCCCGAGAAGCTGGGGCGGACGTATTTGCGGGCCTTCCAGCACGCCGATATGACGTATGGCATCGCCATGCCGGGGCAGATCTATCGCTCGCGGGACGGCCTGAGTGGATTCGAAGAAGGGCCGCTGCTGTTCAATCCCGAGATGCGGCATTGCGCGCTGCTCAAGCGCGGCGATGTGCTGTACGTTTTTTGGACGCAGGTAGGGCACGTACCGGAGCGCATCCTGCTCAGCACGATTGATCTTGCAGTGCCTTGGATGGAGTGGAAGCAGACCGAGCCGGTCGAGGTGTTGCGGCCCGAGCGCGGCTGGGAAGGGGCGGAGGCGCCGCTCGTGCCGTCGATTCGCAGCGTCGCTTACGAGCGTGTCAATCAACTGCGGGATCCCGCGATTTTCGAAGAGGGTGGCCGCGTGTTTCTGCTCTATGCCGTGGCCGGCGAGGCAGGTATCGCGATCGCCGAAGTCTTTCTCGGTAACTGACGGCGGCTGATGCTCGGCGCCGCATCGCCGCTTATGTGGACGCTCGTCAGGGTAATGATATACCTGACACACCACGCAGTCAGGTGTACTATTGATTCATGGTCGCCGCCTCACCTACGAGAAGCCGACCGGCAAGGATGGCGAGTCGGACACGACCAACTAGGTCGGAAGCGTGAGGGACGGGGTAAGCGCAAGCGCTAGCCAAGTAGACGTAACCCTAGCCGGTGAAGTAGTTTACGCCGTCAGCATGGATGTGTTTTGGGTCTGGTTTGCCTGATGCTCCGATCGTGCCATCCATCCTGCGGTACTGGTGCAGGATGGCGACCCTAAGCATTTTCCAATCCAAGAATGATCCTGAAATGCGGTAGGTCGAGGCCGGGGACGAAATAGGGTG
>JAQBUE010000159.1 GCA_027624045.1 Acidobacteriota bacterium
TCTTCAGGATCATCTTGTATTGGAAACACTCCCTCCTTTCAGGATCATCTTGCATTGGACAACTCTCACCGAGCGTGATTACCAGAACGCGGATCTAACCCAATCCGTCGTAACGCTATTAGAATCAATAGCTCCGATGAAAAACGAGGACGGCCAGTCCGACCCCAGCGACCTCCCCATCGCCGAGGCACTGCAATTCTACGCAGAAACCCCCGCGCAAGCCGCCAATCAGGAGGCAGCCAAGTAACCAAAACCTCACTTCCAGACCTCGAACCACCCCCACCCAAAAAACCACCCACCCCACCTGCGCCCAATCGCCGGCGAACCTCTGAAACGACGTACTAAATTTCGCCTACCAAGAGAGAAATCCGCCATCAAGCGCCAAAGCTTGGCCGTTCATGTAGCCGGATGCATCGGATGCTAGATAGACGATCGTGGCCTCAAGCTCTTCGAGTTTCCCCATGCGTCCCATCGGAACCTTCGCAGGCAGCTTCTCACCGAGTTCCTTGTTCTCTTCAACGCCCAAACCGTTGATCGGAGCGAAAGAAGCCGGGCGCTAGCGCTACAACATTCAGCCCCCGCGGAGCCCATTCGACGGCGAGTTCCCGCGTGAGCCCGAGCACGCCCGCTTTACTTGCCACGCACGAAACCTGCGAGATGTAGCTCGATGCGCTGATGCCACCAGAGGCTCAACCATTCAGACGGAACGTAAGTTGGATAAGGGTGGGTGCTACTATGAAGCGCCTTAAATTGACAGCAGAAAGATCGGACGATACAGAGGACCTTCCATGACCAGCCAGCGCATTGCTTGGACCCTTCCCATCGCGGTACTCACTCTCTGGATGACGAGCCACGGCATAGCCGCGACCGCACAGCAGAAGCAACTGCGGCTTTCCGGTCTGGAGGCATCGGTCGAGATCGTGACCGACCGCTGGGGCATCAATCACATCTACGCCGAGACGGAGGCGGACCTGTTCTTTGCGCAGGGCTACGCGGCGGCGCGGGACCGGCTGTTCCAGTTCGAGATCTGGCGGCGGCAGGCGACCGGGACGGTTGCGGAGATTCTCGGCAGGCGGGAGCTTGAGCGGGACATCGGTGCGCGGTTACATCGGTTCCGCGGCGACTTGACGAACGAGCTGAATCACTACCACGACCGGGGTGACAAGATCATTCCGGCCTTCGTGCGTGGCGTCAACGCCTACATCGACCAAACCGTCGAGAATCCCGACCTGTTGCCGGTCGAGTTCAAGCTACTCGGCATCACTCCTCGGCACTGGACCTCTGAGGTTGTCATCTCGCGCCATCAGGGCCTGGTGAGCAACGTTCGGTCTGAGATCGGCAATGCCCGCGCGGTGGCATTGTTGGGCCCGGACCGAGTGAAGGAGTTGAACTACTACTATGGGGATCCCGACCTGACGATTGATCCCGCAGTTGACGTCTCGCTACTCACCGACGACATTCTCAATCTTTACAGCGCACACCGGCGGAGCGTAATATTTCAGCCGGAAGACCTGATAGCAGCGTATCGTGGCGATCAAGGCACATTCAAACGGCTGGCGGCTGCAACGCCGAGCGAGATCGACCTTTCGCAGCAGGACTACGAGGCGATCGGGAGCAACAACTGGGTCGTGGCGGGTAGCCACACGCTGACTGGATTCCCGATGATGGCCAATGACCCACACCGCGTCCAGGCGGCGCCGTCGCTGCGGTACTGGGTCCATCTGGTGGCGCCCGGTTGGAACGTGATCGGCGGAGGAGAGCCAGTGTTACCCGGCGTCTCGATCGGACACAACGAGCACGGATCGTGGGGGTTGACGGTATTTGGTCAGGACAATGAAGACCTCTACGTCTACGACACGAACCCGGAAAACTCGAATCAGTACCGCTATTTGGACGGCTGGGAAACCATGACCGTCATCAAGGATACGATTCCTGTTAAGGGCGAGGCGCCCGCCGGGGTCGAGCTGAAATACACTCGGCACGGACCGGTGCTCTACGAGGACACCGCCAACCACAAAGCGTATGCGCTGCGTGCCGCCTGGCTCGACTCCGGCTCGGCGCCGTATCTGGCGAGTCTGCGGATGGACCAGGCTCAGAGCTGGGAAGAGTTTCGGGAAGCGTGCAGCTATAGCCGAATCCCCTCGGAGAACATGGTCTGGGCTGACCGCGAGAAGAATATCGGCTACCAAGCGGTCGGCGTCTCGCCGATTCGGCCGAACCACAGCGGATTGGTACCCGTGCCGGGTGACGGGCGGTACGAGTGGGATGGGTTTCTGCCGATCAAGGCGCTGCCGAACGTGCTCAACCCTGAGAAGGGATTCTACGGCACGGCGAACAACTACACGGTGCCGGATGGCTATCCCTACTGGGAGGCGCTGCACTACACCTGGGGTGACCAGATGCGCGCGGCGCGCGTGGAAGAAGTACTCGATTCAGGGCGGCACATGACGCTGGTCGACATGATGCGGCTCCAACACGATGAGCTGACCGTGGCCGGCCGGAACATCGTGCCCCTGCTGCGTGAAATCGAGATCGGCGATCCCAAGGTGAAGCAGATCCGGGACAGGTTGCTCGACTGGAACTACGTGATGGACAAGGACTCGGTCGAGGCGGCGATCTACGCCACGTTCGAACAGCGGCTGCGCAACAATGTCCGGGACCACGTGGTGCCGGAAGAGGCGCGTAGGGCGATAGGCGGGATCAACACCAAGCGGATGATCGACTGGCTGGTTGCGCCGGACGGCCGCTTTGGCGAGGCGCCGGTCGCGGGCCGCGACGCCATCTTGGCCGACAGTCTGAAGCAGACGCTTGCCGATTTGCAGAAGCGGTTCGGTCCGGATATCTCCACCTGGAAATACGGCCAGGAGGCGTTTAAGCACGTGCTGATTCGCCACTCAATGACGGCGGCGGTCAGCCCCGATCTGCGACGCAGGCTCGATGTCGGGCCGTTCCCTCGTGGTGGCTACGGCGGCACGGTCCACAACACCGGCGGCGGTGACAACCAGACTTCAGGTGCGTCGTTCATGATCGTGGTCGACACCTCGGACTGGGACAACTCGGTCGGACTGAACACGCCCGGTCAGTCGGGAAACCCCGATAGCCCGCACTACCGGGACCTGTTCGAGCTTTGGGCGCGCGGGAAATACTTCCCAATCTTCTACAGCCGGGCGAAGGTGGATTCGGTCACGGAGAGCACGACATCCCTCGGTCCGGTATCGTCGGCCTCGCAGGGCCCGGACGCGCGGAAATAACGACGTCCAGTTCCGCCCTGCCGGCGGCGATGGGCGCCTCGGCTTAGGCAGCGGAGGCTAAGAACCCGAGCGATCTAGCGAATGCCGAGAGGGAAGTTCCCGGCCGCGGCCTCGCTATAGCTCGCATCGATCGCGAAAAGACCGGCATCGAAGTCCTCACTCTTGACACTCGATATTTCGTGCCCTCTGTGAACTGCGCCTCCCTGAAAATGGCGTACGCGAACCGCTAGCCCCGGAAAAGCATCCGCGCTGAGCGACAACTGCCCGGACATCGAGCCCAGGGGTCCGCCGGTGGAGCCACCGCCGCGGCGCTGAACGAAGGCCCGCAACGCTTCGACTTCCTCGGCGTTCAGCCCTGATTCCTCCCATGGCACCGTCCAAATCTCGCGGACCTTCCTCGATCCCACGAGACAGTCGTAACGATCCGCGGTCCAGTTGCCAACCGCCTCAGCCTCGCCAACACGCTGACATTCCATTCGCGCGACGTCGCCCGCAGCCATGCCACGGTTCATTAATTTTCGAAAAGCGGCCTGCTTCTCGGGAGGAAGGCTTCGAATACGCTTCTCCATGCCCTCTTGAAAGCGGGCCTGCCGCACTTCATACTCCTTCTGTCGGTCGGCTGTCTGCTCGATGTCGATGCGGCGGAACAACTTCTGCTCTTCGTCGAGCAGAACCATCGTTCCCGCTTTGTTGTCGTAAAGGGTCACCTGCTTATGTTGATCGGAGGGCGTATCCATCCGCACTCGCGAACCTTGCACGTGGATCTCGTGCTTCCGCAACACTCCGCCACGTCCGGCTTCAACCTCAACGGTCAGCAAAGCACCTGCCGCCAGCGGACCGGCGACCCCCAACAAGCCCATCAAGATATGCGCTAACAACCTCATGTCACCTCACTCATATGGCCTTACTGTTCGTTCCCCTTTGACTCTTGCGGAGCGGCTTCGGGAGCGAACAGCAGCACCTCTCGTTCCATGTAGTCCTTCGGTATCTCGAAATCGGATGCACTGAACTCGCGCCTCTCCATTTCGAGAACCTCGAACACTTCGATCGGCCGATCATTCGCGTAGCGAATGCGCTGGACGGGCAACCCGGGATACAACTTTCGCTTTTCCCAGTCCGCCGGGCCTGGTTCCATCACCGCACCCTGGCTCCACAATTGCAGGGTCACGAGATACTCGATCAGTTCGGCCAAGACAGCGAAGTCAGATCGCTCGACATCCAATCGATTCCAGGGAACCGCGCAGATATCCCAGACCTTCCGCCCGTCGCGCCGGCCCTCGTACTTGTCGCACGTCCGGCCGTTGACCGATTCGTCCTGCCATGCCTGGGTGAACACGGTTTCAGCGACACCAGCGGGCGGCTTAGCCCCGGGCTGACTGGCGGCGCGCCCCTTCATCGACTGCGTGAGCGCACGGCGCTGTTGCTCGGTCATGTTGGCAAGTTGCTCGTCGGCACGCCGGCTCATTTCCTTGCGCACACCGCTGAGTTGCTTCGTCAATGTCGCCAAGCTCTCGTCGCTCAATATCCGATAGAAGCGTTGCTCGTGATCGACCATCCAGACCCTCTTCGGCGCGGACTGGTAAATGATCGTGTGATGCTGTTTCGCGTCCCGGATCTCGATCGATACTCGTCCCGCATCAAGGCGTATGTTCCTGACCAGCGGAGCGCCGGTCCGGAAGTCTGTCCCGGCTTCTAGTAACCAGACGCCCGCCGCGGCCATCTGGACGAAGGCGGTTGCAAGCGCACAGCGGACGATGTGCGCCATGACCTGTCGCCGGAGGGCGCAATGGCGTGCGCGGACCCTTGGCAAACTTCTAGCGCCCATTTTCTCCAGCCCTCGGATTTGCCCGCAGACCCTGCGCACCGAACAGCATGTCGCGGGCCGTGCTTGCTGTTGCCTCACAGAGTTTGACGAAGAGCCCGCGGTAGGTATCGACGATGTAGTCCTGCTTTGAAAATCCCAGTTCGGCGGCCGTTCGGTCAATCCAGCGCGGAGCGCCTTCCAGTTCCAGATAGTCGCCCACGGGCGTCTCATCCAACAGAATCTTCCCTCGCTCGCCCGCCCTGCGAAATTCGGTGCGGTATTTCTCGTACTGCCAGACGGGACGGAAATCCATCGCCTCCAGAATACGCCGCAGTTGCCTTCCGTCAGCGATCTCGATTTCGATCTCCTCACGAACTTTATGCAGCCCTTGCCGTGCAACCGGCAAGCTCGCAACCGGTGACTTCGCAACCGGCAACTTCAGTGTGAGAAGGCATTGCGGGCCGGCATCTCGAACTCGCAAGAGCCGGCCGGCCGCGAGCCAGGGATCGCCGCTTCGGTCGTAGACCGTGTTCCGTTCGTGGTAGCGCCGCCGTGCGACACGCCACCCCAGACGACGCAAAACGTTCCGCGGACGGCCACCATCGGAGATCCTGAGCTTAATTTCGGTTTCTTTCATGAGGCGCCAGGAAGGGATCGGCGGCGCCTACAACTTCCGCAGGCCGGCAAACTCAGCTTTCGCGATCGACGACCCATTCGGTCACCGAATAGAGCGCGCGCTTGTAGTTCGATTCCGGCAGGGACGTCAGTTGCGCCGTCGCGTTCTCAATGTAGTCCAGCGCCCGGACGCGAACTCGTTCGATGGCTCCGTATTTTTCGAGCAACCCGAGCACCGAGCGAAACGGCGCGGCGTCATACGACTGCTCCGTCACCACGCGCCGCACCGATTCGCGCTCCGCCGGAGTACATTGCTTGAGCGCGAGAATCATCGAAAGCGTGACCTTGCCTTCGCGTAGATCGTTCCCTACCGGCTTACCCAGCACCCGCTCCGACGCCGTGAAATCGAGCAGATCATCGGCGAGTTGGAACGCCATCCCGAGATTCCAGCCATAGTCCCCGAGCCGCTGCTCGTCCTTCGCATCCGCGCCAGCCAATATCGCTCCCAGGCGCGCGCAGACCGAGAACAGGTAGGCCGTCTTGCGGTGCACGAGCGAAAGATGCTCGTCTTCGGTAACGTCAAGGCGGCCCAGCCACTCAAGCTGCATCAACTCGCCTTCGACCATCATCTGCGTCAGCTCGATCAGCAAATCGAGAACAGAGAAATTACGTTCCCTCAATGCCAGATTGAACGCCTGCATGTAAAGCCAGTCACCGGCCAGGACGCTGGTCTGGTTGCCCCAACGCAAATTAATCGAAGGCTTGCCACGGCGCACATCGGCCTTGTCGATCACGTCGTCGTGAACCAGCGTGGCCGTGTGGATGATCTCGACCACCGCTCCCAGCCGAATCGCGGCGTCGCCGGTATAGCCACACGCGCCCGATGCCAGCAAAAGCAGGGCCGGCCGCAAGCGCTTGCCACCGCTCTTCTGCAAGTGGTGGCTAATGGCCGTAACAGCCTCGACGGAACAGATCGTGTCAGTCCCAATCGCTTTTTCGACCCGCTTGAGGTCTTCGGCGAACAGGGCTTGCACCTCTCGACGAGACATCGACGGTGTGTTGATTGTCGGCATGCAGCGGGGTAAGGGTAAGAGATTCAGTTTATACCCGGAACGCGGACACAGGCAAACCGAATAGATCGCAAAAATTACGGGTTGTCTGGGCCGCGAGTTCCTCGTAGGTCATTCGTTTCAGCTCAGCCAGCCTCTTTGCCGTGTGAATCACGTAGAAAGGCTCGTTGCGGCGAACTTTGCGAAACGGCGCGGGAGTGAGGTAGGGAGCGTCGGTTTCAACCAACACCCGGTCGAGCGGCACACGAGCGGCACCGGCGCGAACATCGTCAGCGCGCGCAAACGTTAGAACACCTGCGTAGGAGCAATAAAAGCCTCTCTCGACCGCCGCGTCCGCTTGCTGCTCGTTCCCCGAGAAGCAGTGCAACACACAACCCAGCCCGCTCGAAACCCAGTACTCATCGAGCAGCGCCAACGTGTCCTCCCAGGCATCTCGGGTGTGAATGGCGATCGGCTTCCCGGCTGTCCGCGCAATCCCCATCTGTCGCACGAATACGTCTCGCTGCCGTTCGCGGGGTGAGTTGTCGTAGTGATAGTCCAATCCGATTTCGCCGAGGGCCAGTACTTTCGGACGGCCAAGCAGATCCTCCAGATCAGAGAACGTCTGGTCGTTGGCCTTCTCGGCGTCATGAGGATGCACGCCGACGGTCGCGTAGATCGAGTCGTTGGCATCGGAGATACGAATCGCGGCTTCGAGATCAGGAGGGCCACTGCCCGTTCCGATCGAGAGCAGGGCGCCGACTCCGGCCTGCTTGGCCCGTGCGAGAACCTCGTCGCGGTCCTGGTCGAACGAGCGGTCGTCGAGATGGCAATGTGAATCGATGATCAACCGAGGCGAGCTCCGATTGGGGCATCTTCCAGGAAGCTCACTAGGTTCGGATTGCCGTCTTCCCCGGAAGCCGCGATGATCATGCCGTCCGATACAAGGCCGCGCAGCTTGCGGGGCTTGAGGTTGGCGACGATTGCTACTTTGCGGCCGATCAGGCTGTCTGGTTCATAGGCAGCAGCGATGCCGGCGACGATGGAACGCGGTTCCGCCTCGCCGATGTCGATCGTCAGATGCAGCAGCTTGTCGGCCTTCTTGACCTTCTCGGCGGTCATCACAACGCCCACGCGCATCTCGACCTTCGCAAAATCATCGATCTCAATGCGCTCGGAATCGGCGGGCTTCTGGCGCGCGGCGGGGGCCGCTTCGACCGTCCTACCCATGATTTGGGCCTGCTCTTTGAGAACTTCCTGCTCGAGCTCTTGCATCTTCTTGATCGAGGCCTCGACATCAAGGCGTGGGAAGACGGCTTCCCCACCCGGCAACTTCGTGCCTGGCTTGAGCTGCCCCCAGGCGAGGCCGGCATAACGGACGGCCGTTAGATCCGACTCCTGGCCGAGTTGCCGCCAAATCTCCGCCGCCGACTTCGGCAGTACCGGAGACGCCAACGCCGTCACAATACGCAAGACCTCCGCCGCGTTGTATAACGTCGTCCGTAGTTGCGCCTTCGTTTCTTCGTCCTCGCCCTTGATCAACACCCAGGGCTTCTGCTCGACCAGATATTTATCGACCGCCCCGCTCAGCGCCCAGATCGCATCCAGCCCGCGCGAGAATTCGAACGCCTCGAAGTGAGCGCGCACTTTCGCGATCGTTTCCGTCGCCAGTACGGCCAGCGCGCCGCCACTATCGTCGGGCGGCTCGGGCACGGCGCCGTCGAAATAGCGATGAATCATCGCTAGCGTGCGGCTCGCCAAATTTCCCAGGCCGTTCGCCAAATCGGCGTTGTAGCGCCCGACCAAACCCTCGTAGCTGAAGTTGCCGTCCTGACCGAAGACGATCTCGCGTAGCAGGTAGTGCCGCAATCCCTCAATGCCGACCACTTGGTCGATCGGCTGCGCCCGTACGACGTTGCCCTTCGTCTTGCTCATCTTTTCTTCCTGAAAGATGAGCCAACCGTGCGCGTAAATACCCTTCGGCAACGGCAGGTCCGCCGCCATCAGAAACGCCGGCCAGTAGACGGCGTGGAAGCGAACGATCTCCTTGCCGACGATATGCAGATCGGCCGGCCATAGGCCTTCCGGGTCCACTTCGGCGTCGCCGCCGTAGCCGAGCGCCGTCATGTAGTTCGTCAGCGCATCGAACCAAACGTAGAAAACGTGACCGTCATCGCCCGGTAGCGGAATGCCCCACTTCAAGCTCGCGCGGCTGATCGAGAGGTCTTTTAAGCCGCCCTTGACGAACGAGATCACCTCATTGCGGCGCGACTCGGGCCGAATGAAATCTGGATTATCCTCGTAGTGCTTCAGCAGCCGGTCTTGGAACTCCGACAGCTTGAAGAAGTAGTTTTCCTCGGTCACGACCTCGACCGGACCGTCAATCTTCTGCGCTTCCTCATCGGTGACGAACGCCTCGCCTGTAACGTCGTACTTGCCCGTATACGTATCCTTCTTGATGAAGCCGTTCTTTTGGCAGCGCTCGAACAGCCACTGCACGGCGCCGGCATGCCGGGGCTCGGTCGTTCGAACGAAGAAGTCGTAGTCGATGCCAAGGCTATCCCATTCACTGCGAAAGGCGCCCGAGACGCGGTCGGCGAACTCCTGCGCCGTCCAACCGGCTTTCTCGGCGGAGCGCTCGACCTTCTGGCCGTGCTCGTCCGTCCCCGTGCACAAATAGGCGTCGTCGCCCATCATGCGGCGCACCCGCTTGACGGTATCCGCCACGAGCGTCGTGTAGGCATGGCCGATGTGGGGCGTCGCGTTGACGTAGTAGATAGGGGTTGTCAGGTAATACTTCATGATTCCTGTTTCGACGACAGATAGGCGAAATGGGCCTGCTGCCAGACGTCTTTGAGGGGCACGTTCTTCTCGCGCGCGATCCGTGCGCAGTCCTCATACTCAGGAGCGGCGTTGCGGACTGTGCCATTCTCCGACGCGACCTTGATGCTCACCACCCCGTAAGGCGTCTCGACATCGAGTGATGTTCGCTCAAGCACGCGCCGCTCCGCAGTGTGCATGCGGATACCGATGGTCGTGGTTTCCGTCAGTAGCAACTCGCCGAGCCGTTCGCGATCATCAGGCAGCGCCAAAACGCTGATCGTGAATCCCGGCCGGCCCTTCTTCATGTGGACCGGCGTCAGCGTTACATCGAGAGCTCCCGCTTCGAGCAGACGTTCGTGAACGTAACCAGCCCACTGCGGGCTCATGTCGTCGACATTCGCCTCGATCACATAGATCCGGGTTGCCTCGCTTGCGCCGCCCGCTTCGCCGATCAGCACGCGCGCCAGATTGGGACGGCCCTTGAAGTCCCGGTCCCCTGCTCCGTATCCGATCGCCTGAATTCGCATCGGCGGCATCGGCCCAAAGCTCTCCGCCAGCGTTGCGACAATTGCCGCGCCCGTCGGCGTCGTCAGCTCGACCGCCGGCCCTTCCGAGTAAGTGGGAATATTCTTCACGAGGCTCGCCGTCGCTGGCGCCGGAACGGGCATCACGCCATGAGCCGCAGTGACGGTACCGCTCCCCAGATTCAACGGCGAGCAGTAGATCTTTTCGATCCCGAGCGCCTCAAACCCGATGCAGGCGCCCACAATGTCGACAATCGAATCGAGCGCTCCCACCTCGTGAAAGTGTACTTTTTCAACCGGCACTTGATGCACAGCCGCCTCGACCTCGCCTAAGCGCCGAAAGATCTGGATGCTACGGTCTTTGACCGCTTGCCCGAGATCGCTCGCCAAGATGATTTCCTCGATCTTGCTCAGCGAGCGGTGGCTATGATCATGAGCCACCTCGACAGTCAGGTTGGTCCCCGCTATCCCGCTACGCAGGCACGGCTCGAAGCGCAGCCGGACGCCGTCGAGTCCCAGCTTCGCGATCTCGCCGCTCAAGTACACCTGGTCGAGCCCCGCATCCACGAGAGCGCCGAGCAGCATGTCGCCGCTGATGCCCGAAATGCACTCGATGTAGCAAGTCTTCATGGCTTTCACGGCGACACAGGCCTTCGTAGGGCCGCCGTAAGCCCTTTCAAATCAACAGCAATAGGTGAATCGTAGCCCGCAGGCGCCGCACCACCTATCCTAGCAGCAACCTTAGCCGCGCTATCGTCCGGAAAGAGCCCTCTTTGGCGCTGGAGAAACCTTGCCAATGGCGGTATACTGAGCCTCTTCGTGGGTGATTCACGGTAGAACCCAGAGGGCGCCGCCCTAGTGGGATCGATTCGGGAGCCCACAGTAGCCAGGCAGACCGGCTAGCCACGATTCAGCGAAAAGCTCGCGGGCGCTCGCGCCCGATGGACTCAAGGTTGAGGTGCCGCGAGATGCCGCATTGGGTACGAATGATTACGAGCATCCGGAAGAAAGCGAATTCGGTCCAACGCAACCTGCGCACACTGCGCATGATCGCTCAAGGGCTCAGCGATACGGACCACCCGGTGCTCGCTCACCTGATCCCGATTCGCCGCTGCAACCTGGCCTGCACCTACTGCAACGAGTTTGACAATTTCTCCGATCCGGTACCGATCGATGAACTGCGCCGCCGAGTTGACCACTTGGCCCGCCTGCGGCTGAGCATTCTGACGATCAGCGGTGGCGAGCCGTTAATGCACCCTGATCTCGACGACCTGATCCGTCACACCCGGCATCATGGCATCATCGCCAGCCTCATCACGAACGGCTACCTATTGACGCGCGAGCGCATTGAGGGCCTCAATGCGGCTGGCCTGGAGTACCTCCAGATCAGCATCGACAACATCCAGCCCGACGCGACGTCGAAGAAGAGCCTCAAGGTTCTCGACAAGAAGCTGGAACTGCTCTCGCTCCACGCCGAGTTCGATGTCAACATTAACTCAGTCGTCGGGGCCGCTATCGGCAACCCGGAAGACGCCTACCGTATCTCGTTGCGGGCGCATGAGCTGGGTTTCACCAGCACGGTCGGCATCATTCACGACGGATCGGGCCAGCTGCACCCGCTCAGCGATCACGAGCAGGACATTATCGGTAAGATCAAGGCACTCAGGAAACGCTCCTACAGCCGCCTCGACGGCTTCCAGAAGAAAATCGCCGCTGGCGAGCCCAACCAATGGCGTTGCCGCGCCGGCGGACGCTACGTCTATATCTGCGAAGACGGCTTGGTCCACTACTGCTCCCAGCAGCGGGGTTTCCCGGCCATCCCCATCGCGGATTATTCCGTCGAACACATCCGGCAGGCCTACCTCACTGACAAAGCCTGTGCCCCCCGCTGCACGATCTCATGCGTTCACAAGATCGCCGCCTTCGACTCCTGGCGAGACCCCCAAACCATCAAACAACCCACGGTGGAACCCGAGTCACTCATCACTCTCCAGATCGCCAAGTAGGCGCCCGAACGACAAAAAAGGTTTCCGCGAGCCCGGGGCGGCTCGTCCTTGCGGTTTTCTCGCCCCCCCCCTCCCCGCCGCGAGGCCCCTAGGGGCTACTCATCGTAAGTTACTTTATATCAATTACTTAAAAGACTGAAACGAAAAGAGCACTGGTGTCTGATAGTACGAAAGGACCAGTAAAACGACCCCTGAGGCCCTCTCCCCGTAGTGCGTAAACCTAGCCTGAAAAGGGTACCACCCGCCCATTGGCAGGCTCTCGATCTTCAAGCATGATGGGCTCATAAACGTTGTTGAACTCGTAGATCACGCTCTCGCAGCGAGCCTCTTCGGGACAACAACAAATTTTGAGCCAAAACATTTCTTGAGGAGAAAAGACATGAACAAACTGTACAGTTTTATCCTAACCCTGACCAGCGACGAGAAAGCGCAGGACATGGTCGAATACTCATTGCTGGCCGGCTTCATCGCCGTTGCCGCGGGCGCAG